>JBFHOZ010000144.1:0-6022 GCA_041592975.1 Desulfuromonadales bacterium
ACCGCCGGGTCCCGGCCCGGCAGCCGGGTTCATTTCTTTATTGAGCGATAAAGAAACGAACCGAAGAAACCGCTCCCCTGCGGGAACTTTTCTGGTGCGAGCAATGTTGTTTCAAATCAACGTTGTGCCCGGGAGTTCGCCTTGAGGCGAACACGGCTCATCTCCGTGGCGGTTGCGGTTGGGCTGCGTTCGAGTTAGCGCGCTGAAATGATTCCAGGCAAGAGCAACAGGGGCAAGTCAAAGTCAAGAGCAAAGGCTGGATTCCCGATCGGGGTCGGGAATGACGTGGTTTTTAAATTTAGCGCGGATATAGAGAAGGTGAGTTTCAAACGGAAGTGACAGGCATGTTAAATGGGCCAGTCGTGTCAGAGTTGCCACAGCGACACTTTGGATCATCTACTACCAATATTGAAAAAGGGCAGCTTCACCCGCGAATGCCATGCCCACCGCAGGTGACAGGCCCTTTTCTGCATACTCTTTTGTGGCCAGACAAAAGAGTATGGCGCAGTGTGAGGGCGCAACCTCACGACTTTAACCTTGCAAAAACCTGGCTATTAAAAGTCATACTTTAAGCATGAGCAACCCAAACCACATCACCATCATCGGCGCCGGCCTCGCCGGCTGCGAAGCCGCCTGGCAGGCGGCCAACGCCGGCCTTGCGGTCACCCTCTTCGAGATGAAACCGCAGCGTTTCTCCGAAGCGCATCAATCAGAAGGCCTCGGTGAACTGGTCTGCTCCAACTCCCTGCGCGGCGCCGGCCTGCAGAACGCGGTCGGCTGTCTCAAGGAGGAGCTGCGCCGCTGCGGCAGCCTGGTCATGGCGGCGGCCGACGCCACCGCGGTGCCGGCCGGCGGGGCCCTGGCCGTCGACCGGGAACTCTTCTCGGCCGAACTGACACAGAAGATCGTGGAACACCCGGCCATCGAGCTGGTACGCGAGGAGATCCTCGCCATCCCGGCCGAGGGGCCGGTCATCGTCGCCACCGGCCCGCTGACCTCCGATCGGCTGGCCGAGCAGATCGCCGAACTGACCGGCAGCGAGCACCTCTATTTCTACGATGCCATCGCCCCGATCGTCGAAGCCGACTCGATCGACCTCGACATCGCCTGGCGCGCTTCCCGCTACGGCAGGGGGGGGGACGACTACATCAACTGCCCGCTCTCCGAGGAGCAGTACCGGCAGTTCGTCGCCGACCTCAACGCGGCGCAGACGGTGCCGTACCGCGACTTCGAGAAGGGGATTCATTTCGAAGGGTGCATGCCGATCGAGATCATGGCGGCGCGCGGCGACGAAACCCTCGCCTTCGGGCCGATGAAGCCGGTCGGCCTGGCCGACCCGAGGACCGGCCGGGAGCCGTACGCCGTGGTCCAGTTGCGCATGGAGAATCGCGCGGGGACGCTCTACAACCTGGTCGGCTTCCAGACCAAGCTCACCTACCCGGAACAGCGGCGCATCTTCCGCACCATCCCCGGGCTGGAGAACGCCGAGTTCGCCCGTCTCGGCAGCATGCACCGCAACACCTTCATCAACGCCCCGTCCCGCCTCAACAGGAACCAGCAGCTCGTATGCGACGAGCGGATCATCTTTGCCGGGCAGATCACCGGGGTCGAGGGGTACGTCGAGTCCGCCGCCTCCGGTTTCCTCGCCGGGCTAACCGCGAGCCGGCTGCTGAACGGCGAACCGGTCATCCAGCCACCGCCGACCACCGCCCTCGGCGCGCTGCTGACCCACCTGACCGAAGCCGACCCGGAGAACTTCCAGCCGATGAACGTCAACTACGGCCTCTTTCCGCCGCTGCCGGGCCGCAAGAAAGGGAAACGTGCCGATCGGCGCCTCGCCATGGCCGAACGGGCACTTGCCGACCTGGAGGCGTGGTGGACAACATATCAAGGCTAATCCTTCAATGCAGAGACGCGAAGACGCAAAGGAAGATTTCTTAGACATTCATTGCGTCATTGCGCCTTTGCGTTAAATTGGATCTCGGAGTTTTACATGTCAGAAAAACCACAAATCGTCCTCGCCTCCGGTTCGCCGCGCCGGAAGGAGATGCTTGAAAAGCTCGGCATTCCGATCTCGGTTATCCCGAGCGCGGTGCCGGAAGATCTCCTGCCGGGCGAGACACCGGGGGAGCACGTCGTCCGCCTCAGCATCGCCAAGGCGAAGGAGGTCGCCGCCCGGGACGACGTCGCCGGCCGCTGGTTCATCGGCAGCGACACCATCGTCCTGCTCGGGAACGACATTCTCGGCAAGCCGGCCGATGCCGGCGAGGCGGTTGCCATGCTCCGCTCCCTTTCCGGAGCGTGCCACCGGGTGCTCTCCGGCTACGCCGTCCTCGACCGGCAGGGCGGGAAGATGGTCGCCGACGTCGTCGCCACCGACGTCCGGTTCCGCGAGTTGACAGAATCGGAAATTGCGGGGTACATTGCCACCGGTGAGCCGATGGACAAGGCCGGCGCCTACGCCATCCAGGGGATGGGCGGGGTCTTCGTCGAGCGCATCGACGGCAGCTACAACAACGTTGTCGGCATGCCGCTCTGCCAGGTCGTCGAGGTGCTGAAGCGGATGGGGGCGGTATCCTTGTTCAGATAATTCAGATGCCTTTTAACGGAGAGCCGGAGAGGTGGAGAGAATTCATTCCTACGTTTCTCTCTCCGGGTCTCCCCGCCTCTCCGTTTAAATTGCATTCTTTCATGGCCTTTTTATCGATAAACACATGAACATCAAATCCAACATTGCCGAAATCAGGAAATCGATCGAAGCGGTCTGCGCCCGTTGCGGCCGCAACCCGGATGACGTCAAGCTGGTCGCCGTCTCCAAGACCAAGCCGGCCGCGATGATCGACGAGGCCGCCGCCGCCGGGCAGGCCGTCTTCGGGGAGAGCTACGTCCAGGATTTTCTCGACAAGGCCGATGACGTCTCGGCGCCGGTTCAGTGGCATTTCATCGGCGGGCTGCAGTCGAACAAGGTCAAGTACCTGCGCGGCAGAGTGGCGATGATCCATTCCGTCGACCGGCTCTCGCTGGCCGAGGAGATCAGCAAGCAGTGGCAGAAGACCGGCCGGCCGGTCGACATCCTCATCCAGGTCAATCTCGGCGGCGAGGTCAGCAAGTCGGGCACCGACGAGAACCACCTCGAACAGCTCGTGCGCCAGGTCGCGGCACTGCCGATGCTGAACGTCAGGGGGCTGATGACTCTCCCCCCCTTCTACGACGACCCGGAGGATGTCCGCCCTTTTTTCCGCCGCCTGCGGGAACTCGGTGAAGCGATTGCCCGGATCGGCATCCCGGGAGTCGAGATGGAGGAGCTGTCGATGGGGATGAGCCATGACTTCGAGGTCGCCATCGAGGAGGGGGCGACCATGATCCGGGTCGGCACCGCCATCTTCGGCGCCCGCAGCTGACCGGCAGCCGCCATGAGCATCCCGCCGGCAATAGACAATTTCCTTTTCGACCTCGATGGCACCCTGGTCGATTCGATTCCCGACCTGACGACTTCGGTCAACCTGCTGCGCCGCGAGCTCGCCCTGCCGCCGGTCACCGACCGGCAGGTCCGCTCCTATGTCGGCGACGGCGTCGGCCTGCTGGTGCAGCGCGCCCTGCCGAGGGAGCTTTTTTCGCAGGCGCGCCGCGTCCGCTTCGTCGAAATCTACACCGAGCACCTGACCGACGAGACCTTCGTCTACCCCGGCATCGTGCCGTTTCTCGAGGCGCACAGGGACTGGCCGATGGCGGTGGTGACCAACAAGCCGCAGCGCCTGGCAGAAACCCTGATGGAACGCCTCGATTTGACCCGCTTCTTCCGGTGCGTCGTCGGCGCCGAAAACGGCCTGCAGAAAAAGCCGCACCCCGACATGGTCAACCTCGCCCTGGAAAAACTGGGTGCCGCCCCGTCCCGGACCGTCATGTTCGGTGACCACCACGTCGACCTCCGGGCCGCCCGGGCGGCCGGAACCAGCAACTGCTTCTGCGGCTGGGGACTCGGACACGACGACGGCCTGAAGAGCGACTTCCGGGCGGAAACGACGGCCGACCTGATCGCCATCTTCCCCGGGTCGGCCGGATGAGCCAGGGGAAGCTGACCCTCAGGGAGGTCTCCCTCTTCTTCTTTCCGCTGCTGCTCAACGTGCAGCTGATGAGCGTCTCCCACTCGATCATCAACGCCGGCCTCGCCCGGCAGGCCGACTACATTACCGCCCTGGCCGGCTTCTCGGTCGCCATGGTGCTGCATCTTTTCCTCGCCTCCCCCTCCTACCAGAACCACACGGTGACCATTGCCATGGCCCGGGGGAGGCGATCGTTGCGCAGCGTCACCCTGTTCGTCCTGCTGGTCGCGACCTACGTTTCGATCATGCTGGCGCTGGTCGCCTTCTCGCCGTTCGGCACGGTCCTCCTCGGCACCATCCTCGGCGTCACCGGCAGCATCGCCGAGGAGGCCCGCGGCGCTCTCGGGATCCTCGTCTTCCTCCCGTTCGCCACCGGTCTGCGCGGGCTGGCCCAGGGGCTGGTGATCCAGGCCCGAAGGACCGGGCTGGTCTCCGTCGCCACCGGCGTCCGCGTCGGCGGGCTGGTCCTGTTCCTGCTGATCGGCCAGAACTGGTTCAGCGGCGCCCGGGTCGGCGCCTTCGCCCTGCTCGCCTGCGTCACCCTCGAAACCGCCGTCATCGGCCTGTTGGCCTGGCGGATATACGAAACACCGAAGTCCGAAACGGAGCGGACGACCGGCGAGATCCTCCGCTACGCCTTCCCGCTCGCCTACTCGTCGTGCCTGCAGCAGACCATTCCGCTGCTGATCAACGCCATCATCAGCCGGCTGCCGGACGCCCCCCAGGCGCTGGCCGCCTTCGGGATCATCCGCGGCTTCCTCTTCCTGCTTTCCGGGCCGATGCGCAATCTCCAGCAGGCCTACCTCACCCTGGTCCGGGAGATCGGCGACAACCGCGTGATCAGGCAGTTTTTCCATCGGGTGGCCGCCGGCATGGCAGTGATCATGATCCTGGTTGCCCTGCCGCTCAACGGTCCCGTCCTCGGTCGGGTCATGGGCCTCGACGAACAGATGCGCCTCTACATCACCTGGCCGATGATTGCCTGCGCCGTCTACCCGTTCCTCTACGGTTTGACCAACCTGCTCCGCGGCGTCTTTGCCGGCGCCCATCGCACCGGCATGCTGGGACGCTCCACCCTGGCCAAGACCGGCTACATGCTCGGCATCTGGGCCCTCGCCGGCTTCTTGACGGTACCGGTCTCCGGCGTCGTGCTGGCGATCTTTCTGCTGATCAGCGCCGAAATCGTCGAATACCTCTACCTTCGGCAGCAGCGCCGGCAGCTCTGCGCCTCCGGACTGCTTGCCCCGGTTCCGAAATCATCCTAAAATGAATCATGGCTTACGAAGACCTGCTTGAAGCCCTGAAAATTTTCGGGTTGCGCGACCGCGCGACCCTCGCCGAGGTGCGCAAACGGCACCGCAGCCTGGTCAAGGAGTTTCACCCGGACAAGGGGAACAGCGACTCCGAAGAGATCCGGCGCATCAATCTTGCCTACGACATCCTGAAGGAGTACTGCGCCAACTACCGCTACAGCTTCTCGCTTGACGAATACCTGCAGCAGAACCCCGAAGAGAGAATGCAGCGGCAATTTTACGACGACCCGGTCTGGGGCGGCGGCAACAAGAAAGGCGGGGAGTGATCCCCGCCTTTCGGTTTTCCTGACGCCGATTCCGGATGCTAGGCGCACTTCGCGGCGCAATCGACCGCCCCCCCCCCGAACAGCTCCTGGACGCAGGCGATAAAACTCAGCAGCAGCGGATCGTCCTTGCGGTCCTCCTTCAGGGCGATCGTCCGGCAGCGGACATGATTGAACCCCTCGACGTAGTGCAGGTTGAGTTCGCCCGCGGCCGAGTAGGGGGCAACGACGCTTTTCGAGATGAACGATATGCCGCCCCCGCCCCTGACCGTCTCGATGGTCAGGCGCAGATCGTCGGAAATGACGACCTTCTTGAAATCGTCGATGCTTTTCCCCTGGAGGG
>JBFHOZ010000145.1:0-5829 GCA_041592975.1 Desulfuromonadales bacterium
CCCCCCGTAAAATGCTGTTCACACTACCAAAATCGGCCCTTCATTGCAAGAAAGAAAACCGAAAAAGTTATTGCATTTGCACCCCTGATTGTCTAACATGCGGCCCTGTTGCGCCGCGCGCAAAACCGCCCTTTCAAGGAGAGTTTCACGGATGCTCGATCTGATCAGAAAGAAGCAGAAATCAACCCTCATCAAATTCGTCTTCTGGGGGATCATCGCCACCTTCGTCGGCACCATTTTCCTCGTCTGGGGAAAAGGGAGCGAGGGTCCGTCCGACGGCGGCAACATCGCCGCATCGGTCAACGGCACCCAGATCACGGTGCAGGACTACCAGAGGGCCTACCGCAACCTCTACACCTTCTACCAGAACCTCTACAGCGACCGGTTCAACGCCGAGATGGAAAAGCAGCTCGGCCTGGCCGGGACCGCCATCGACCAGCTGGTCCGCCAGGTTCTCCTCGAGCAGGAGGGGGACCGGCTCGGCATCGAGGTCAACCGCAAGGAGGTCGTCGACGCCATCGCCAGGATCCCGCAGTTCCAGGTCAACGGCGTGTTCGACCGCAACACCTACCTGCAGGTTCTCAACTACCAGCGCATCGCCCCCGAGGATTTCGAACTCGGCCAGGAGCGGGCGCTCTTCTCCGAGAAGGTCGAGGAACACATCATGTCGGCGGTGACCGTCGAGGAGAGCGATATCGAGGCCGAATTCCGCAAGCAGAACGAGAAGGTCAACCTCGAATTCGTCCGCCTCGCCCCGGCGCTGTTCGAGAGCAAGGTCAAGGTCTCCGAGGATGAGCTGAGGAGATACTTCGAGGAGAACCGCGAGGACTTCCGGGTCGACACCAGGGTGGCGATCCGCTACCTGCAGTTCGAACCGGGGCGCTACACCGACGACGTCACCGTCGACGACGCGGCCCTGGAGAAATACTACAGCCGCAATCTCGACCAGTTCGAAATCGAGGAGCAGGTCAGCGCCGCCCACATCCTGGTCAAGGTCGACAAGGACGCCGGCGAGGCGGTCCGCGACGAGAAGCGGAAGCTCGCCGAGAAGATCCTCGAGAAGGCGAAGTCCGGCGAGGATTTCGCCCGCCTCGCCCGCAAGCATTCCGACGACACCGGCAGCGCCGCCAAGGGGGGCGCCCTCGGCTACTTCAGCCGCGGCACCATGGTGCCCGCCTTCGAGAAGGCCGCCTTCAGCCTCAAGCCGGGGGAGATCAGCGACATCGTCGAATCCCCCTTCGGCCTGCACATCATCAAGGTCGACGGCTACATCGAGCCGGGGGTCAAGCCGCTGGCCGACGTCATCGACACGGTCCGCGCCGGGCTGCAGAAGGAGCAGTCGGTCCAGGTCGCCTTCGAGAAGGCGATGGACGCCTACAACATCAACCGCAAGACCGGCGACCTGGAAAAGGCCGCCCGGGACAACGACCTCGGCATCAAGGAGACCGGCCTGTTCGACCGCGAAACCGCCATCGACGGCATCGGCCAGGCGCCGGAGGTCTCCGCCGCCGCCTTCGGCCTCGAACCGGGGACGCTGGCCCGGCCGGTCCGCCTCGAGTCGGGCATCTACCTGATCGCGCTGAAGGAGAAGCAGGAGAGCCACATCCCGGAGTTCGCCGAGGTCAGAAAGAAGGTCGAGGCCGCTTACCGCAAGAGCCGGGCCGACGACCTCGCCCGCAATGCCGCCGAAGAGATCCTCGCCGGCCTGAAGGACGGGAAGACGCTCGCCGGCCTCGCACGGAAGTTCGATGTCAAGGTCGAGGAGACCGGCGACTTCACCCAGTCCTTCCAGACCTTCATCCCGCGCCTCGGCAACGCCGAGAAGCTGGCCGCGCACGCCTTCGAGCTCGACGCCGACAACCGCATCGCCCCCGAGGTTTACGAGCTCGGCGGCCGCTTCGTCGTCGCCACGCTCAAGAAGAGGACACCGGCCGACATGAGCCAGCTCGACGCCGCCAAGCGCGCGCAGCTGCGCGAAACGGTCACCAGCAACATGCGCCGCGAGGTGCTCGAAGCAAAAATCGAAGAGCTGAGGAAGAGCGCCGAAATCGAGTACGCGCCCTACCTTCAGCAGCTTCTGGAAAGAGGATAAAACCATGAAACCCGTTGTCATGCAGACAGACTTCCCCGACCTCAAGCTGGTCAACCGCGGCAAGGTCCGCGAAATCTACGACCTCGGCGAGCACCTGCTGATGGTCACCTCGGACCGGATCTCGGCGTTCGACGTCATCATGGGACAGGGGATCCCCTGCAAGGGGGAGGTGCTCAACACCTTCTCGAAGTTCTGGTTCGAGAAGATGACCGACATCATCCCGAACCACATCGTCTCGACCGACGTCGACGACTTCCCGGCGACCACCCACAAGTACCGCGCCCAGCTCGAGGGGCGCAGCATGCTGGTCAAGAAGGCCAAACCGCTGCCGGTCGAGTGCATCGTCCGCGGCTACATCTCCGGCTCCGGCTGGAAGGAGTACAAGAAGGCGGGAACCATCTGCGGCATTCCGCTGCCGGCAGGGCTCAAGGAGAGCCAGATTCTGCCGCAGACCATCTTCACCCCGTCGACCAAGGCGGAGATCGGCGAGCACGACGAGAACATCTCCTTCGAGGAGACGGTCAGGCTGATCGGCCGCGACATGGCGGAGAAGGTGCGCGACATCTCCATCGCCATCTACGAGCGGGCGCGCGCCTACGCCGACGAGAAGGGGATCATCATCGCCGACACCAAGTTCGAGTTCGGCATGATGGACGGCGAGCTGATCTGGATCGACGAGGCGCTCTCCCCAGACTCCTCCCGCTTCTGGCCGAAGGACCAGTACCAGCCGGGCGGTCCGCAGATGAGCTTCGACAAGCAGTTTCTGCGCGACTACCTCGAAACCCTCGACTGGGGCAAGGTCGCGCCGCCGCCGCCGCTGCCGGACGAGATCGTCGCCAAGACCTCGGAGAAATACCGCGAGGCGCTCTTCCGCCTGACCGGCATCGAACTGGGATGACCGACAAAAGGAGGCCGACATGTTCGGCCTCCGCCGTTTAAGCTCACGTCATGAACACATCTGTATTTGTCCGGACAGTTTCCATCCTTTTCAGCGCCCTGCTCGCCTGCGGCTGCGCCGCCAGCCTGCCGCCGGCCGACCCGGCCCTGGCGAAGCGCCTGCAAAACGAGGCCGAGCAGCTCGCCTTCCGTCGCGACTACCCGGCCGCCGCCGGGAAGTTCGCCGAGGCGGTCGCCTACGCGCCGCAGGACGGCACCCTCTACCGGCAGCTGGCCGAAATCCTCGAGCTGCTGCAGAATTTCCCGGGCGCCGCCGAGACCTACGGGGGCGCCCTGGAGCGCCTGCCGGAAAACCACCCCGACCAGGAGACGATCCGCTACCGCTACGGCCTTGCCCTGGCGCGGACCGGCGAGCTCCGGGAGGCCGAACGGCAGCTCGCCGGCATCGGCGACCCGGCGAAGCGGCTCGACCTCGAGGGGTTCGTCGCCCTGCACGCCGGCGACCCGGCCGGGGCGCTGGCGCTCTTCGGCCAGGCGCTGGAGGCGGCCGCCGACACCGACCAGCAGGCGCGCATCTACTACCACGCCTCATTGGCCCACTACCGCCAGGACGACATCTTCGAGAGCAAGAACGCCCTCTTCCACGCCGTCAACAACGCCTCGAGCCCCGCCCTCAAGCAGCACATCCGCATCCTTTTCGACCAGATCCGCTGACCCGTCCCGGGAAATATCGGCAAGTTGACCAGGATCAATTGCCGATGCCGGCGACCTCGCTATACTGTCTCGCAAGCCATCACCGCAAACAAAGGAGAGACGATATGACCCGCGAGAAACTCACCCCCGGAATCGAAGGCGGCACCCCGAAGGAGTTGGCCGCCATGGTCGACTACCAGGACGGCGCCGTCGTCAGCCGCACCCTGCTGCAGGAGGATATCGGCACCCTCACCGTCTTCAGCTTCGACGCCGGCCAGGGGCTGTCGGAGCACACCGTGCCGTTCAACGCCTTCGTCTACATCCTCGACGGCGAGGCGGAGATCGCCATCGGCGGCGAGCCGAAGACCGTCAAGGCCGGCGAGATCATGCTGATGCCGGGCGGCATCTCCCACTGGGTGCAGGCGAAGAAGCGCTTCAAGATGCTGCTGACGCTGTTCAAGACGCAACAGTGATGTCGTTCCCGGCACCGACCGGGAATCCTGTCCTGACATTCTCCGGAAGCAGCCCTGGCGTACCGCTTTCGCGAATACGACAACGTGATGCGTGCCGGGGACAGATTTCAAATCTGTCCCCATTCTCGTTGCCAAATATGCTATACCTTTTCGGCAGAACTATCGATCATCCGGGAGGGTCGTCATGCTGGAACAGCTCTTCAGACTTCGGGAACACAACACCACTGTCCGCACCGAGGCGGTCGCCGGTCTGACCACCTTTCTGACCGCCGCCTACATCATCTTCGTCCACCCGAACATCCTCGCGGCCACCGGCATGGACAAAGGGGCGCTCACCACCGTCACCTGCCTGGTCGCCGCCGGCGCCACCCTGCTGATCGCCCTGTGGGCCAACGCGCCGCTGATGATGGCCCCCGGCATGGGGCTGAACGCCTTCTTCACCTACTCGCTGGTCCTCGGCCAGGGGATTCCGTGGCAGACCGCCCTCGGCGTCGTCTTCCTCTCCGGCGTCTTCTTCGTCGCCCTCACCTGGGCCGGGGTGCGCGAGCGGATCGTCCGGGCCATCCCGCTGACCCTGCGCGTCTCTGCCGCCGTCGGCATCGGCCTGTTCATCGCCTTCATCGGCCTGCAGAACCTCGGCCTCATCGTCCGAAACGACGCCGTTCTGGTGCAGCTCGGCGCCTTCACCCCGCAGGCGCTGCTCGGCCTCGGCGGGCTGCTGCTGGCGGTGATCCTCGAGATCCGCCGCGTCCGCGGGGCGATCCTGCTGGCGATCGTCGCCACCACCGTCGCCGGTCTCGCCCTGCAGCTGGCGCCGATGCCGAAGGCGATCATCGCCGTGCCGCCCTCGCCGGCGCCGATCGCCTTCCAGCTCGACATCGCCGGCGCCCTCACCCTGTCGCTCTTCTCGGCGATCTTCTCCTTCATGTTCGTCGACCTGTTCGACTCCCTCGGCACCATGCTCGCCGTCTGCCGCGAGGCCGGCATGGCCGACGCCAAAGGGGAGATCAGGAACCTGCCGAAGATGCTCACCGCCGACGCCGTCGCCACCGTCGGCGGGGCGCTGCTCGGCACCAGCACCACCACCACCTACATCGAGTCGGCCAGCGGCGTCGCCGACGGCGGCCGCACCGGACTGGCGAGCGTCTTCACCGCCGTGCTCTTTCTGCTGGCGGTGCTGTTCACGCCGCTGATCGGCATCGTCCCCGGCTTCGCCACCGCCCCGGCGCTGATCATCGTCGGCATCTTCATGATGCGCGGCATCAGCCAGATCGACTTCTACAACTTCGCCGACGCCGCGCCGGCCTTCCTCACCTTCGTGCTCATGCCGCTCACCTACTCCATCGCCACCGGGCTCGCCTTCGGCTTCGTCAGCTACGTGCTGCTCCGGCATTTCACCGGGCGGATCCGCGAATGCGACCCGTTCCTGGTCGGCGCCGCGGCGCTGTCGGCGATCAGCCTGGTGGTGTAAAACGCTTTTTTCGTAGCGGATGCATCAATAGTGTTGACAGTATCAGCCGCGTTTGCTATAAACTTCTTCGCTTCACGGGGCTATAGCTCAGCTGGGAGAGCGCTTGAATGGCATTCAAGAGGTCGGCGGTTCGATCCCGCCTAGCTCCACCAAAAACAACAAAGGGTTGCCGAAATCGGCAACCCTTTTCTTTTTTTCCATCC
>JBFHOZ010000146.1:0-5812 GCA_041592975.1 Desulfuromonadales bacterium
CGGCGGGAGAAGGCACACTATCTGGTAATGCCTGTGCTCAATGGGGAAGAAAGAAAGATTGATCCCAGGAAAAAATATCGAACCACCAGAAAAGATAGACCAGCGCCCCGAGCGACAGGAACGGGCCGAACGGGAGCGCCAGCCTGCCGTCGCCGCCTTTCAGGAGCATCAGCGGCACACCGATCAGGGTGCCGGCCAGCGAGCCGATGAAGACCACCGGCAGGATCGACTGCCAGCCGAGGAAGGCGCCGATCATCGCCAGCAGCTTCAGATCCCCCATCCCCATCCCTTCCCTGCCGGTCAGCAGCTGGTAGCCGCCGGCGACGAGGCCGAGCAGCCCGGCGCCGAGCAGGGCCCCCAGCAGCGAGTCGTACCACGGAAGCCAGGGAACGGCGAAGGAGAGGACGAAGCCGGCGATGACACCCGGCAGGCTGATGACGTTCGGGATGATCTGGTGATCGAGGTCGATAAAGGTGATCACCAGCAGCGCCGAGAGAAAGAGCGCGTAGATCAGCGCCGGGAGGGCCAGGCCGAAATAATGAAAAGAAAGCAGCCACAGCGCCCCGTTCAACGCCTCGACAAGCGGGTAGCGGATCGAAATGGCCGTTTTGCAGCCGGCGCACCGGCCGCCGAGGACCAGCCAGCTGAGGATCGGGATGTTCTGGTACCAGCGGATCGGCGCTTCGCAGGCCGGGCACCGCGACGGCGGCGAGACCACCGACACCCCGGCCGGGATGCGGAAGATGCAGACGTTGAGGAACGAGCCGACGACGGCGCCGAACAGAAAAACCGCAAAATAGAAAAAACTTAGCTCCTTCACAGCCAGCACACCTCAACCGCCACCATAATCACTCGGGCCGCACCAGCCGAAGCTTCGGCGGAATCCACAACAGCTCGAAATCGGGGCCGACGTCCGGGAGCCCGGGGATGAAGCCTGGAATCAGCTCGTCCAGCTCCTCCGGGTACCTGCCGAAGGTGTTGAAAAAGGATCGGGTCGCCTCGTACACCTCGATCGCCCGCTGGAACGTGTCGATATCGCGGGCATAACGCGCCTTGTGAAATTCCTCTTCCTCCATGGCGTGCATGATCTGCAACGTCACGAGGCCGGCATACAGATCACCCCCCTGCCCGGACAAAACCGCCGCAAGGTGTCCTATCCAGCTCGGGGCATCCGGCCGCTGTCCGAGCTCGGCAAATATCTCGGCAGCGTGGGCGTTCTCCCCGCGGTAGTAGTAGTGGTTGAATCCCTTGAAGAAGGGGAGGTAGAGGTCGTCAGGCAGGGCGTCAATCCCCTTGTCAAGGATGCCGATCACCCGGCCGGCGTACTCCGGCGAGATGTGCGCCAGGCTCGACTGGGCGAGGAAGCCGGCGTCACGAAACTCCGGGTAGATGTCGGTCAGCACCTCGAAGTTCAGCGTCAGGTTCTCGACATACTCCTCTTCGGGGGGGAGCATTGCCGGTGGCGCACCAAGAAAGACCGCCGCCTTGACAAAGAGCATCTCGGCGCCGAGATGACGCAGGAATCCGAGGGCGACGTTGAGCACCGGCGCCGGCAACGGCGCCGAAAAGTGCAGCTTGGCCGTACTGAAATGCCGCTCCGTCATCACGAAGAAGGCCAGGTACCCGGCAAGGACAAGTATCGACACTGCCCGGGGAAGCGTCATTTCAGGTCCCTCCTGCCATAAACGGCGCAGGCGAGAAAGAGCGCCAGGACAATATAGAATCCGAGCAGTCCGTACTGACTCAACAGCAAACCGGGATCAGGGAATGCTTCCTGACCAATGACGTACAGCTTGTAATCGAGCCGGCCGAAGTCGGGGAAAAGCGCCGTCAGTCCACGCAGGACGTTGTCCATGAACAACGACTGATCTGCCCCGATCGTTCTCGTCGCCAGCGACTGGCGGACCACCGGCAGGCCGTTGCAGGTCATGTAGTAGGAGACGGCCATCAGCAGCACCGTGAAGGAGCCGCGCACCAGGCCGGAAAAGAGCATGATCACCGACAGGACGGCGAGCTGGACCATGTAGATGCCGCTCCAGGTCAGCAGGAAGAACCCGGGCGAGAACACCCCGAAATAGCTCTCCTTGACCATCGACTGGATCAGGCCGAGCACCCCCCAGCCGAGTCCGCCGAGGATCAGGTTGAGCATCAGCAGCAGCAGGGCCAGGCCGGAGTAGACGCCGACGACGTACTCGGCTCGCGAAATCGGCCGGGCCAGCAGGGTATGGATCACCCGCCGCTCCTCCCCCCAGGCGAGCGCCTGAACGGCATGGAAGAAGAGGAACAGCAGGCCGGCCAGCCAGCTGACCGAGAAGATGAAGTCGCTGGAGGCGCGGCCGATGTCGCGCGGGATGAAGCCGAAGAAGAGCAGCCCGCCGCACTGCAGCGCCAGGGCCAGCACCACAAGGCCGATCAGGGCGTGCCGGCGCAGGCCGTCGAGCAGCACAAGGTGAGCAACCGAGAGAATCCGGTTCAGCTTACTGTTCATCACCCCCTCCTTCCTCGACCAGGGAGACGAAGGACTCGACGATATCGGCCCGCCCCTGCTGTCTGCAGAAATCGGCCGGCACCCCCTCGAAGCGCTTTTCGCCGAGGTGCAGCACCAGGATGCGATCGGTCAGGCGGTCGACGTCCTCGAGGATGTGCGAGCAGAAGAGGATGGTCTTGCCGGCCTCTTTCAGATCACGCACCAGCTGGATGATCTTCGCCCGGCCGAGGGGATCGAGGCCGCTCATCGGTTCGTCGAGGATCAGCAGGTCGGGGTCGCTGACCAGCGCGAGGACGAAGTTGGCGCGCTGCTGCATCCCCTTGGAGTAGTTGCGCAGCGGCCGCTTGCGGGATTCCCACAGGTCGAGCAGCCGCAGCCACTTCTCCGAGCGCTCCTGCAGCTCGGCTTTGCCGATCCCGCAGGAGCGGGCGACGAAGCGGAGCATGTCGAGGACGTTGAGGTTGGCCGGGAAGTTGGCGACCTCCGGCAGGTAGCCGATCTTCTTGCGCACTTCCGGCGCGTCGGGGCGTTGGCCGAACAGCTCGATCTCTCCCCGATCGGGGCGGATGAAATCCATCAGCAGGCGGATGCAGGTGCTCTTGCCGGCGCCGTTGGCACCGATCAGGCCGAGGGTCTCCCCCTCCCCCAATGAGAAGGTCAGCCCCTTCAGCGCCGTGTGCGCCGGAGAACCGAGCTCCTTGGTGTAGGTCTTCCAGACATCTTGAAATTGCAGCACGTCAGATCACTCCGGATTCATAAGGGCCAAATGAAAACAAGGGCGCCGGCCTGACGGCCAGCGCCCTTAAGTTACCTAATCCGATCAGGCAAGACAATGCAAAATTGTCCTGTCGTCCTGAAACGGGCTGCGACTTAACGCACGCCCCAAACGCCGCCGCTCGGAGCAGCGCCGGCAGCCGGTCCGGTGAAGTCGTCAGCAGCGGTCGACGGAACGACCAGGCCGGCAACCAGGTTGGTGCCATCGCTGCCCGGGACCTGGTCGAAGAAGATGGCGGTGGTGTCGCCGTCGGCGCCGTAGTAGGTGTCACCGGTGACGTGCTTGGTGATTGCCCAGAAGGTGGTGTTCGGAGCCACGCCGGCAGCTGCGACATTGGTCTGGACCTCGATCATGACAGTGTTGCCGAGCGGAATCTGCAGGTCGCGGTTGCCACCCTGGGCGTCAGTCGCGGTGATGTAGATCGCCTGGCCGGCGATACCGTTGTTCGGGCCGGTTACAACAGCACCATGGGCGCCGGCACCACCCGGAGGGGCACCACCAACAACATACGATGCAGATGCTCCGAAAACACGCCAGTCAGAGAAGAACGCCGCTTCCGAGGTCGAAGCGTTGCGGACGTCGCTCTGCGACGACGAGTTGAAGCCGCGGATACGGTAAGCGGCAAACTGCGGGATGGCGATGGCGGCCAGGATGCCGATGATCGCGACGACGATCAGCAGCTCGATCAGGGTGAAACCCTTTTCAGTCTTACGGAACTTGTTCAGCATAACCTTTTCTCCTTTCGGGTTGGAAACGTGTCGGCGAAACCGACGGTTCAATAAACGTTTGCACGTTCGAATTCACGTTTCGACTTATGAGCAAGCGACGTGCCAAGTTTCGCAATGACGCGTGTTTGGCTGCAAAGGCACGAATCACTGGAGTTTCAAGGGCGAAGCACGGTGGACACGACATGCCGGATGTCGGCAGGAGTGACAATTTGTGTCAGGCGGGATGACGCAATATGTAACCCTTTTTACCCGGTATGGGTCAAAGTTGAATCCAGGAACCGCAGGACCGGTTCATACACGATGTCCCGGAATTGATACCTCGGGCGCTGGTTCGGGCGTAGAAGATAAAAACGGAACCCCGCATTCGCGAGGATGACTACATTATGGCGGTCAGGGCTGTATTTCCGCTATTGCGGGATTGACAACACGGGAAGAACGAGGCTGGATTCCAGCTTTCGCAGGAATGACGGCGACGAGGGGGCCGGGGCCGGATTCCGGCCCGCGCGGGAACGACAATCAACAAAGTCCAGGTGACCCATTATGCCGTCATCCTCGCGCATGCGGGGATCCAGAATCTGAAATCGAACGGACTGGATTCCTGATTCCACGGGAATGACGGCACGAAGAACGTCGAAAGGACAAAAGGGGTCTGAATTGAATTTAGACCCCTTTTGTCCACTATCTAACATTGACGCGTTCCGACAATCGACACTCAATCGTCCTCTTCGGCCAGTCCGTACTTGGCGAGGCGGTAGCGGATCGAGCGGAAGGTGATCCCCAGCAACTCGGCCGCCTTCTTGCGCACCCCGCCCGACTTGTCGAGCGCCTTGAGCAGGACGTCCTTCTCGATGCCGCCGAGAAACGCGTCGAGGTCGATGCCGTCGTCGGGAATCTCGTCGAGGCCGGCGCAGGGACGCGCAACGCCGCCGCGCAGCTGCGGCGGCAGGCAGTCCTCGGTGATCCGGTCGCCGGCGCCGAGCACCAGGCAGCGCTCGATGATGTTCTCCAGCTCGCGGACGTTCCCCGGCCAGCCGTAGTCGAGCAGGCGGCGCATAGCCTTCTCCTCGATGTCGATCTTGTCGCGGCCGGTCGCCTTCCGGGTGAAATGCTCGATGAGCAGCGGGACGTCCTCGCGCCGCTCGCGCAGGGCGGGGAGATGCAGCGGGATGACATTGAGCCGGTAGAAGAGGTCCTCGCGGAACCGGTTCTCGGCGACCTCCTGCTCGAGATCCTTGTTGGTGGCGGCGATCAGGCGGACGTCGATGCGGATGTTCTCGTTGCCGCCGACCCGGCGGATCTCCTGCTCCTGCAACACCCGCAGCAGCTTGACCTGCATCATCGCCGGCAGCTCGGCGATCTCGTCGAGGAAGATGGTGCCGCCGCTGGCGACCTCGAACAGCCCGGCCTTCTGCTGGATCGCCCCGGTGAAGGAGCCCTTCTCGTGCCCGAACAGTTCGCTCTCGAGGAGGTTCTCCGGAATCGCTCCGCAGTTGATCGGCAGGAACGGCTTCCCCTTGCGCTCCGACTGGTAGTGCACCGCCCGGGCGACGAGCTCCTTGCCGGTGCCGCTCTCGCCGGTGATCAGCACGTTCACCCGGCTGGCGGCGACCTTCTCGATGAGGGTGTAGATCGCCTGCATCGGCTTGCTCTTGCCGATCAGGCCGGAGAAGGAGTAGCGCTTGCCGAGCTCTTTTTTGAGCTGCTGGTTTTCCTGGCGCAGGCTCTTGCGCTCGAGGGCGTTTTTGACGATGAGGCGGATTTCGTCGTTTTTGAAGGGCTTGATGATGTAGTCGTAGGCCCCCTGCTTCATGGCCTCGACCG
>JBFHOZ010000147.1:0-5771 GCA_041592975.1 Desulfuromonadales bacterium
CGGCGATCACGCTGAAGACCCCCTTCGGCACGCCGGCACGGGCGCCGAGCTCGGCGAAGGCCAGCGCCGAAAAAGGTGTCGCGGTGGCCGGCTTGGCGACCATGGTGCAGCCGACCGCCCGGGCCGGCCCGGCCTTGCGGGTCAGCATGGCGGTCGGGAAGTTCCAGGGGGTGATGGCGGCGCAGACGCCGATCGGCTGTCTGACAACCACCAGGCGCTGATCCGGCTTGGTCTGCGGGATGATGTCGCCGTAAACCCTCTTCCCCTCCTCGGCGAACCACTCGATGAACGAGGCGGCGTAGGCGATCTCCCCCTGAGACTCGGCCAGCGGCTTCCCCTGCTCGGCGGTCATGATGATCGCCAGGTCCTCGAGATTGGCCATCAGCTGGTCGCGCCATTTCATCAGGATGGCCGAGCGCTCGCTCGCCGTCCGCGCCCGCCACTCCGGCCATGCGGTTTCGGCAGCCGCAATGGCCCTTCTGGTCTCGGCCGCCCCCATCTTCGGAACGGTGCCGATCCTTTCGCCGGTCGCCGGGTTGACGACATCGACGGTCGCGCCGCTGTCGGCGTCAAGCCACGCGCCGTCGATGAAACATTTCTGCTTCAACAGGGATTTGTCGTTCAGCTTCTGCTCGAGCATTTCCGCCCCTTTCCGCAACGATTCCAGTTCGCTTGATGATTTACGCCATGCAGGAACAATGTTAAGACGACTGGCACGTTTTGACAAGGACAAGATGCAACGACCGATCGCGAGCGCCATCCGTCGCGGCACGGATATCATTCACTGGAGCATTTAATTCTCTTCCTGATGGTATAATCGGATAGAATCTTCGATTCCATCAGTATCTGATAACCGAATCGATGACCGAATCCTGTCACGACAGCGAACAACGGAGGAAGGGACCATGGGGACACATTACATTACCGAAGAGTGTATCGTCTGCGGCGCCTGCGAGCCGGTCTGTCCGGTCAATGCCATCAGCTCCGGCGAACCGCTATTCATCATCGACAAGGAGACCTGCACCGATTGCGGCGCCTGCGATGATGTCTGCCCGGTCGAGGCGATCGAATGGGAGGAGACCGCGGGGTGATGTTCAGCGCTGCGCAGGTCGTCAGGCAGCACGCAGGGCATGTCGACACTGCGCCGGGCTATTTGCTGCCGTCATAGCCCCTGGCGGCATCCTGTATCGTCTCCGAAAGCGTCGGATGAGGGTGTATCGCTTTGCGCAGATCCTCGCTGACGGCCGCCATCTCCAGGGCGAGCACACCCTCGGCAATCAGTTCGCCGGCGCCGGGCCCGACCACCGCCATGCCGAGCAGGCGGTCGGTCTCCGGATCGACGATCAGCTTGGTCATTCCGTCTTCACGCCCCAGGCTGAGGTTGCGGCCGTTGCCGCGCCAGGGGAGCTTGGCGGTCTTGACCCGGATGCCCTGCTCCCCGGCTTCGGTTTCGGTCAGTCCGCACCAGGCGATCTCCGGATCGGTAAAGACCACCGCCGGAATGGCGCGCGGATCGAAGAGCGACTTCAGCCCCGCCGCCGCCTCGGCGGCGACGTACGCTTCGGCGTAGGCCTTGTGGGCCAGCATCGGCTCGCCGGCGAGGTCGCCGATGGCGAAGATATGGCCTTCGGCGGTCCGCATCTGGCCGTCGACCTCGACAAAACCTTTTTCCGTGGTTTTGATCCCGGTATTTTCCAGGCCGAGATTCGCGCTGTTCGGCATGCGGCCGATGGCGACCAGGACCTTATCGTAACTCTTCGTCTCCGAACCTTTCTTCCCCTCGATGGTTACTTTGACCCCGTTCTTCTGCTCCTTCACTTCGGTCACCCTGCTGCCGGTCATAATCGCCACAAAGCGCTTGTCGAGCCGCCTTTTAAGCTGCGAAACCAGGTCACGGTCGCAACCGGGGAGCAGTCCGTCGGTCATCTCGACCACCGCAACCTCGCTGCCGAGGGCGGCGTAGACCGAACCGAGCTCGAGGCCGATGTAACCACCACCGACCACCAGCAACGATTTCGGGATATCGGCCAGTTCCAGCGCACCGGTCGAATCGATGATTCGCCCTCCGGATATCTCGAGGCCGGGAAGTGAAATCGGCCGCGAGCCGGTCGCCAGGATCGCCTGGTCAAACACAACCTCCTGCTCATCACCTTTAGCGGTTCTCACCGTTAATGTCCTGCTGTCCTTGAACGTTGCCAGCCCGCGGATATGATCTATTTTGAGCTTGTCGACCTTGCTGCCGAGGGCCGCGGTCAGCTTGGCGATGATGCCCTCCTTCCATTCGCGCATGCGGTCAATGTCAATTTGCGGCGTGGCGAAGGTCAGGCCGATCTTATCCGCCTCGGCTGCTTCGCCGATCAGGGCAGCGGCATGCAGCAACGCCTTGGAGGGGATACAGCCGCGGTAGAGGCAGACCCCGCCCGGATTCTCCTCCGGGTCGATCAGGGTCACGGAGAGTCCGAGCTCGGCAGCGCGGAAGGCGGCCGTGTATCCGCCCGGTCCGGCGCCGATGACGACCAGATCAGTTTTTTCGACACGAGGTTGTTTGCCGCTCATGGTCTAGCCTCTCATGACAAGCTGCAGCGGGTACTCGATCGCCTGGCAGATCCACTGCATGAAACGGGCACCGTCGGCGCCGTCGATGACCCGGTGATCGTAGGTCAGGGTCAGCGGCAGGATCAGCTCGGGGACAAAATCCTGGCCGTTCCAGACCGGCTCGTGACGCCCCCGGGCGACACCGAGGATCGCCACCTGCGGCGGCAGGACGATCGGCGTGAACAGATCACGCCCGATACCGCCAAGGTTGCTGATGGTAAAACAGCCCCCCTCCATCTCGTCCGGCTTGAGCTTGCGCTCGCGGGCCTTAGCCGCCAGGTCGTTCAGCTCGACCGCCAGCGTCTCGATGTCCTTTTTATCGGCATCGCGCAACACCGGCACCAGCAACCCGGACGGGGTGTCGACGGCCACGCCGACATGAACATACTTCTTCAGGACCAGCTGCTTGTTCTCGACGTCGAGGCTGCTGTTGAATTGCGGAAACTGCTTCAGGGCGGCGGCGCAGATCTTGACGAGGACCGCGGTCATGGTCAGCTTGGTCCGGCCGTCGGCCCGGCTGTTGAATTCCTTGCGGAACTGCTCGAATGCGGTAATGCGGGCATGGCCGGTCTGGGCCACCATCGGAATGGACGCCCAGGCGGTACTCATGGTTTCGGCCGTCACCTGGCGGATCTTGGAAAGTGGCTCCGAGTCGATATCGCCCCAGCGGCTGAAGTCGGGCAGCGGTTTCGTCCCTGGCAAGCTCCCCTGTCCGGCCTGCAGCCGCTCCATGGTCTGCCTGACGTAGCGCCGGACATCCTCCTGGCTGATGCGACCGCCCGGCCCGGCCCCGTCGACCTGGTAGATATCGACCCCGAGCTCACGGGCTTTTCTTCTGACCGACGGTGCGGCCGGGGCGACCTGGTCGCCCCGGCGGGACGATTTCAGATCGACCTCATCACCGGTTTCTTCGGCAGGGGTTCGTTCTTTTTCTCTTCTTTCCTTGCTCTTATCCGGGCTTTCCGACGTTTCGACGTCTTTCTTTTCGGTCGTTTCCTGCTCTTTTTCCGCCTTCGTCTCGTCTGCAGGTTTCTTCTTTTCGGCAGGCTTTGCGTCCTGGTCAGCGTCTTTCACCGGGGAAGCGCCGTCTTCCACCTCTTCCCCTCCCTCTTCTTTCTCTTCCTTCTCCCCGGTGTCATCGGCCTCACTTTCGATCAGCATGATCACCGCGCCGATGGCGACGGTCTCCCCCTCTTCGACCTTTATTTCGGTCACCTTGCCGGCATGGGTCGACGGGATTTCCACCACCGCCTTGTCGGTTTCCAGTTCGAGCAGGGATTGATCCTCTTCTACCGTATCGCCCACCGCAACGGCAATGGCGGCGACGATCCCTTCCTTGACACCTTCGGAGACCTCCGGAACCTTGATTTCATGTACCATCACACATCCTCAGTCGGTATGGGGGTTCAGCTTTTCTGCGTCAATCTTCAGCTTCTTGATGGCATCGGCAACCGTCGTCCGTTTGATATCTCCGTTATCGGCCAGTTGCAGCAGGGCCGCAACGACGACGTACCGGGCATCGACTTCGAAGAAGTCGCGCAACATCTCGCGCGAATCGCTGCGGCCGAAGCCGTCCGTTCCAAGACAACGCAACGGCCCGGGAATCCACCTGGCGAGCATCAGCGGCAACACCTTCATGTAATCGGATACGGCGACAAACACCCCCTCTTCGTTTGACAGCTGACTGCTAACATACGGTTTTTTCGGCTGTTTGTCCGGGTTGAGCAGATTCCAGCGCTCGCATTCGATCGCATCCTGGTACAGCTCCTTGTAACTGGTGACGCTCCAGACGTCGGCGGCAACCTGATAGTCATTCCCCAATATTTCCTGGGCCCTGATCACCTCGTTGAGGATCGAACCGCTCCCCAGCAGGTGGACCTTGCCGTTGTCCTTCTTGCGACCGCTGGAACTGAACTTGTACAGGCCGCGGATGATCCCCTCGCGGATGTCGGCCCTCTCCGGCATCGGCGGCATCCTGTAGGTTTCGTTCATCGCCGTGATGTAGTAGATCAGGTCCTCCTGATGGCAGTACATGCGGGTCAGTCCGTCGTGGACGATCACCGCCAGCTCGTAGGCGAAAGCGGGGTCGTAGGCCTTGACCTTGGTCGGCGTCAACGCCAGCACGTGGCTGTGCCCGTCCTGGTGCTGCAACCCCTCGCCGGCCAGGGTGGTGCGTCCGGAGGTGGCGCCGATGAGGAAGCCGCGCGCCCGGCTGTCGCAGGCCTGCCAGATCAGGTCGCCGACCCGCTGGAATCCAAACATCGAGTAGAAGGTGTAGAAGGGGATGGTCTGAACACCGTTGTTGGAATAGGCGGTGCCGGCAGCGATGAAACTCGCCATCGACCCGGCTTCGCTCAGCCCCTCCTCAAGAATGGCGCCGCTCTTCTTTTCGTTGTAGAACAGCAGGCTCCCCTTGTCGACCGGCTCGTAGAGCTGGCCGACGTGGCTGTAGATGCCGGCCTGGCGGAAGAGCGCCTCCATGCCGAAAGTCCGCGCCTCGTCCGGAACGATCGGCACGATCAGTTTGCCCAGTTCCTTGTCGCGCAGCAACTTGGCGAGCAGATGAACGAGGACCATGGTCGTCGAGAGCGGCCGCTCGCCCGACCCCTCGAGATACTCCCTGATGATCGCCTCGGTCTGGCAGGCCATCGGCTTGCTGCCGTCGAAGCGGGACGGAATGTAGCCGCCGAGCTTTTGACGCATCTTTTGCAGGTACTGCATCTCGGGGCTGTCTTTGGCCGGCTTGTAGAACGGCGCCTCGGCGATCTGATCGTCGCTGACCGGAATATTGAAGCGCGTCCGGAACTCCTTGAGCTCCTCCTCGTTCAGCTTCTTCTGCGCATGGGTAATGTTTTTCCCCTCGCCCGCTTCGCCAAGACCGTACCCCTTGATCGTGTGTGCAAGAATGACCGTCGGCGAGCCGGTGTGCTCGACCGCAGCCTTGTAGGCGGCATAGACCTTCTCGGGGTCATGGCCACCCCGACTCAGCGCCCCGAGCTGGTCGTCGGAATGGCTCTTCACCATCTCCTCCAGGTCCGGGTACTTGCCGAAAAATTCCTTGCGGACAATATCGCCGCTGACCCGGGTAAACCGCTGCATCTCCCCGTCGACCAGCTCGTCCATCCGCTGAACGAGGCGACCGCTGGCATCGTCCTCGAGCAACCGGTCCCAGTCCC
>JBFHOZ010000148.1:0-5731 GCA_041592975.1 Desulfuromonadales bacterium
AACCTGCCGATCCTGGCGATGATGACCTTCGACGACGGCGGGCGGACGGTTCTCGGGACGCCCCCGGCCGCCGCCGCGGTCGGTCTCGACCCGCTGGTCGACGTGGTCGGCTCCAATTGCGGGCTCGGCATCGACGGGATGGCGGAGATTCTCGCCGGGATGCGTTCGGCGACAGCCCGGCCGCTGGTCGTCCAGGCCAACGCCGGTCTGCCGGTCATGATCGACGGCGAGACGGTCTTCCCCGGTACGCCCGAGGAGATGGTCGCCTATCATGACCGCCTGATCGAGCTCGGCGTGCGCGTCATCGGCGGCTGCTGCGGCACCACGCCGGAACATATCCGGGCCATCCGCCGGGCTCTCGATGCCCGCAGCACCGACTGGTCGCCGCCTGAACACCGCTGCTTCCTGTCGAGCCGGACCGCCGTCGTTCCGGTCGGCGGGGGAGCTCCCTGCGCGCTCATCGGCGAGCGGATCAACCCGACCGGGAAGAAAGGCTACAGCGCCGAGCTTCTCGAAGGGAAAACCGCCTACATCCGTCGCGAAGCCCAGGCGCAGGTCGCCGCCGGCGCCCACCTGCTCGACATCAACTGCGGCGCCCCGGGCGTCGACGAGCCGGCCGCCCTCGAGCGGGCCGTTCACGCCGTGACCGGGGTCGCCCCGGCGCCGCTGGTGCTCGATTCATCCGACCCGCTGGCGCTGGAGCGGGGACTCAAGGCGGCCGACGGCAAGGTGCTGATCAACTCGGTTTCCGGCGAAGAGAAGAGCCTGGCGGTCATCCTGCCGTTGGCGAAAAAATACGGCGCCGCCGTCATCGGCCTTGCTCTCGACAAGGACGGCATCCCGGAAACCGCCGAAGGGCGGCTCGAGGTCGCCCGGAAAATCCTCGGCGCGGCCGAGTCGGCCGGCATCGCCAGGCAGGACGTGATCATCGACTGCCTCACCCTGACCGTTTCGGCCGAGCAGAAACGGGCAATGGAGACCCTCAGGGCGCTGCGAATGGTCCGTGACGAACTCGGCCTGTCGACGGTGCTCGGCGTCAGCAACATCTCCTTCGGCCTTCCGGCGCGACCGATCCTCTCTTCGGCGTTCTTCGCCATGACCCTCGAGGCCGGGCTTTCGGCCGCCATCGTCAACCCCCTCGAGGAGCGGATGATGGACGCCTGGCGGGCGGCGATGGTTCTGCTCAACGCCGACGAGCGGGCCGAGCGGTACGTGGCCTGCTACGGAGGGGTCGCCGCCCGGCCGGAGGCGTCCCGGGCCGAGTCGGCCGCCATGCCGATTCGCGAGCGCCTGGCGTCGGCCGTCATCGGCGGCGACGAGGAGGGGATCGTGCCCCTGGTTGAGGCCGCCCTTGCCGAGGGTCTGGAGCCGCTCGAGATCAGCAACGAGGGTCTGCTCCCCGGCCTCGAGGAGGTCGGCCGCCGCTTCGGGAAAAACCAGATATTTCTCCCCCAGGTGATGCTCTCCGCCGAGACCATGCAGAAGGCCTTCGGCCGGCTGAAGGAGGAAATGCGCGGGGCGGAGAGGGTCTCGCTCGGCCGCATCCTGATGGCGACGGTCGAAGGGGACATCCACGATATCGGCAAGAACATCGTCTGCACCCTGCTCGAGAACCACGGCTTCGAGGTCATCGATCTCGGCAAGAACGTGCCGGCGCAGAAGATTATCGACAAGGCCCTGGAGCTGCAGGTCGACGCCGTCGGACTGTCGGCGCTGATGACGACGACCCTGCAGCAGATGGAGAACACGATCGCCGCCCTCCGGGAGGCTGGCGTCAAGGTGCTGACCATGGTTGGCGGGGCGGTCGTGACCAGTGACTACGCCGCCCGGATCGGCGCCGACGCCTATGCCGAGGATGCCCTCGAGGCGGTCGAGAAGGTGAAGGAAATATTCCGCCAAAAGGCGTAATGGAATCTTGTGTCATTTGGCGGAATGTGCAAGAATGAATCTCTTATAAAATACAGGTCTTTTCAGGTACGGGAATGGTCGTCGGATTCAATCACAATTTCAAGTACAAGGGTGAGGTTTTTCACGTTCAGACCGAGGATGGCGGTCTGAACACGACCAACATCATCACCCTTCTCTACAAGGGGGGAACCATCCTCGCCCGCCAGAAGACCTCCTATTCCGACATCGCCAAGGTCGACAACCTCGAGCAGGTCGTCGAGGAGCTGATGAAGGAACAGCACAAGACCATGCTCAAGCGCCTCAAGTCGGGCGACTTCGACGATGTCATCGAGCGGATGCTCAGGGGGGGGAAGCCGAAGCCGGAGGAGACGGTTTCCGAGGTGCAGGAAGTGGTCGGCCAGGAAGCGCCCCAGGTCTCGGCCCCGGTCGAGGCGACCGCCGAGGATATCGAGGAAGCGATTCCGATCCTCGAGGAGGATCTCGAGGAAGCCGAGCCCGAATTCGACCTGGACGATGTCATCCTCTCCTACCTGATGGGGGACGACGACTGAAACGGTCGATCTTTTTGACAAATGGAGAAGCGGCAGTCGTCCGATGGATGGCTGCCTCGTTTTTGCCGTAACCGATGGATCCGAGAAGAGGGAATCGATGCCGGACCAAGCAACCCTGAACGAACTGGAACAGACGGCCCGCAGCCTGCGGGTCGAGATTCTGAAAATGCTCAACCTCGCCAAATCGGGCCATACCGGCGGCAGCCTTTCGGCCATCGATATCCTGACGGTCCTCTATTTTCACAAGATGCGCCATGACCCGGGCAGACCGGAGTGGGAGGACCGCGACCGGTTCATCCTCTCCAAGGGGCATGCCGCCCCGGCCCTTTATGCCTGCCTCGCCCAGGCCGGCTACTTTCCGCGCGAGGATCTGAAGGGGCTGCGGCGCCTCGGCAGCCACCTCCAGGGGCATCCCGACATGAAGAAGACCCCCGGGGTCGAGGTCTGCACCGGCTCTCTCGGACAGGGACTGTCGCAGGCCGTCGGTCTCGCCCTTGCGGCGCGGCTCTCCGGCCGGCACAGCCGCGTTTACTGCCTGCTCGGCGACGGGGAAGTTCAGGAGGGGCAGATCTGGGAAGCGACCATGGCGGCGGCCCACTACCGGCTCGACAATCTCTGCGTTTTGCTCGACTGGAACGGTCTGCAGATCGACGGAGACGTCGACAAGGTCATGAACGTCGCCCCGCTCGGCCCCAAGTTCCTCGCCTACAACTGGCAGGTCCTCGAGGTTGACGGCCACGACATTGCCGCCATCGTCAGGGCCCTCGACGAGGCGGAGAAGGCCGAGGGGCGGCCGACCATGATTGTCGCCCGGACGGTCAAGGGGAAGGGGGTGCCGTTCTTCGAACACAAGGCAAGCTACCACGGCGTGCCGCCGAGCGACGACGAACTGACCCAGGCCCTGGAGCATCTCGGACACTCCTGAACGGGGGGGCGGGGCTTCGATTTCACCATCCAGACGGAATGAAGGATTACCAACGTTGAGTACTGACATGATCGCAACACGTGACGCTTACGGACAGACCCTGGTGGAACTCGGCCGGGAGAACGAAAAAGTCGTCGTTCTCGACGCCGACCTCTCCGGCTCGACCAAGACGTCGCTGTTCGCCAGGGAGTTTCCGCAGCGCTTCTTCAACGCCGGCATCGCCGAAGCCAACATGGTCGGCATGGCGGCCGGCCTGGCGGCCGGAGGGATGCTGCCATTCGCTTCGACCTTCGCCGTTTTCGCCGCCGGGCGTGCCTTCGAACAGATCCGCCAGTCCCTGGCCTACCCGGGATTGAACGTCAAGATCGTCGCCACCCACGGCGGCATCACCGTCGGCGAGGATGGCGGTTCGCACCAGTCGGTCGAGGATCTGGCAATCATGCGCAGCCTGCCGAACATGACGGTCCTCTGCCCGGCCGACGGGCCGGAAACGGCAGCCGCCATCCGCGCGATTGCCGAATACGATGGGCCGGTCTACGTTCGTCTCGGCCGGGCCAAGGTGCCGGTCGTCTTTCCGGAGGGATGCGATTTCCGCATCGGCAAGGGGGCGGTTCTGCGCCAGGGGAAAGACCTCTCCTTCATCACGACCGGCCTGATGACGGCGCAGGCGCTGCAGGCGGCGGAGATTCTGGCGGAGGAGAAGATCGACGCACGGGTCGTCCATCTCGGCAGCATCAAGCCGCTCGACGTCGATCTGGTTCTCCAAACGGCGCGCGGTACCGGCGCCATCGTCACCGCCGAGGAGCACTCCGTCATCGGCGGGCTCGGCGGCGCGGTCTGCGAGGCGCTCGCCGAAGGGTGTCCGACGCCGGTCGAGCGGGTCGGCCTGCGCGACGTTTTCGGCCAGTCCGGTACGGCCGACGATCTGCTGGCGCACTACGGCCTGACGCCGGCGCATCTGGTCGAGGCGGCCGAAAGGGTGCTGCAACGCAAATGAGAACCGCCGGCGCTCGGCACAGGGACAATGAACGGGGGGCGATCCTGCTGGTCGTCCTGTTCATGATCGTCGTTCTCGGACTGGCCGGGGGGATCGCCGGATCGACCTGGAAAAGCATCACCCAGAGGGCGCGAGAAGCCGAACTGTTCTGGCGCGGCGATCAGTACCGCAAGGCGATCGAAAGCTTTTACGAGGTCCGGCATGGTCGTGCCGGCGGGATGTTTCCGCAGAAACTCGAGGATCTTCTCAAGGATCCCCGCTCGCTTCAGGCGGAGAGGCATATCCGGAGGCTCTATCCGGACCCGATGACCGGCGGAGACTGGGAGTTGATCAAGGACGCGTCGGGCCGGATCACCGGTGTCCGCTCCGGCAGCGACCTGGAACCGTTCAGGACGGACGGCTTTCCGCCGGAGTACGAAAAGTTCAAGGGGGCCGAAAGCTACCGCAGCTGGGAGTTCGTCTACGCTCCCAAGAGCCAGAAGAAAGCCGTTCCGCAGCAGCCGCCCGGGGGTGAGAAACCTTGATCATCAATAGCCTGATCAGTCGCGTAATTATCCTCAGCATCATGCTGATGACGACCGGCATCGGCATCTTCACGCTCTTTCACATCCAGCGTGAGGAAAAGCACCTGATCGACGCAACCCGGGAAAGCGCCAAGCTGCTGCTGTCGACGGTGGAAAAGTCGATCTTCACCTCGATGAGCATCGGCAACAGCGAAGATGTCCAGGCGATCCTCGAACAGATCGGCCGGACCAACGAGTTCGCCCACCTGCGCATCTTCCACCCCGACGGGACGATCCTCAAGTCGAGCTATCCGAGCGAAATCGGCTCCCGTGTCAGTCCCAGCGAGATGTCCCTGTTCCTCAAGGACGAGGAGTTCGCGATCTTCCAGGTCGGCGGCGAAGGGGTCCTCGGCATGATCAAGCCGATCGTCTCCGACCAGCGCTGCTATTTCTGTCACGGCGAGGGGCCCAAGGTCATCGGCGTGCTCAATCTCAACTTCTCCCTCGAGGACATGGCCCGGCGGATCCGGGAGACCTCCAGATTTTTCTTCGGCTCGACCGCCGTCATCATTCTGTTGCTGTCGCTGGGGATCTCGTTCATCCTCATCCGTTTCGTCAAGCGACCGATCCGCAACATGGTCGAGAAGATGGCCAGGGTCGAGGAGGGTGATCTGACGGTCCGGATGGTGGCCAACCATAACGACGAAATCGGTGTGCTGATGCGCAGCTTCAACTCGATGGTCGAAAACCTCGGCAAGGCCAGGGGAGAGCTGGAGCGGTACCACTACCGGCAGATGGAGCGCGCCGACCGGCTCGCCTCGGTCGGGGAGATGGCGGCCGGCATCGC
>JBFHOZ010000149.1:0-5521 GCA_041592975.1 Desulfuromonadales bacterium
CTTGAAGACGGCGATGTGATAGGCGAGCAGCTGCAGCGGGATCGAGGTGAGCACCGGCATCAGCTCGTCGGCCACCAGCGGCACCTCGATGACCGCGTCGGCCTGGCCGGTGACCGCGTCGAACCCGGCCGTGGTGATGGCGATCACCCGGCCGCCGCGGGCCCGCACCTCCTCCATGTTGGAGACCACCTTCTCGGCGGTCTCGTTCTGCGGCACCACGACCACCACCGGCATTTTCTCGTCGATCAGGGCGATGGGGCCGTGCTTCATCTCGCCGGCCGGGTACCCCTCGGCGTGGATGTAGGAGATCTCCTTGAGCTTGAGCGCCCCTTCCAGCGCCACCGGGTACTGGTTGCCGCGGCCGAGGTAGAGGAAGTCGCGCGCCTGGAAGAAGTCGCGGGCGATCTCCTCGATGGAGAGGTCGAGCTGCAGCAGCTCCTCGACCAGGCGCGGCAGGGTGACGAGGCTGTTGACCAGGTTGCGGCAGTTGTCGGCGGTGACGATGCCGCGGCAACGGCCAAAGTGCAGGGTGAAGAGAAACAGGGCGACCAGCTGGGTGGTGAACGCCTTGGTCGAGGCGACGCCGATCTCCGGACCGGCGTGGGTGTAGATGATGCCGTCGCTCTCGCGGGCGATGGAGGATTCGACGACGTTGCAGATACAGACGACCTTCCCCCCTTTGCCGCGCGCTTCGCGCAGGGCGGCGAGGGTATCGGCGGTTTCCCCGGACTGGCTGACGACGATCGTCAGGGTCCTGTCGGTGACGATCGGGTTGCGGTAGCGGAACTCGCTGGCGATGTCGACCTCGACCGGCACCCGGCAGTGCTGCTCGATCATGAACTTGCCGACCAGCGAGGCGTGCCATGAGGTGCCGCAGGCGACGATGAAGATCTTTTCGAACCGCTTCAGCTCCTCCTCGGTGAGGTTGAGGTCCTCGAGGTAGATCGCACTCTCGTCCTCCTGCACCCGGCCGGCGATGGTGTCGGCGATGGCCCGCGGCTGCTCGTGGATCTCCTTGAGCATGAAGTGCTTGTACCCCCCCTTCTCGGCCATCAGCGGCGACCAGGTGATGGTCTTGGCCGCACGCTCGACCGGCTCCCCCTCGAGGGTGCTGATGCGCATGCCGCTGCGGCTGAAGACCACCATCTCGCCGTCCTCGAGGAAGATCATCTCGCGGGTGTGGGAGAGCATCGCCGGGATATCGGAGGCGACGAAGTACTCCCCCTCCCCCTGGCCGACGACCAGCGGCGACCCGAGCTTGGCGGCGATCATCCGGTCCGGCTCGTCGGCGCAGAGGACGGCGACGGCGTAGGCGCCGCGCACGTCGCCGAGGGCGCCGCGCACCGCCGATTCGAAATCGCACCCCTCCTTGCCGTACTGCTCGATCAGGTGGGCGACGATCTCGGTGTCGGTCTCCGAGCTGAAGGTGTGGCCGAGCGCCTTGAGGCGCTCCTTGAGCTGCAGGTAGTTCTCGATGATGCCGTTATGAACGACGACGAACTTGCTCGCCTTGTGCGGGTGGGCGTTGATCTCCGACGGCTTGCCGTGCGTGGCCCAGCGGGTGTGGCCGATGCCGAGGGGGCCGGAGAGCGGCTTCTCGCGCAGAACGGCATCGAGGTTGACCAGCTTCCCCTCGGCCCGGCGGATGGCGATCCTGCCATCGTCGAGAGTGGCGATGCCGGCCGAGTCGTAGCCGCGGTATTCGAGCCGCTGCAGCCCGGCAAAGATGATCGGCGATGCTTGCTGCGCGCCGATGTATCCGACAATTCCGCACATAAATCTTAATCTCCAAATTCAATACGAGGCCACCAAGACACGAAGACACCAGGAAAGTCCAGATCAGTTCTTGAGCATCCTGACAATATGCCCGGCGCTCTTCGTGCCTTGGTGACTTCGTGGCTGAATCATTTTTTGCTCTTCTTGTTCTTCTTCGCCCATCCCTCGATGTTCTTCTGCTGGGCGCGGGAGATCGCCAGCGCGTCGGGCGGGACGTCTTTGGTGATGGTCGAACCGGCGCCGATGACGCTGTTGCGGCCGATTTTGACCGGGGCTACGAACTGGACGTCGCTGCCGACGAAGACGTCGTCGCCGATTTCGGTCACGTGCTTGTTGGCGCCGTCGTAGTTGCAGGTGATGGTGCCGCAGCCGAAGTTGACGTTCCTGCCGACCTCGGCGTCGCCGATGTAGGTCAGGTGGCTCGCCTGCGAACCGACATCGAGGTTCGCCTTCTTGGTCTCGACGAAGTTGCCGATCTTGTTGTCGCCGGCCAGCCGGGTGCCGGGGCGCAGGTGCGCCATCGGCCCGATGGCGCAGCCGTCGCCGACCGCCGATTCGGTCAGCACCGACCCGGCCTTGATATGCACGTTGTCGCCGATGGTGCAGGCGGTGATCACCGCCCCCGGCTCGATGACGCAGGCGCGGCCGATCCGGGTCGCGCCGCGCAGGTGGACGTTCGGGTGGATGATGCTGTCGGCGCCGACGGTGACGCCGGCGTCGATGTAGCAGGCGTCCGGGTCGACCAGCGTCACCCCGTCGCGCATCAGCTGCCCGTTGATCCGCTGGCGCATGACGGCGGCAGCCTCGGCCAGCTGGCTCCGGTCATTGATCCCCATCACTTCCTCCTCGTCGACGACCAGGGCCGACACCGTCTTCCCCTGGCGGTTGGCGGCGGCGACGATGTCGGTCAGGTAGTACTCCTGCTGGGCGTTGTCGTTGCCGACCGACTTCAGCGCCGTGAACACCCAGGGGGCCTCGAAGGCGTAGATGCCGGCGTTGATCTCGCCGATCGCCAGCTCTTCCGGCGAGGCGTCCTTCTGCTCGACGATCGCCGCGACCTGGTCGCCGTCGCGCACGATCCGCCCGTAACCGGTCGGGTCGTCGACCACGGCGGTCAGCAGCGACACCGCCGCCGAGCCGGCGCGATGCGTGGCGAGAAGGGCCGCGAGGGTCTCCTGGCGCAGCAGCGGCACATCGCCGCAGAGCAGCAGCAGGGTTCCGGTGAAGCCGGACAACGCCTCCTCGGCGCAGAGCAGGGCATGCCCGGTGCCGAGTTGCTCGGCCTGCAGGGCGTAGTCGAGGCGGGCGTCGGCAAGCCTCTCCCGGACCCGGTCGGCACCGTGTCCGACCACCAGCACCGTCGGCGCGCAGCCGAGCCGCAGGGCGAGCCCGGCCGGCCAGGCGGCGAGCGGCATTCCGGCGATCTCGTGCAGGACCTTCGGCAACTCCGATTTCATCCGCGTCCCCTGTCCGGCGGCGAGGATCACGGCGGCTGTTTTTCGACTCTCGGACACGCTCAACTCCCGGTTCGTTTACAGGCCGTTCATTATTGCCAATGGCGCCGGAACAGTCAAGAAATAAGCCTGTTTACAGGCACTTGATAGGGAAATCTTTTTGCAAAAAAAATCGAACTCAAGTATAGTTCTGTTTCGGAGGACGCGACGAAATGCAAGACGACAGAAAGCGGATCACCAGGGAACTCGAGCAGATCGAACACCAGATGAAAACGCTGGAGATCGCCTACGAGCAGTATTTTTCCGGGCTGGAAAAACGCGAGCCGATGAAGGACCGCGAGGACCTGACCAGGCGGATCCGCCAGTTCGCCAACCGCCGCATCATGCAGACCGATCTCCGCTTCAAGTACCAGAACCTCGCCACCCGCTTCCACAGCTACAACGGCTACTGGGAGCGCATCCTGAAGCTGATGGATGAAGGGAAATACCACCGCAACGCCAGCCAGGTGACGAAACCGGTCGGCACCAAGAACCAGTCGGGTGCGAAAACGGCGCCGGCCGAGGGCAAGGGGGGGAACGAGGTCGACTCCATCTACAACGACCTGATGGCCGCCCGCCAGACCTGCAACATCGGCGGCAAGGCGCCGGACAAGGGGCAGATCGCCTCGATGCTCGAACAGCAGAGGGCCAAGATCCGCGAGAAGTTCGGCGACAAGCCGGTCGCCTTCAGGGTTGAAACGAGGGACGGCAAGCCCCGCATCGTCGTCAAAGCAAAAAAATAGCATGCGCCGCCGACAGCGGAAAACAGCCCTTGTTCTCGCCGGCGGCGGGATCATGGGAGCCGCCTACGAGATCGGCACCCTGACCGCCCTCGACCGCCTGTTCTCCGGCAGTTTCAGCATCAACCGCTTCGACACCTACCTCGGCATCAGCGCCGGCTCGATCATCGCCACCCTGATGGCCAACCGGATCCGCCCGGCCGACCTCTACAGCACCATCGCCCGCGACGAGCGGAAGGTCTTCAACTGGAACCGCAAGGACATCTACAAGTTCGACCTGCGCAGCACGGTCGCCGCCACCTTCGAGCTGATCGCCAACCTCTATGCCATCATTCGCCATCACCGCCGGCAGAAGTGGAAATTCAACCTGCACGATTTCCTCTACATCGTCCAGGAGCAGTTCCCGGCCGGCCTGTTTTCCCTCGACCCCTTGCAGGGCTACCTCTGCAACGCCTTCCGCACCGAGAACCTGCGCGACCGCTTCGACGATCTGAAGGCCGACCTGCTGATCCCCGCCTACGACCTCGACCGCGGCGAGCGGGTCATCTTCGGCACCGAGGGGTACCGCGACAGCCATATCTGCCAGGCGATCACCGCCTCCTGCGCCATCCCCTACTTCTTTCGTCCGTACCGGGTCGGCGACAGCTACTATATCGACGGTTCGACCGGCAAGGTCCTGCACCTCGACGTCGCCATCGAGCGGGGCGCCGAGCTGGTCATCGTCATCAATCCCCGGGTGCCGATCGACAACGACCCCGAACACACCTGCCTGCCGTCGCTCTCCTACGGCAAGTGCTCGAGAGTCTCCGAACTCGGCCTCAACTTCTCCTGGGAGCAGTCGCGGCGCATCGAGGCGAAGGAGAACATCGCCAGCGCCGTCGAGAATTATCGCCACAAGTACCCGAAGGTCGAGATCGTCCTGTTCGAGCCGGGGCGGGACGAGTCGCTGCTCTTTTTCCAGAACCCGATGAGCATGGTCGCCCGCAATCACATCATGGCCTACGGCTATACCACGACCCTCAACCAGCTGAGGAGCCGCTTCGACGAACTTGAGCCGATCTTCAGACGCAAGGGGGTCGCCGTCTCGACCGACAACCTCGACGCGCCGCCGCCGGTTGAAATCGAGGCGTAAGCATCTATTGTTGTAGAGGGCTGGCGGCTGGAGTCTCCCGCCAGGGCTGTCGCTGTCGTTTCAGGAGAAGGCATGAAGATCGTTCTTCCGACATTGCACGTGCGCAGGTCGCGGCAGGCGACGCCGCTGGCCGCCGCCTGCCTTGCGGCCATGGTGCACGCGCGGAAGGACTGCCGCTGCCGGCTGCTCGATTTCTTCCCCGGAGATCCGGTCGAAAAAATCTGCCACGCCATCCTCAAGCCGTCTCCGCAGCTCGTCGTCATCCCCCTCTACACCTGGAACCGCCGGACCATGCTTGCGGTCAGCCGCGCGCTCAAGTTGCAGGCCCCCTCCCTGACGATCATCGCCGGCGGACCCGAGGCGACGGCGGCGACGGCGGC
>JBFHOZ010000150.1:0-5475 GCA_041592975.1 Desulfuromonadales bacterium
AGAATGCGGAACGGCAGCTGGACCCCCTTGACCGCCCGGTACTCCTCGTAGACCACCCCCATGGAGACCGCCTGCCCGCTCATATCGAACGTCCGCTCGACCGTGCGGATGACCCATCGGGCCGGGTCGACGGTGACCACCATCTCCTCCCCGCCCCTGCCGGTCAGCGCCAGCCGGATCCCCTCGCCGGGGGTCACCGGCTCCTGCAGCCGCGCCTGATACTCCCCCCGCGACAGATGGTAGGCCAGGTCGAGATGCGTCGTCTGGTAGGCCATGACGTCGAGCGGCACGCCGGACACCTCGACAAACCCCTGACCGCTGTTGCGCCAGCCGCGCCCCTCGAGATAAAGGCGGTCTTCGGCTGACTTCGCCATGTCGATGACGACCCGCAGCCTGTCCGGTCGCCGGTAGAGAATCCAGACCTTGCCGTGGTCTTCCTGGACCAGCGCCTGGATATGCCCGTGAAAGAGCAACCCTTCGGCCTTGCCGATCGCGTCTGCCGAGCCGTGGGCGTCGATGATCTTCTGCACGATCGTCTCGGCGGTCTCCGGCGGGCTCTCGCAGCCGACCGGAAGCAGAAGCAGGAGGGCGACGGCGATGAACGCCCGTCTAAAAGTCCGCCGCACAGAGACACCCCTGGAGGCTGTTACGCTGTTCGAGCTGATCGTCAATCGCATTGAGCACTTCCCATTTGTTCAGTGACCAGAGCGGCGCCAGCAGCAGATCGCGCGGGCCATCTCCGGTCAGGCGATGGATCTGTGTTTCCGGATGCAGCCGCTCGATGAAATCGGCGGCCAGGGCAACATAATCATCCCGGTCGAGAACCGCAACCTCCCCCCGCCGGTAAAGCTCGCCGAGCCGGGTCCCCTCGAGGATATGCAGCAGGTGGATCTTGATGCCGGCGACCTTCAGCCGGGCCATCTCGTCGGCCGTCGCCAGCATCGCATCCCGGTCCTCGCCGGGCAACCCGAGAATGACGTGCACGCAGACTCGCAGCCCCCTCTCCCTCGCCGCGGCGTAGGCCCGGAGAAAGGTAGCGTAATCGTGGCCACGGCGCAGGTAATCGAGGGTCGAATCGTGGATCGACTGCAGGCCGAGCTCGAGCCAGAAGTAGGTCCTCCGGTGGTAATCGGCGAGCAGGTCGAGCACCTCCTCCGGCAGGCAGTCGGGGCGGGTGCCGACGGCCAGCCCGACGACCCCGGCGACGGAAAGCGCCTCGTCGTAGAGGCGGCGCAGTTCTCCGACCGGAGCGTTGGTATTCGAAAACGGCTGGAAATAGGCGAGGAACCGTTCCGCCTTGTACTTGCGGACCATCACCTCCCTCCCCTGCTCGATCTGCGCGGCGACCGGCAGGGCCCGTTCGATGCCGACGGCACCGGACCCGCCCGGGTCACAGAACAGGCACCCGGCACGCGACCGGGTGCCGCCCCGGTTGGGACAGCTCATGCCGGCGTCCACCGAGATCTTGTGCACCCGGCCGCCGAAGCGGCTTTTCAGATGCTCGGAGAAGAGGTTGTAGCGCTTCTGTCGCATATCGACACTATGCCATCGATGGTGAAATTGGGCAATTTTTCTGCTATCATGGCACCTCTTTGCAACGTCAGAACCCGGAGGAATTCATGTCGGAAGAAGAGAACAGGGACGATCTCGGCGGGGACGAGCAGCAGGGACCGAAACCGGCGTCCCGGTTTCCGGAAATGGACGAGCTGCAGAACGACATCGCCCGCCGGATTCGCGACAACCAGAAATTTCTCGATCACTTCATGGACAACGACTACACCGACGAAGACGACGAGGACGAAGACGACGAGGAGATCTTCGAGGAGCTGTGACCCGGGTGTTCAGAGCTCCTCGTGGCCGACGCGCTCGAGGAACTCGGTCCACTCGACCGGAGTCAGCTGCTTCTTCCGGTTGTTGCAGTCCTTGCAGGCAGCGACGCAGTTCCCCCGGGTCGTCCGGCCGCCGCGCGACACCGGCACGACATGATCGAGGGTCAACTCGGACGGGGGCACCCGGACGGCGCAGTAGTGGCACTCGCCGCTGGCGATACGGTTCTTCCACCACTGCGTCTGCCGCAGCTCCCGCGCCTTGCGGCGCTCCCGCTTGACGTGATCCTCGTCCATTCCGAACCTTTCCCGGCATTCCTTTTCTGGCGGCCATTCTAACCGTTTCGGGGAGCGACCACAACCGTTTCCGCCCTCCCGAGCGACTTGCAAAAATTGCCGTTTTGTGCGATTTTGCCGGAATTGCCAACGGCAACTTGCCGTTGCCACAGAAAGTGATCCGCCATGCGCATACTGATCGTCGGTGCCGGCCAGGTCGGCTACTTCCTCAGCGAACGGCTCTCCCTCGAAGGTCACGAGGTCACCCTCATCGACCGCAGTGACGAAAACCTGCGACGGGCCGAAGACCGTCTCAATGTCCTCGGCATCGCCGGCAACGGCGCCAGCGCCGAGACCCTTGAGCATGCCGGCATCACCGAGACCGACATCTTCATCGCCGTCACCGATCTCGACGAAGTCAACATCCTCGCCTGCCTGCTGGCCCGGGAATACAACGTCAAAACCCGCATCGCCCGGGTGAAGAGCATCGACTACACCGGCGAGGGGGCGATCCTCTCCAAGGAGAAGCTCGGCATCGACCTGCTCATCAACCCGAACGACGCCGTCGCCGACGAGATCGTCAAGATCGCCGGCCGCAGCGGCGCCTTCGACGTCGCCGAGTTCGTCGAGGGGCAGATCCAGTTTCTCGGCTACCGCATCGAGGAGAATTCGCCGCTGTGCGACCTGACCCTGAGGGAGCTGGGGGAGATCCGCGGCATCTACCGCTTCGTCGTCACCGCCATCACCCGCAACGGCAAGACCCTCATCCCGCGCGGCGACGATCAGATCATGGCCGGCGACTCGATCTTCATCTTCGCCCACACCCGGGATCTGCCGGCGATCCAGTACATGCTCAGGCAGGACGCCGACGCGAAAAAACAGGGGCGGCAGCGCGCCTTTATCCTCGGCGGCGGCCATATCGGCCTGCACATCGCCAGGGAGCTGGAGGCGCGCCGCTTCGAGGTCCGGCTGATCGACCGCGACGAGGAGCGCTGCGAGAAGCTGTCGGCCAAGCTGGCCCGGGGGATGGTCATTCATGCCGACGGCACCGACATCAGGACCCTGATCGACGAGGGGGTCGAGCATGCCGACGTCTTCATCGCCGCCACCGACAGCGACGAGACCAACATCATCAGCTCGCTGCTCGCCAGGCAGCACGGGGCCGGCCGCACCCTCACCCTGATCAACAGCCCGGACATGCTCGGTCTCGCCCCGACCCTCGGGATCGACGCCTGCGTTTCGCCGCGCATCGCCGCGGCCAGCGCCATCCTCAAGTACGTCCGGCGCGGCGACATCGTTTCGGTGACCGCCATCGAGGGGAGCAACGCCGAGGTTCTCGAGATCGCGCTCAAGAAGGACAGCGAGATCCTCGGCACCCCGCTGCGCGAGCTGATCTTTCCGGCCAACGCCATCATCGGCGCCATCGTCCGCGGAGACTCCTACCAGATTCCCGACGGCGAGAGCACCCTGGAGGAGGGGGACCGGGTCGTCATCTTCGCCCTGCCGAAGGCCCTCCCCAAGGTCGAGAGGTTCTTCGAGTAGATGAATATCCAGCTGACCCTCCGCATTCTCGGAGCGCTGCTGCTGTTTTTGGCGGCGGCCCTGCTGTTCCCGATCCCGTTTGCGCTCTACTTCAACGACGGCGCCGCCGCCTCTTTTCTCTGGTCGGCCGGCATCACCTTCCTGACCGGCCTGGTCCTGTTCCGGCTCTGCCGCAGCGACCGGGATCTGTCGGTGCGCGAGGGGTTCGCGATCGTCACCTTCGGCTGGCTCTTCTACGCCGTCTTCGGCGCCCTCCCCTTCGTCATCAGCAACGCCATCCCGTCACCGCTCGACGCCATGTTCGAAACCATGAGCGGCTTCACCACCACCGGCGCCTCGATCCTGACCGAGATCGAGGGGCTGCCGGAATCGGTGCTGCTCTGGCGTTCGCTGACCCAGTGGCTCGGCGGCATGGGGATCATCGTCATGTCGCTGGCGATCCTGCCGATGCTCGGCGTCGGCGGCATGCAGCTGTTCAAGGCGGAGGTCCCCGGGCCGACCGCCGACCGGCTCAAGCCGCGCATCCAGGACACCGCCAAGCTCCTCTGGGGGGTCTACGTCATCCTCACGGTCGCCGAAACCATCCTGCTGATGTTCGGCGGCATGACCCTGCACGAGGCGCTCTGCCACTCCTTCGCCACCCTGGCGACCGGCGGCTTCTCCTCGCGCAACGCCTCGGTCGGCGCCTACAATTCGGCCTACATCGACTGGGTCGTGACCCTCTTCATGTTCCTCGCCGGGGTCAACTTCTCGCTCCACTACCAGGCCCTGCGCGGCCGCCTCGGGGAAGTCCGCCGCAACGAGGAGCTGCGCACCTATTTCGGGATCACCGTGGCCGCCATCGTCGCCCTGGTCATCTTCAACTTCGGCCAGGTTTACGACTCGTTCGCCGACAACCTGCGCTACAGCGCCTTCCAGGCGGTGTCGATCATGACCACCACCGGTTTCGCCACCGCCGACTACGAACGGTGGCCGGTCATCGGCCAGTACCTGCTGGTTTTTTTGATGTTCATCGGCGGCTGCGCCGGATCGACCGGCGGCGGCATGAAAGTCGCCCGCATCCTGCTGCTGTTCAAGCACGCCCACGTGCAGCTCTTCCGCCTGATCCATCCCCGGGCGATCCGGCTGGTCAAGCTCGGCAACATCCCGGTCGACCGCGAGGTGATGCAGGCGATTCTCGGCTTCTTCGCCCTGTTCATGGGGGTCTTCGTCTTCGCCTCCTTCCTGATGGCGGCCAGCGGCATGGACCTCGTCTCGGCCGGCGCGGCGGTCATCGCCACCCTGAGCAACATCGGTCCCGGCCTCGGTTCGGTCGGTCCGACCGACAACTATGCCCACGTCAGCCAGTTCGGCAAGTCGGTGCTGATGATCTGCATGCTCCTCGGCCGACTCGAGCTCTTCACCGTCCTGGTCCTCATTTTCCCGACATTCTGGCGGAAATAGGATAAAATGACGGGCGTGGAACGGAGACCATTTCCGCTCCGGCCGGCAGCCTGTCTGCTGCCGCTGTTCGTTGCCCTGGTCCTGCTGCTGCCGCCGGGGGGGAGCGCCGAAGCCATGATGGAGAGTCATTTTCTCTATTTCCCCGACCCCCACCTGCACATGACCCCGGGGAATGTCGGCCTCTCCTACGAGGATGCCGTCTTCCCGGCGGCCGACGGCACCATGCTGCACGGCTGGTACATCCCCGGCGAGGAGACCGCGGCGACGGTGCTCTTCTTCCACGGCAACGCCGGCAATATCGCCCACCGGGTCGACAACCTGGTCCAGCTCAACCGGGTCGGCCTGTCGGTCTTCATCTTCGATTACCGCGGCTACGGACGCAGCCAGG
>JBFHOZ010000151.1:0-5332 GCA_041592975.1 Desulfuromonadales bacterium
GAGACGCTGTCGCTCACGGATGTCATGCGCACTCCCTATTTCATCCCGGAAACCAAGCGCATCGATGAGCTGCTCATGGATTTCCGTACGCGTCGCGTGCACATGGCGATCGCGGTCGATGAGTATGGCGGGACCTCCGGCCTCATCACCATCGAGGACCTGCTTGAAGAGATCGTCGGTGACATCCAGGACGAATACGATCTGGAGGTCGACTGGGTGCAGCCGCAGGATGATGGCACGCTGCTGGTCGACGCCCGGGCGAATGTCGAGGAGCTTGAGGAGTACTACAATATCGTGATCGCCCGGGACAAGTTCGATACGGTCGGCGGTTACCTCTTTCACCTGCTCGGCAACATTCCGCAGCCCGGCGAGAAGGTTGCCGACAACGGCCTGGTCATGATGGTTGAAGACTCAGACCAGCGCCGCATCGGCATGGTGCGCGTGTGGAGGAACACTCAACCCCTGGACGATGACGCCTGAGATGCGTCGGTTTCTTCCCGACCGGGTGACCCTGGCCAGTGCCCTGGCGGGGTTGCTGATGGCGCTCGCCTTTCCCCTCCCGGACCTGCCATTTCTCGCCTGGTTTGGTCTCGTTCCCCTGGTCCTGGTCATGCGCTCACGACCCTTCAAGAGCGGCTTTGTCGCCGGGCTGGTCTTCTTCGCATTCGTCCTCTACTGGGTGAATATCGTCATGACGACCTACGGCGGGCTGCCGATGGCGGCCTCCCTGGTGTGTTACCTGGCGCTCTGCATCTACCTGGCCCTTTACTGGGGGGGTGCGACCTGGGCGGCGGGGAGATTGGCAGAGTACCGCGGGTATTCGCTTGCTCTGACCCTGCCGGTTTTCTGGGTCGCCCTGGAGTTCCTGCGCGAGTTCCTGCTGTCCGGGTTCCCCTGGGCGACGCTCGGTTATTCTCAGCAGGCCTGGCTGACGGTCATCCAGTCGGTCGACCTGTTCGGTGTCTATGGCCTGAGTTATCTGCTGGTCCTGAGCAACGTCGTGCTCGCCGGGCTGCTGCTCGCCCTGCATTCCAGGTCACAGTCGGATGTCCCCCTGAGAGCTTTGGCTGTTGTCGTGCTCCTCGCCGCGCTCAATTACGGCTACGGGGCGTGGCGACTCGGGCAGGACCTCGACACGCGACCGGAGACCCTGAGCGCCGGCCTCATCCAGGGCAACATCCCCCAGGACCTCAAGTGGCGACCGGAGAATCAGCGACACACGGTCGAGGTCTATCGTGACCTGTCGCTGAGTGCCGAAAGGGCCGGGGCCAAAGACCTGTTGGTCTGGCCCGAAGCGGCCTTGCCATTCTATTTCCAGGATGGCGGCCCGTTGGCGAAATCCGTCGAGTATCTGGCCGTAAACACGGGGACAAGCATTCTTTTCGGCAGCCCCGCCTACCGCTCGACGCCTGACGGCACCCGCTACCTCAACAGCGCTTTTCTGCTCTCCCCCGAGGCGGAGACGCTCGGACGCAGTGACAAGGTCCACCTGGTCCCCTTCGGCGAATACGTTCCTCTTGGCGATTATTTCCCGTTCATCGACAAGCTGGTGGTCGGCATCGGCGACTACTCTGCCGGCGAAGTCAGTCCGTTGCCGTTCCGCAAGCGGCGACTGGGGGTGCTGGTCTGCTATGAGGTGATCTTTCCCGAGCTGGCCCGTGAATACGTGCTTCGCGGGAGCGACCTGCTGGTCAATATCACCAATGATGCCTGGTTCGGCCGCTCCTCGGCACCCTGGCAACACCTGGCGATGGTCCGCTTCCGGGCAATCGAGAACCGTATCTGGGTGGTGAGGGCTGCCAATACCGGCATTACGGCCATCATCACCCCTGCCGGGCGGGTGCAGCAACAGACCGGCCTGTTCGAAAGCGCCTACCTTGTGGGCGATGTCGGGCTGGGCGCCCGTCCCGGGTTCTATTCCCGCATGGGGGATATGGTCCCCGGAGCTTTTCTTCTGATCGCCCTGGCCTGGCTCGCGCAGACGCGTCGCCGCTTCTTCTGAACGGCTTGCCTCCCATTTGTCCATCTGACAAAAAAATCTCCATTCAGAGCAAGAACTTTCCTTGTTCCGCCGGCAGGATGCAGTTATAATTCGCCGTTCAATCTTCGATATGTGGAGTGATACTGATGTTTCGCGAAGAAAACGAATTGCTGAAAAGCCTCCAGGACAAGCTCGCCGAGCTGAGGAGGTATCTTTGACATCGACGGCAAGCGGGAAAGGGTCGCGGAACTTGAAGCCGAAGTCGCCCGGCCTGACTTCTGGAATGATAACGAGAAGGCGCAGGAAGCTCTGAAGGAGCGTACCGGCCTGCACAAGCTGGTCAACGACTGGGAAACCGCCTCGCGGGAACTGGAAGACCTGCAGGTCCTCGCCGAGCTTGGCGAGGAGAGCGAGGACGAGGATACGCTGGCCGAAGTCCGTTCGCTTCTGCCGGCGCTCGAGCGCCGGGTCGACAAGATGGAGTTCGCCCGGATGCTTTCCGGCGAGCACGATGCCAGCAGCGCCATCGTCAGCATCAACGCCGGCGCCGGTGGCACCGAGGCCCAGGACTGGGCGGAGATCCTGCTGCGCATGTACCTGCGCTGGTGCGAGCGCAAGGGGTTCAAGGCGGAGATTACCGAATACCAGCCCGGAGACGAGGCCGGTGCCAAAGGAGTGACTTTCACGGTCGACGGCGACTATGCCTATGGTTACCTCAAAGCCGAGAAGGGGATTCATCGGCTGGTCCGCATCTCGCCCTTCGATTCCGCCGCCCGCCGCCACACCTCCTTCTGCTCGGTCTTCGTCTTCCCGGAACTGTCCGACGACATTGAAATCGAAGTTCTGGACAAGGACCTGAAGGTCGATACCTACCGCGCCAGCGGCGCCGGCGGACAGCACATCAACAAGACCGACTCGGCGATCCGCATTACGCACCTGCCGACCGGCATTGTCGTCAATTGCCAGAATGAGCGGTCCCAGCACAAGAATCGCGCCACGGCCATGAAACAGCTCAAGGCGCGGCTCTACGAGCTGGAAGCCGAGAAAAAGGCCAGCGAGGCCGAGGCGTTGGGCGGAGAGAAGAAGGAAATAGCCTGGGGGAGCCAGATCCGTTCCTACGTGCTGCACCCCTACCGCATGGTGAAGGACCACCGCACCGGCCATGAAGTCGGCAACGCCGATGGCGTGCTGGATGGCGACCTCGACGGTTTCATCGAGTCTTACCTGTTGAGCCGTTGATTTTTTTCGTACATTTGAACGATTGATAGGGTATTACGCTTATGTCTTCGGAAGTACAGAACGATCTGCTTGCCCAGCGCCGCGCCAAGCTCGACGAGTTCCGCGGCCAGGGGATCAACCCTTACGCCAATGATTTCCGTACCGACGCCACGGCGCAGGCGGTGCACGACGCCCATGCCGGGGATGACGCCGCGGCTTTGGAAAGCCTCGAGACCGACTACCGGGTTGCCGGCCGCATCATGGCCAAGCGCGACTTCGGCAAGGCGGCCTTCGTGCAGATTCAGGACCGCACCGGACGTCTGCAGGTGTACGTGGCGCAGAACCTGGTGGGCGAAGCGGCTTTCGAGGCGTTTCGCAAGTTCGACCTCGGCGACATCGTCGGCGCAGTCGGCCGGCCGTTCCGCACCAAGACCGGCGAGCTGTCACTGCGCGCCGGGTCGGTGCGGCTGCTGACCAAGTCACTGCTCCCCCTGCCGGAGAAGTGGCACGGCCTGACGGACGTGGAGACCCGCTACCGGCAGCGCTACCTCGACCTGATGGTCAATCCTGAGGTGTGTGACGTTTTCCGCAAGCGCAGCCGGATCATCTCCCTGATCCGCGACTTCATGGTGTCTCGGCAGTACCTCGAGGTCGAGACGCCGATGATGCAGCCGATCGCCGGCGGCGCCACGGCCAAGCCGTTCATCACGCACCACAACACCCTCAAGATGGACCTCTTCCTGCGCATCGCCCCGGAGCTCTACCTCAAGCGGCTGGTGGTCGGCGGCTTCGAGAGGGTGTTCGAGATCAACCGCAACTTCCGCAACGAAGGGATCTCCATCCAGCACAACCCCGAATTCACCATGATGGAGTTCTACCAGGCCTACGCGACCTATGAAGACCTCATGGACCTGACCGAAGAGCTGATCTGCCACGTCGCCGAACAGGTGGTCGGCAGCCTAAAGTTCTCCTACGGTGAGCGCGAAGTCGACCTGACCCGCCCATGGCAGCGGCTGACGGTGCGCGAAGCGGTCCTCAAGTACGGGACGATCGCCGCATCCGACATCGACGATCACGGCAAGCTGTTCGCCTATGCCAGGAGCCTCGGGCTGGAGCTCGATGCCCGCATCGGCTACGGCAAGCTGCTGACCGAGGTTTTCGACGCCGTCGCCGAGCCGGAACTCTGGCAGCCGACCTTCATCACCCAGTACCCGACGGAGGTGTCGCCGCTGTCACGCAAGAATGACGTCGACCCCACGGTCGTCGACCGCTTCGAGCTGTTCGTCGTCGGCCGGGAACTGGCCAATGCCTTTTCCGAACTCAACGATCCGGACGATCAGCGCGAACGCTTCGTCAAGCAGCTGGCGGAGAAGGCTGCCGGCGATGAAGAGGCGCACGCCATGGATGACGACTACATCCGCGCGCTCGAGTACGGCCTGCCGCCGACCGCGGGAGAGGGGATCGGCATCGACCGGCTGGTCATGCTGCTCACCAACTCCCAGTCGATTCGTGACGTCATCCTCTTTCCGCAGATGCGGCCGGAAGCGAAGTGAGAGGCTGGAGACGCGAAGTGAGAACACTTATTCGTTCTAGAATTTCATTAACGCATGTATCGCGCCTCGCGCCTCGTGCCTCGCGCCTCCAGGTTTTATGAACTACGAACTTTTCGTCAGCCTGCGCTACCTCAGGGCCAAGCGCAAACAGACCTTCATCTCGGTGATCTCGTTCATCTCCATTGCCGGGATCACCCTCGGGGTGGCGGCGCTGATCGTCGTCCTGGCGGTCATGACCGGCTTCCACGATGGCGTGCGGCAGCAGATCCTCGGCAACATCCCCCATGTGATGGTGCAGAAACACGGAGAAGACCTGGCCGATCCCGCCTCGGTCGTCAGCCGCGCCAGGCAGCTGCCGCATGTCGTCAATGCCACTGCCTTCGTCAGCAAGGAGGCGATGCTCCTCTCGCGGCGCAACGTCGCGGCGGTCAACGTCAAGGGCATCGAACCGGATAACAAGATTTTCCAGCAGAGCTTTCTGACCGAGCGCGGCGAGGAGGTCGCGTCGCTGCTGTACGATGCGGATGCGACACCGCCGGGAATCCTGATCGGTCTGGACACCGCCACCTCGCTCGGCATC
>JBFHOZ010000152.1:0-5311 GCA_041592975.1 Desulfuromonadales bacterium
ACTTGGGGCGCTCCGACATCTGCACGTGATCGTAGACATGCACCCGGGTCCCCTCGAGCGGATTGCCGTCGCTGTCGTAGATCGTTCCGGAGATTCCGGTGTCGGTGATCACCGCATTCTCGGCCAGCCGCCGGGTGTCGCCGACCTTGGTCGGGGCGATGATGGTCAGGCCGGTGGTGTCCCGATCGACCACCAGTTCCATGAATTCGCTGCGGTTGTCGCCGGAGACCACCGGGCCGGTCGCCTCGCCGGCTTTTCTCTTGCGGGCGACGACGACATACGCGCCGTCCGGGAGGGACAGGTCGAAGACGCCGTCCGGGCCGGTCGCCCGGGAGACGGCGAACGCCGGCCCGTAAAGGTCCATCCCCTTCTTGTAGACATAGAGGTAGGTCCCCTCGAGCGGGGCGACGATCTGTCCCTGCAGGCGCTTCATCTGCCGGCCATCCTCCGAAGGGGCGCTGCCGTCGCTGCAGCCGCCAAGCAGCATCGCGAACAAAGTGAACAGGGTGAGAATCTGCTTCATTCGGAACTCCGTGTTGAGGTATGCGGTCCGGCCACGAGGATCAGCCTCTCCTCGGTGGTGGAGGCGTAATGCTGGTCGGGGGTGTTGTCCATGACGGAAAGACCGAAGGCCACCCCGGCTTCGTCGCCGGGAAGGAAGACGACATCCCGTCTGTCGCCGGTGTTCAAAGCCCGCCGGAGGACCACCGTCCAGCGCCCGTCACGGTAGACGCTCGCGGCCTTGATGTCGGCCCGGCCGGCCGCCGGCCGGTCGGTGATGTATCCTGGCGCCTCGGCACCGGGGAGCTGGAAACGGGATGCGACCGGGCGTTCCTCGTCGTCGTACAGCGGAGCATCCCCCTCGGCAAACGGCTCCTTGCCGGCAACCGCAGCGACCGAGTTCGGGCGGAAGATCTCTCCGGGAACGTCGGCCAGCATCTCCCTGTCGGTCAGATACCGGTCGTCGGCGAAACCGAACCGCCCGGTCCGGTCCGCCTTCCAGTTCCAGAGATCGACCAGGGCGTCCCTGCGGGCCAGGCGCATCCGGTTGCGGGCGTGAAAGTTCGCTCCGGACACGCCGAAATCGTCGATATGGCAGGCATAGGAGCAGGTGAACCGGGGAAACTTCGCCTGCGCGTCCCACATCAGCCCGAAACCGTCTTCGGACTCGTCGCTGACCGACCAGAGTTCGTCGTCGTAGGTCCATCTGCGCATGCCGTCGTTGCGGGTCGGGTCCTCCCAGCTGAGCCGGATAAAAACCTCGCTGTCGGTATAGAAGGAGCGCATGTCGACCCCGAGCGGCTCCGGCAGCGCGGCGCCATGGTGACAGGAGGCGGTCGAGGTGTGCACCGTGTCCTCATCGATGTCGCCGAACCGGCGGGGAGCGTTGGCGAAGCCGCCCCGGACCGTCACCAGGCGCGGCAGGGCCGTCGCCCAGTCGGCCTCGGTCGGAGCGTGGTCGAGGTGCAGGGAATAAAGACGGTCCACCGGCACATCCCGGCACCCGGCGATCGACGCCAGCGCCAGGACGGCCGCCGGCAGCAGCGCCGCCGTGAGGACGCCCAGCGGACGCCGGAAAAATATGTTCAGAAATGACCCAGGCATAACAGAGTTAATGCTTGAGCAATTTGCATACCATAATTACGAATAAAAAGCCGCCATTCAGGCGGCTTGACGTTCCGGACAGACGGCTTCAGACGGGAATCTGACAATCGACGCTCAGACGAGACCGTATTTCTCCATTTTGTACCTGAGGGTGGTCCGCTTGATGCCGAGGGCCTCGGCGGCCCGGGTCTGCGAATTGTCGTGACGGCGCAGGGTCTGCAGGATCAGCTGGCGCTCGAGGTCCTCGAGGAGCTCGGTCAGGTTGCCGTCGCGGTCGGGGATATCGACGCAGATCTGCGCGTCCCCCTGCAGGTTCTGCGGAAAATCATGCGGGGTCAGGGTGTCCCCCCTGGCCAGGACAACCGCCCGCTCGATCACGTTCTGCAGCTCGCGCACGTTGCCGGGCCATTCGTAGGCGAGCAGGCAGCTCAACGCCCGGGGGGAGATGTCGCCGATCTTCTTGCCGGTTTCGGCGGCGTATGTCGCGAGGAAATGACGGGCGAGCGCCTCGATGTCTTCACGCCGGTCGCGCAGGGGGGGCATATGGATATTGACGACATTCAGGCGATAGTAGAGGTCGTCGCGAAAAGAGCCGTCCCGTACCCCCTTCTCGAGGTTCTTGTTGGTCGCGGCGACCAGGCGCACGTTGCAGCGGATGGTGCGCGACCCGCCGACCCGCTCGAACTCCTGCTCCTGGATGACCCGCAACAGCTTGACCTGCGATGACGGCGTCATCTCCCCGACCTCGTCGATGAACAGGGTCCCCTCGTGGGCGAGCTCGAAGCGCCCCTTTTTGGAATTCACCGCGCCGGTAAAGGAGCCCTTTTCGTGACCGAACAGCTCGCTTTCGATCAGGTTCTCGGGAAGCGCGGCGCAGTTCAGGACGATGAACGGCTTGTCCTTGCGGTTCGAGTTGAAGTGGATCGAGCGGGCGATCAGCTCCTTGCCGGTGCCGCTCTCGCCGGTGATCAGGACATTGGCGTTGGACGAGGCGACCGATGAGGCCATGTCGAAGACCTGACGCATCGCCTCGGAGGTGCCGATGATCCCGGAGAAGCTGTAGCGCCCCTCGAGCTCCTCGTGCAGGTAGCGGTTTTCGGCCAGCAGCCGTTCCCGCTCGAAGGCCTTGGCCACCGTCAGGCGGATCTCATCGTTTTCGAACGGCTTGGTGATGTAATCGTAGGCGCCGGCCCGCAGCGCCTGGACCGCGCTTTCGACCGTGCCGTAAGCGGTGATGACGATGATCGGCAGCGCCGGATCGAACTCCCTGATCTTCTGCAGAAGCTGCAGGCCGTCGACCCCCGGCATCTTGATATCGGTGATGACCAGGTCGAACTGCTCCGACTCGATCAGGCGCATCGCCTCTTCCCCGTTGGCGGCCGCCGCCGATTCATAGCCGTTCTTGGCCAGAACGCGCCCGAGCAGCTTGCGCATCCCCTCTTCGTCGTCGACGATCAGAATTTTCTCACCGGTCATATCCACCTACTTCCTGACGTGGCAGACACGGTCCTTGCCCGCCTCCTTGGCCGTGTAAAGCATGTCGTCGACGACCTTGAGCAATCCCTTTTCGCTCCGTCCGTCCCGCGGGAAGGCGGCAACGCCGATGCTGATGGTGATCCCCTCGGCACCGAGCCGCCCCATCTTGCGGGCCGTCTCCTGGCGGATCGCCTCGGCGATCCGGTCGGCCGCCTTCAGGGTCTGGGTAATCCCCGTTTCCGGAAGCATGACAACAAACTCCTCGCCGCCGTAGCGAAACGAGATGTCCGACTCGCGCAGCACCCGCTTCAGGATGTTGCCGATGGCCACCAGAACCCGGTCGCCGGCCGGATGCCCGTAGGTGTCATTGAACTTCTTGAAATCGTCGATGTCGAACATGATCAGTCCGAGCTTCTTTTCGTAGCGCTTCGAGCGGGCAATCTCCTCCTTGAAGAGGATCTTGAACTGGCGATGGTTGTAGAGGCCGGTCAGCCCGTCGGTCGCCGCCAGATACTGGGTCTGTTCGTGGAGACGCGCGTTATCGATGCTCATCGAGGCGAACGATCCGAGGATGCTGAGAATCCTCAGGCGGTTCTCGGGAAACCTGCGCGGGACGAAATCGTCGACGTAAAGAACGCCGACCATCTTGTTCTGGATCTTCAGGGGGACGGCGATCAGCGAGCGGATCCCCTCCTCGATCGCCAAAGGATTGTTGAAGAAATCGGTCTGTTCGGTGTCCTCGACCACGAACAGTTCCCCCTGCTCGAGGATTTCGTAGGTCAGCCCCCCCGGTTTCACCAGCCAGCGCTCCTTGCTGACGAACTTTTCGCTCAGACCGGCATGGGCGTGCAACTCCAGCCGCGAGCTCTCCTCGTCGTACAGGGCGATGCTGCCGGCCGGGATCTCCATGATCGCCATGGCGCTGATCAGGATATTCTGCAGGACTTCGTCCAGATCGAGCGAGGAGACGACCACCTGGGCGACGGTCAGAACGTCCTTCAGGACCCGCAACTCCTCGTAAACTTCGGTCTTTTCGGCATTATTTTTTGATATCGTCATCGACCCGGACCCCGAGATAAAACCATCAACTGACAAAAATCTATCACGCGAGCAGAAGAGTGTAAACCGGTTATTTCCTGATTTCATGGCGCCCGATTCGTGCCACCGTCAGCAGCTTTCCCCGTCAACGAGAGTTAAATGCACGAAAATATTGAACTAATAAAAAAGAGGCCTAAACATCTTGACAGCCACGACATGTTGTGGTTTAAATTTCAGACCGACACAACATAGAGTGCTATTAATTCGGGGTGGACGACATCCTTCCTGTTTTCAACCTAATCCTGACCTTTTCTATCCTTAATTGGGGGCAATGTTATGGCCAAGAGCTCTGCCGCAAAAAAGAAGAAGATCCAGACGAAATCATCCCTGCCGCTCTCGGAAAATGCGCTGACCGTTCTCGAGCGCCGGTACCTGAAGCGCAACGAGGAGGGGAAAGTCCTCGAGACGGCCGAAGAGATGTTCCGGCGTGTCGCCGTCACCATAGCGGCGGCCGAGGACAAGCTGAACACCGGCAATGACAGCAAGGCCCTCGCGGACGAGTTTTATCGCATGATGACCGAGCTCGATTTCATGCCGAACTCCCCCACCCTGATGAACGCCGGGCGCGAACTGGGCCAACTCTCGGCCTGTTTCGTCCTGCCGGTCGGCGATTCGATGGAGGAGATCTTTGAATCGATCAAGAACACCGCGCTGATCCACAAGAGCGGCGGCGGTACCGGCTTCTCCTTCTCCCGCATCCGCCCGGCCAACGATGTCGTCCTGTCGACCAAGGGGGTCTCGTCCGGTCCCCTCTCCTTCATGAGCGTTTTCGATGCCGCCACCGAGACCATCAAGCAGGGAGGCACCCGCCGCGGTGCCAACATGGGCATCCTGCGGGTCGACCATCCCGACATCATGGACTTCATCATGTGCAAGCAGGACCAGACGGTTCTGACCAATTTCAACATCTCCGTCGGCCTGACCGAAAAATTCATGGAAGCGGTCGAGAAAGACGAGGAGTACGACATCGTCAACCCCCGCGACGGCAAGAAGCAGGGGAAGCTGCCGGCGCGCAAGGTCTTCAACCACATCGTCGAGATGGCCTGGACCAACGGCGAACCGGGGATCATCTTCCTCGACCGTCTCAACCGCGACAACCCGACGCCGAAAGTCGGCGAGATCGAGTCGACCA
>JBFHOZ010000153.1:0-5296 GCA_041592975.1 Desulfuromonadales bacterium
ATGCGAAAGAAGATTCTCATCGTCGATGATTCGGCAACGGTCCGGCAGGTGATCTCGTCGACCCTGCGGGGCGCCGAGTATGACGTGCTCGAGGCCCGCGACGGCCAGCAGGCGCTCGATTATCTGCAGCTCGAGGAGAACCGGACGATCAATATGGTCATTACCGACCTCAACATGCCGCGACTCGACGGCATCGACCTGATCCGCGAGGTTCGCCGCTCGGGCGGCTTCCGCTTCGTGCCGATCATCATGCTGACCACCGAAAGCGAGGAGAAGAGAAAGCAGCAGGGGAAGGCCGCCGGCGCGTCCGGATGGGTGGTCAAGCCCTTCAAGCCGGAGCAGCTTCTTGCCGTCGTCAACATGGTGATGGCCTGAACGGCCTGAATAGAGTGCGCACCCAGGGGGAGGATATGAAGGAAACCGCGACCACGACTCAGACAACACAATACCTGACCTTCCGGCTCGGCGATGAGCTGTTCGGCGTCGACGTCGGCAAGGCGCGGGAGGTCCTCGACTACACCGAGGTGACCCATGTGCCGCAGATGCCCGACTACATGCTCGGCGTCATCAACCTGCGCGGCTCGGTCGTGCCGGTCATCAACCTGCGCCGGAAGTTCGGCATGCGGAACGTCGAGCAGACCATCGACACCTGCATCATCGTCATCGAAATCGAGGTTGACGGCGACGTCATCGTCGTCGGCACCCTGGCCGATGCGGTGCAGGAGGTCCTCGACCTGAACGCGGCGCAGATCGAGCCGCCGCCGCGCCTGGGGACCAGGCTGAACACGGAATTCATCAAGGGGATGGGGAACATCGACGACCAGTTCCTGATCATCCTCGATATCGACCGGGTCTTCACCGCCGAGGAGATCGCCGTGTTCGACGGCCAGGCGGCAGAAGCGGTCATGGATTGACATGGCAGAGGCGTCGGCAACAGGCGCCTGAACGGGCAAATAATTCTTTCGGGGAGGAAAGAAAAATGAATTTTCTCGGAGCGATCAACATCAAGTACAAGCTGACGCTGCTGGTCGGCTTCTTCCTGGCGATGTTCGTCCTCAATTCCGGAATGCTGATCTTCAGCAGCCGGGACACGATGATGGAGGACCGCAAGGCGAAGCTGCAGAACATCGTCGAGTCGGCCCATTCGACCGCCCAGCACTACTACGACCGGGCACAGGCGGGCGAAATGCTCGATACCCAGGCTCGCCAGATGGCGATCGAGGCGATCGAGTGGATGCGTTACGGCGACAACGGTTATCTCTGGATCAACGATTTCGAACCGCGGATGGTCATGCATCCGTTTGTCAAGAAGCTGGAAGGCAACAATATCGCTGACTTTAAGGACCCGAACGGTAAACATCTCTTTGTCGAGATGGTCAAGGAGGTCGAGAAGAGCGGCGCCGGCTTCGTCGATTACGTCTGGCAGAAGGGGGACAACAAGGACTACCTGGCGCCGAAGCTCTCCTACGTCAAGGGGTTCAGGCCGTGGGGCTGGATCATCGGTACCGGCGTCTACATCGAGGACGTCGACGCCGCCTTTTACTCCCATCTGACGAAAACCGCCATGGCGGTCACCCTGATCATCGCCCTGTTGACCGTGCTCGCCTATTTCATCGGTCGCAGCATCTCGCGGCCGCTCAACCTGGCGGTCGAGGTCGCCAACGACCTCGCCGCCGGTGATACGACCCGCGATATCCCGGTGGAGACGAAGGATGAAGCCGGCCAGCTGCTCAAGGCAATGCGCAAGATGATGCGTTCGATTCGCGAGGCGACCGAGGTTGCCAAGCAGATCGCCGACGGCAAGCTCAATATCGAGATCCATCGGCGCTCCGAGAAGGACGAGCTGATGCAGGCGCTGAAAACCATGTGCGGCCGGCTGACCGAGGTGGTCAGCGGCGTCAAGTCAGCGGCCGAGAACGTCGCCACCGGCAGCCAGGCGATGAACGACAGCTCGATGAGCATGTCGCAGGGCGCTTCGCAACAGGCGGCGGCCGCCGAGGAGGCCTCCTCCTCGATCGAGGAGATGGCCGCCAACATCCGCCAGAACGCCGACAATGCCCTGCAGACGGAGAAGATCGCCATCCAGGCCGCCGACCAGGCGCGCGAGGGGGGGAAGGCAGTCAACCAGACCGTCGGCGCGATGCGCGAGATCGTCGAAAAGATCAACATCATCGAGGAGATCGCCCGGCAGACCAACCTGCTGGCGCTCAACGCCGCCATCGAGGCGGCCCGCGCCGGCGAGCACGGCAAGGGGTTCGCGGTGGTCGCCGCCGAGGTGCGCAAGCTGGCCGAACGGAGCCAGGTCGCCGCATCCGAGATCAGCGAGCTGTCCGCTTCGAGCGTCGGCGTCGCCGAGCAGGCCGGAGCGCTGCTCGACAGGATCGTTCCCGACATCCAGAAGACGGCCGAGCTGGTGCAGGAGATCGCCGCCGCCAGCCGCGAGCAGGACGCCGGCTCCGATCAGATCAACCGCGCCATCCAGAACCTCGACCAGGTCATCCAGCAGAACGCCGCCTCGGCCGAGGAGATGGCCTCGACTTCGGAGGAACTCTCCAGCCAGTCGGAGCAGCTCCGAGAGATGATGCAGTTCTTCGAAATCGGCGACGAGCACCGCCGCCAGCTGACCGCCGTTCCTCGCCGCACACAGACGCCGCCGCCGCAAAAGTCCCTGGGCCCGCCGGTCGTGCGCCCGGCGGTGGTCGATTCCCCGCCGCACAAGGGGAACGGTTCGGCCGCCCGCAAGGGGGCTCTCGACTTCGACCTGGCCGGCGAAAAAGATCATCTCGACAAGGAATTCGAGCAGTTCTAGTCTTGGTCACCGGCGCCGGGGTGTCCCTCCCCCAACCGCATTCCGGCGCCGGTTTTTTTTCTGACCTTCGCATCAAGCAGGATGCATCATTCTTATCTCGAACCACTCCAGCATCTGGTGAGTCACATGGATTTCAGGAACCTCTCTTTGCGCGCGAAAATGACCTCTTTCATCGTCTTCGCCGTTATCGTCCCACTCGTCGCCCTGCTCCTGTCGGTGCAGTTTTTCTCGCAGAAGACCCAGTCGGTTGCGGTCACGGCCTCCGAGCGGCTGGCGAAGAACAATCTCGACCATACTGTCCTGTCGGCCATCAACCTGGCATCCGCCAATCACGATTCGATTACCGGCCAGAGGGAAACGGCCGTCAAGAACTACCTGAGATCGATGGCCGATGCTCTCTGGCGGAAGGCGGAACACTACCAGCAGATACTCCCGAGGGCGGAGGCGTGGAAGCAGTTTCGCAAGGAGATGCTGAGCCAGAAAATTGCCGCGACCGGCTACGCCTTCGGCATGGACAGCAACGGCGTTTTGACCATCCATCCGAAGAGCGAGGGGAAAAACCTCGCCGGCAAGGAACACATCGACGAGATGCGCCGGAACCGGGAAGGGTACATCAAGTACCACAGCGTGACGACGAAACGGGACAAGGCGGTCTTCTACCGCTACTTCGAACCCTTCGACCTCATTATCGCCCCCGGGGTTTTCATCGACGAACTGGAGAGCCTCTACGACCTGGACGGGGAGGAGCGGCTGCTCGGCAAAATGAAGTCCCTGCTGGGCAATTTCCGCATCGGCGAGAAGGGGTTCGTCTGGGCCCTCTCCGCCGGTGACGACGGAATCGCCTACGTCGTCCAGCCGGACGGCCGGCAACTTTCGCTGAGGGACGCCGGCGGTGCCGATATCGGCGAGTCGATCGTACGCCGGGCGGTGGAGGCCGGCCATGGAACGATCAATCGGGCCCATCTGGAGATGGCGAACCCGTTTGACGGCAAAACCTACCCGACGACGATCCGGTTCGCCTATTTCGAACCGTTCCGCTGGGTGATCGGCGCGTCGGTCCCCGACGAAGAGTACCTGGCAAGCGCCAATGTCGTCGCCGAATCATTCAGCGACCTGGGGTGGCTGATCACTCTCGCATCGCTGGCGGTCGGTTCCGTCGTCATCTTGATGGCCAACTGGTTCGGGCAGATCGCGATCACCCAGCCGGTCCGGAAGGTCCTCGAGCTGGTGCAGAATGTTTCCGCAGGCGATTTTCGCCAGCGGCTGAACCTGCGCTTCCGGGACGAGATCGGCCAGGTCGGTGCCGCCCTGGACGAGATGTCCGATCACCTGCAGGGGCATGCCGAACTGGCGGAAGAGATTTCGCGAGGGAACCTGTCGATCGAGGTGAAGACGATTTCCGAAAGAGACCAGCTCGGGACGGCGCTGCGCACCATGTCGGAGCGCCTGAGGGAGGTGATCGGCCAGGTGCACGCCGCCGCCGAGAATGTCGCCGCCGGCAGCCTGGCGCTTAACGACAGTGCCATGCAGATGTCGCAGGGCGCCTCGGAGCAGGCCGCGGCCGCCGAGCAGGCCTCCTCTTCGGTCGAACAGATGGCCGCCAACATCCGCCAGAACGCCGACAACGCATCGGAGACTGAAAAAATCGCCGTCCGGGCGGCCGACCAGGCCCGCGAGGGGGGAGCGGCCGTCAACGCCACGGTCGAGGCGATGCGCGAGATCGTCGAAAAGATCAACATCATCGAGGAGATCGCCCGGCAGACCAACCTGCTGGCGCTCAACGCCGCCATCGAGGCGGCCCGCGCCGGCGAGCACGGCAAGGGGTTCGCGGTGGTCGCCGCCGAAGTGCGCAAGCTGGCCGAGCGGAGCCAGGTCGCCGCCGGCGAGATCAGCGAACTCTCCGGGACAAGCGTCGGCGTGGCCGAAAAGGCCGGTCACCTGTTGCAGCAGATCGTCCCCGATATCCAGAGAACGGCCGAGCTGATCCAGGAAATCACCGCTTCGAGCCGCGAGCAGGACGCCGGCTCCGCGCAGATCAACAGCGCCATCCATCAGCTCGACCGGGTGATCCAGCAGAATGCCGCCTCGGCCGAGGAGATGGCCTCGACCTCCGAGGAGCTCTCCAGCCAGTCGAACCAGCTGCAGGAGATGATCGGCTTCTTCCGGACCGACGCAGCCGGCGCCGGGCAGCGCTATATCGCTCCCCTGCCGGGGAAAAGTTCCGGCTGCCTCGAATTGACGGCAGAGCACCTTGACGACGAGGATGGGGCCGTCTTCGGAACGTTCTGACCACCTGAGAAAGGATGTATGGATCGTTTGCCGGTGATGGAAAGAATTGTCTGGCAAGCCGCCGGTATCTGGATTATTCTTTCGAGCATTTTGAATTCTGCCGCCGGGCTGATCTTTTCCGGGATGTCCTCCCCAACCGCATCCCGGTTCCTATCAGCGATAACGGTACGGCAGGATCGTAGCGGGCCAGGCGTCAGC
>JBFHOZ010000154.1:0-5287 GCA_041592975.1 Desulfuromonadales bacterium
GTAATAAGGGCAGCTTCGGCATCGATGAAATCGTCCAGGCGGTAGGGAGCCCCTTCCCGATCACGCAGGGAGCAGGCGATGTTGACCGGGTTGAAGTGGGTCGCGGCGGCGAGGATCGCCTGCTGCGCCGGGTCGTCGGGGTCGATCTGCACCCCCTCGACGATCTGCGGCGTGACCTGGCCGAGCGCATCCTTGGCCCAGAACGGCCCGCCGCCCGGCGCGCCGCTGACCGGCACCATGCCGCAGACGCGGATCGGCCGGTCGAGCAGCCGGACGATTTCGGGTGCCTGTTCGGCCGGCGGCAGGGTGTCGTCGACGCTCCGGCCGAAGGTCTCACGCAGGAACCGCCGTGCCCCGGGCAGAGCCTCGCCGTCCGGATTCTCCCCGAGTCGCTCCAGAAAGGCGAAGACCTGCTGCTGGGTCTGCAGCAGCAGCCCGCCGAGGATCTCGGTCCAGAGCTGATACGGCTCCTGCAGCCGCTGCGGCACGACATTGTCGATGTTGCGGATCAGCACCAGGTCGCCGCCGCACTGCTCGAGGTTCGGCAGCAGGGCGCCGTGCCCGGCCGGGCGGAACAGCAGCTCCCCCCGCTCGTCGCAAAACGGGCTGTCGCTCGCCAGGTCGAGGGCGAGGGTGTCGGTCCGCGGCGACTGCAGGGAGAAGCCGACGTCGATGCCGGCGTCCCCTCCGAGGGCGTCTCTGGCCAGTTCCAGCTGCTGTTCGAAGAGCGCCAGGTGGTCCGGGCTGACGGTGAAGTGAAACCGGGTGATGCCGAGGCGGTGGCTCTCCATCAGGTGCTCGTCGAAGGCGGTGCGGTTGTAGTCCCGGCCGCGGTGCAGCGGCAGCAGCCCCTTCGGCCTGTCGGCGAGGCCGAGCCCGTTCTCCCCGAGCAGCAGGCTGAACAGGGCCCGGTCATCGAGATCTTCGTGCCCGGCCAGTTCAGCCAGCTCGGGACAGAAGGGGAAGCGGGTGATCTCCTGGCGGAAACGGGCGGCCTTGTCGGGATCGAGCTCCGCCGGAAACAGCCCCTGGAACATCCGGGTGGCGGCGCCGGAGGCCGGTACGAAGCGGGTGAAGCGGGCGCGGTTGCCGGCGAAGGCCCGGCAGAGAGCGATCGGCACGGTATCGGCCAGGCGGAGGATGCCGTCGCCGACGGTGCAGGGGCATTCCAGCCTCAGGAACGCCTTGCCGCGCCGCAGCCGCTCGAGCTGTCGTGCCGCCTCGGCCGGCGGGATGCCCCGCTGTTCGAGCTGCCTGATGCTGCTGTCGGTAAAGGGTGTCGGCATGCGTCCGGTCTCAGATCAGCAGCACCGGGCAGTTGACGTGGTGCAGGACGTGGTTGGAGACCGACCCGAACAGCACGTCGCGGATCTCCCCCATGCCGCGTCGCCCGATCACCAGCAGGGTGAACTCCTCCTCGTTGGCGATGCGGGTGATCACCTCGCGCGGCGAGCCGGCCTCGAGGCGGGCGACGGTGCTGATGCCGGCCAGGTTGAAGCGCTCCTTGATCCGCTTGAGGATGGTCTCGCCGACCGCCATCGCCTTCTCGCGGATCATGTCGACCTGGAAGTCGGGGATCATCCGGTAGGCGAGCTTGTTGACGTCGACGACGTGCAGCAGGGTGAGGGTGACCGGGAAGCGCTCCTTGTTGGCGAGGATCGCGGCGATGGTGCGCTCGGCCGCCTCGGAGTCGTTGACCGGTACCAGAACTTTCGGACGCATGAAGATCCCTCCCGGTGAAGCGGTGTGTGGCTACCCGTAGACCAGCCGCGGCAGCAGCAGGACCAGATCGGGCCAGTAGGTCAGTATCAAGAGTATCACAATCTGGATGGCGAGAAACGGCATGACCGCCTTGGAGACGTAGACCAGGTTGCGGTCGACCACGGCGCCGGAGATGTAGAGGGAGACGCCGAGGGGGGGCGTGCAGTAGCCGATGCCGAGGTTGATGGTCATCAGCAGGCCGAAGTGCATGGTGTCGATGCCGAAGCTCGAGAGCAGCGGCAGGAAGATCGGCGTCAGGATCAGGGTGGCGGAGATGATGTCCATGAACATGCCGACGATCAGCAGCAGGATGTTGACCGCCAGCAGGAAGACCCAGGGGGACTGGATGCTGTCGACGACGGCGGTGGCGATCTTGCCGGGGATCTGCTCGAAGGTCAGGTACTCGCCGAACACCGAGGCGCCGGCGACGATCACCAGCAGGGTGGCCGAGGTGACCGCCGAGGAGACGACCACCCTCTTGACGTCACCGATCTTCATGTCCTTGTGGATGAAGATCTCGACGAAGAAGGCGTAGAAGCAGGCGACCACCGCCGCCTCGTTGGCGGTGAAGTAACCGGAGTAGATGCCGCCGAAGATCAGCACCGGCAAAAACAGCGCCCAGCCGCTCTCCTTCAGCACCTTGGCGAGCTCGGAGAACGGAATCCGCTCGGCGGTCTTGAACTGCTTTTTCTTGCAGTAGGCGTAGGCGTAGATCGACATGCCGACAATGATCAGCATCCCCGGGATGAAGCCGGTGAGAAAAAGGGCTTCGAGCGGGTCGTTGCTGATCATCGAGTAGAGGATCATCGAGATCGACGGCGGGATGATGACGCCGAGGATCGGCGCGGTGGTCATGATGCCGACCGAGAAGCGCTCGTCGTACTCGTTTTCGATCAGCGCCGGGATCATGAAGCCGCCGATGGCGACGACGGTGGCGACGGTCGAGCCGGAGATGGCGCCGAAGAAGCCGCAGGCGAGGATGCCGGCCATCGCCAGGCCTCCGGGGAGCCAGCCGACCAGGGCGTTGGCGGTCTTGATCAGCTTGCGGACGATGGTGCCGGTGGTCATGATGTTGCCGCAGAGGACGAAGAAGAGGACGACGATCAGGGCGAACTTGTCCATGCTCCGGTAGAGGACCTCGATGACGATCTGGGCGTCGATGCCGATCAGCCAGACCAGGCCGATGGTGCCGGTGAAGAAGAGCGCCATGAAGACCGGCACGGTGGCGGCCAGCGCCCCGAGCATGACGGCGAGGATGAGGAGGTACTCGGCCGACATCAGCTCTGCTCCTCCCCGGCGGCGCCGGTCAGCGGGCCGCCGCGCCAGTCCTCGACCATGACGATCAGGGTGCGGACGAACATCATCACCCCCATCAGCGGCAGCACGGCGTAGAAGATCCACTCCGGAATCTGCAGCGACACCGTCTTCAGGTATTGGTCATGGTAGGCCTGCACCGTCATCTGGCCGCCGAGCCAGACCATCGCCGACGAAAAGACGAGGACGGCCAGGTGGCTGAGCAGGGTCAGCGGTTTCTTCAGGATCGGGAAGATCTGCGGCAGGGCGTCGATACGGATCAGGGAGCGGCTGCGGATGGCGGCGACGCAGCCGATGTAGGTCGAGAAGAAGATGACCTTGCGCACCACCTCGTCCGACCAGTAGATGCTGAAGGTGGCGGTCGTCTTGCGCAGGATGACATTGGCCATCGCCGTGCAGAGGGCGACGGCGACGGTGATGAACAGGGTCCACTCCTCGAAAAAGGAGAACGACTTGTCGATGGCGCGAACGATCTTCTTCAGCATCTGCAGTCCAAAAAAAACCGGGGACGCGTGGCATCCCCGGCCGGTTTTACGCCGTGAAAATATATATTAAATCAGGTTACTTGGCAAGAGCCGTCTGCACCGTCTTGAGATAGTCGGCGCCGATCTTCTCGCCCCACTTCTGAAGCACCGGCGCGGCCAGCTCGACCAGCTGCTGCTGTTCGTCGGCCGAAAGCCTGTAGAACGAGACGCCGGCCTCCTTCGCCTTGGCGACCTGGTCGGTGTGCTGCTGCTTGGTCAGCTCGCGGGTCTTGGCGCTCTCCTCCTCGATGACCTCGATCATGACCTTCTGCAGGTCGGCCGGCAGCTTGTCGAACCACTTCTTGTTCATCAGGTGAATGAACAGCCCCTGGGCGTAGTCGAGCTCGGTGAAGTTCTTGGAGATGTTGAACTTCTTGGTGATGTTGCAGACGATGGCGGTGTGATCGAGGCCGGTGATAACCCCGGTCTGCAGCGCCTGCGGCACGTCCGGCCACGGCATGACGGTGAACTTCATCCCCCAGGCCTTGTAGAAGTCGGCGTTCAGCGGCGCCTGGGCGATGCGGAAGTTGATGGTCCTGGCGTCGGCGATCTTCTGCACCGGGGTGTTGGTCGCCCAGCCGTAGGGGCCGTAGCCGGTGACGTCGACGGTCATGATGCCGCTGGAAAGGGCGCTCTCGGTGAACGGCTTCCAGAGCTCCGGGGTGTTGCGGAACGTGTCGAGCTTCTCGAAGGTGTCGACGACGTACGGCAGGTTGACGATGCCGAGGCGGTCGGCGACGTTCTGGGCGGCGACCGAAGAGCTCAGCATGCCGTGGACGGCGCCGAGCTTGAGCTTGGCGATGACGTCCTTCTCGCCGCCGAGCTGGGCCAGCGGGCGGTAGTCGACGTAGATCTGCCCGTTCGATTTCTCCCAGACGGCGTCGCGGATGCGGTAACCGACAGCGACCCCCTCGATAACCGGGTGCGAGATGTTGGAGAGAATGTAGGTGTGCTTGGCGCCGCTCGGATCGAACTTCGGCTTCCACGCGGCCAGGGGGTCCTTCTTCTCTTCGGCGGAGGCGGTGTTGAGACAGACCGCCAGCAGCAGGGTCGTCAGCAAGAACAGGATGCGTTTCATCGTCCACTCCTTTGTTTGGGGATATCAAACTTTTTTTCGAAATTATATAACTGTCCGACATTGCAGCGGAAACAGGCTTGTTATACTAGTACAAACCGCGTTTTATTACAATTCAATTCTTCTGTCATGCGGCAGACATTTTTTCGATGGCGACCGTGGAAAAAAAAGCATTTTGTGCTAACAGTTAAAGAAGTCTAATTTTACGACGGATTGACATTTATGTCTGATTAATATATATAATTTTTCGAATATTAATACGCGGAGCGATAACAATATGAAACTGATGCTGACCGATTTCAGCCTGCGCCGACCCTGGCTGGTGACACTCCTGACGGTGGTTGCCGCCCTTCTCTTCCTCTGGCAGTTTCCGGATGTCCGGTTCGACAACGATCCGGAAAACATGCTGGCGGAGGACGAATACATCCGCGTCTTCCACAACGAAGTGAAAGCGCGTTACAACCTCTACGATTTCGTCATCGTCGGCATCGTGAACGACGACCACGAGGACGGCATTTTTAATGTGGAAACGCTGGGCAAAATTGATGCCCTCACGCACGAACTGATCAGCCTGCGGCAGAATGCCGACGGCAAACCCGAAGTCATCCGCAAC
>JBFHOZ010000155.1:0-5131 GCA_041592975.1 Desulfuromonadales bacterium
CACGGCAACCCTGGCCGGCCTCGCCTGGCAGGTCTTCTACCTCAAGCAATGGGTTCCGGTGGTCGGCGCCTCAGGCTCCCTGTTCGGCCTGATCGGCTTCGCCATTACCTATTATCATCGCGTCGGCGGCACCATGGCGCACACCTGGCGCAACCACATGCTGCGCTGGGCGGCGATCGCCTTCGTCTTCGGCCTGGTGATCGGCGCCGACAACGCCGGGCACCTCGGCGGTGCCATCGGCGGTGCCCTGCTCGGCCTGGTCCTGCCGCTCGGCATCCGTGGCCGGCAGGTACTTCGGCCGTTTTTCAACGGCCTTGGTGCAGCCTGCATCCTGGTGACGGTCGCGAGCCTGCTGTCGATGATCGTTTCCTGGATTTATTAGAGGTCTGATAATCCATCAAACATGACGAATAGCCACGAAGGCGCGAAGACACCAAGGGCCATACTAAAGTTAACCCGCTTCAACCTTGGTGTCTTGGTGACTTGGTGGCCTGACATATGGAGTTATCGTTAATCATGACCAAGGACAAATCCCCAGTCACTCCGGCGATCCGCCAGCTCAGGCAGGCAAAGGCCGACTTCACCCCCCATATCTACGCCTACGAGGAGCGTGGTGGAACAGCCGTGTCTGCCCGTGAGCTCGGCGTCGCCGAGCATTCGATCGTCAAAACCCTGATCATGCAGGATGATCGCGGCAACCCGCTGATCGTCCTGATGCACGGCGATTGCGAGGTCTCGACCAAGGAACTCGCCCGCGTCCTCGGGGTCAAGACGATCACCCCCTGCAGCCCGGATGCGGCCAACCGCCACACCGGCTACCTGGTTGGCGGCACCTCGCCCTTCGGCACCCGCAAGGCGCTGCCGGTCTACATGGAGGAGTCCATCGCGACCTTGCCGAGAATCTACCTCAACGGTGGCAAGCGCGGTTTTCTGGTCGGCCTTGACCCCAAGGTGGTGATCGATTTGCTGAAGCCTGTAATGGTGAAGGTTGGGATTGGCGGATGAAGATAGTTTTGAGAAACTTAAAACTCAAAACTTAACAATCGATTGTCACGATCGGAGGTTCCCATGAGTTTGCAGGGAAAATTTGAGGCAGCAGCGGCAGCCATCCGCAACGCAAAAGTCATGATCGTTACCGCTGGAGCAGGCATGGGGGTTGATTCCGGCCTGCCGGACTTCCGCGGCGACCAGGGTTTCTGGAACGCCTACCCGATGTACGCGCGCCTCGGCATCAACTTCATCGGTGCCGCCAACCCGGCCAACTTCGAAGGTGACCCGGCCTTCGGCTGGGGATTCTACGGTCACCGCACCAACCTCTATCGCGACACCGCACCGCACCGGGGCTTCTACATGCTCCAGGAGTGGGCCGAACGCTTCGCTCAGGACAGCTTCGTCGTCACCTCCAACGTCGACGGCCAGTTCCAGAAGGCCGGCTATCGCGAGGACCAGGTCCTCGAGGTGCACGGCTCGATCCATCACCTGCAGTGTCTGTCGCCCTGCGGCAGCGCCATCTGGGACAACGACGAGACGATCCCGGTCGATTTCGATGCCATGCGCGCCCGGCACGTGCCGCTATGCCGCCACTGCGGCCACACAGCACGTCCCAACATCCTCATGTTCGGCGACTACTCCTGGCTGCCGAACCGGACCCGCGGCCAGGAGATGCGCTTCGACAGCTTCCTCGGCCAGCACAGGCACGCGCCGATGGTCGTCATCGAAATGGGGGCCGGCACGGCGATCCCGACGATCCGATACATGAGCGAAGACCTCGGCCACCAGTTCAAGGCGACCGTGATCCGTGTCAATCCGCGCGACCCCCACATCGGGGGGAGGCATGTCTCGCTGCCGTGCGGAGCGCTGGAGGGGCTGGAGGGGATTGAGGAATATCTCTGAGTGTCCGCGAGACAGGCATCGGCAAGGGGGACGGGGTCATACCGTCCCCCTTTGCCGTTATATCAGGACATTTCGCGCAGCTCGTCAGAAAAGCCGAGCGTTCTCAGCGCGTCGTCAACCAGCAGGTACAGGCATGGCACGAGCAACAGGGTAATCACCGTGGCGAAGAGGATGCCGAAGCCGAGGGAGAGCGCCATGGGGATAAGGAAGCGCGCCTGGCGGGAAGTTTCGAAGATCATCGGCGCCAGGCCGCCGAAGGTGGTCAGGGTGGTCAGGAGGACCGGCCGGAAGCGGCGGGTACCGGCGGCGGAGATCGCCTCGAAGGCGGTGAGCCCCTCGAGACGACGGCGGTTGGCGTAATCGATCAACACCAGGGAGTCGTTGACGACGACTCCGGAGAGGGCGACGATCCCCATCATGCTCATCAGGCTGAGGCTGTAGCCCATCAGCAGGTGACCGAGGATCGCGCCGACGATGCCGAAAGGGATCGCCAGCATGACGATGGCCGGCTGGACGTAGCTGCGGAACGGGATCGCCAGCAGGAAATAGATGGCGACCAGCGCCAGGCCGAAGCCGGCGAAAAGACCCTGGGTGCTTTCGCGCATGGTCGCCTGCCGTCCCTGGTAGTCGTAGCTCAACCCCGGATAATCACTGGCCAACCGGGGCAGGATGCTGCGATCGAGGGTCGCCTTCACCTGGCCGGTCTGATCGATCGGCTCAACGTTGGCGGAGACCGTCACCGTCCGCCGCGCATCGCGTCGACTGATGCCGGCATAGGCCCTCCCCCGCTTCACCTCGGCAACCTCGAGGAGCGGCACGAAAGTACCGGCCGGTGTCCGCAGCAGGAGGTTCTCGACGTCGAATTCACTGCTGCGTTCAGCCAGCGGCAGGCGGACGCGCACGGTGACCTCGTTGCGGCCGCGCTGTTGCCGCAGGGCGGTCGTTCCCGAAAAGGCGTTGCGCACCTGGCGGGCGACCTCCCGGGAGGTCAGGCCGAGGCTCAACCCTTCGGGGCGGATGCTGAAGTCGAGCTGCTCCTTGCCGGGGGTGAAGCCGTCGTCGATGTCCTTGACGTTGTCGAACTCCTCAAGACGTGCCGCCAGCTCCGCGCTGGCCCGGTCGAGGATGTCGGTATCGCGGTGCGACAGCTCGACCGACAGGGCCGCGCCGCGACCGGGGCCGCCACGGTCCGACTCGAAACGCAGCGATTCGAGGCCGACCAGCGGCCCGACCTCATCGCGCCAGAGCTGCGTGACGGTGCCGGTGTTGAGCGGCCGCACCCCCGGAGGCGTCAGGTAGGCGGTCACGCCGATGCTGGTCTCGTTGACTTCGGCGAAAATCCCCTGCAGGAGCTCTTCGCCGCCATGCTTCGCGGCCACCTTCTCCATGGCGTCGACCAGGACTTTCTGTACGCTTATCGCCCTCTCGATGGAACTGCCGGGCGGCAGGACAGCCGTGACCACGGCGCGGTCAGACTCCACCCTCGGCATCAGGATCACGCCGATGCGCCCGCTGGCCGCGTAGCTGACGACGATAAAGAAACAGGCGAAGCCGACGGCGACCGTCAGGCCGCGCCAGCGGACGCAGAGCTCGAGAAAAGGCCGGTAACGGGTTTCGATGAACCGGGACACCGCGCGGCTGAACCGCTGCTGCCGTTCATGCAGCCAGGCCGTGAAGGCGCTGCCCGGCTTGCTGCGCGTGTGCGCCAGGTGGGCCGGCAGGATCAGCAGGGCTTCGACCCAGGAGATAAGGAAGACGGTGATGACCACCAGGGGGATCGCCTGCCAGATCTTGCCCATGGTGCCCGGAACGAAATAGAGCGGCAGGAAGGCGACGACGTTGGTCAGGATGGCGTAGGTGATCGGCATGCTGACGTCGCGGGCGCCGAGGACCGCCGCCTTGAGCGGCCCGTGGCCGCGCTGGCGGTACTCGTAGATGTTTTCACCGGCGATGATCGCGTCGTCGACCACGATGCCCAGGGCGACGATGAAGGCGAACATCGAGATGATGTTGATCGACACGCCCATGGCCGGCAGGAAGAGCAGGCCGCCGAGGAAGGAGATCGGAATCCCCATGGTGACCCAGAACGCCAGCTTGAACTCCAGGAACATGCCGAGCAGCAGCAGGACCAGGAACAGGCCGATAAAGGCATTCTTGAGCAGCAGCTGCAGGCGTTGGCGGTAGATGTCGGAGCTGTCGCTGTTGATCGTCCAGTCGATGCCGTCGGGCAGGTCGGCGGCGATGTCGACCATCAGCCGGCGCACCGCATCGGAAACGCCGATCGGCGTCTGGTCGCCGACCCGGTAGACTTCCAGGCCGATGCTGCGCCGGCCGTTGTAGGTGGCGAGACGGTCGCTGTCCTCGAAGTCCTCGCGGATGTCGGCGACATCTTCCAGCCGTACCACGCTGCCATCGGCGGTGGTAATGATCGGGATGCGGGCGAACTCCGCCGCCCAGTCCCGCCGGTCGCTGATACGCAGCAGGACATCGCCGCCGCGGGTTTCCAGGGAACCGCCCGGGACCTCCGTCGACGCCGCGGCAAGGATCCCGGCGAGCGCGTCAGGAGTCAGACCGTAGGCACGCAAATTGGCCTGGGGGATATCGACATGGATTTCGAGATCGCGGGCGCCGGCCAGGTCGACCTGGGTAATGGCGGGGTCCTGCAACAGGCGATCGCGCACCTGCTCGGCCGTTTCGCGCAAGGCCCTCTCAGTGACATCCCCGTAAAGCTGAAGGTCGAGGACTTCGCGACGCCGGGTCAGCAGAGAGACCTGCGGCTCCTCGGCGTCTTCCGGGAAGGTGATGATCCGGTCGACCTCCTGCCGGATCTCCTGGTAGGCCTTTTGCTGATCGGCATCGGCATGCAGTTCGGCAGTGACTGTTCCCCGGCCCTCACGGGCTGAAGCGGTCAGCTCCTTGATCCCCTCGAGACTGCGCACTGCCTCCTCGACCGCCAGGAGGATCCCCTGCTCGACCTCCTCGGGGCTTGCCCCGGGGTAAGCGACCGAGACAGTGACCATGTCGAGCTCGAATTCCGGGAAGACCTCCTTCTTGATCTTGCCGGTCATGTAAAGGCCGCCGACCAGCAAAAAGATCATCAGCAGGTTGGGCGTGACGCGGTTGCGCGCCATCCAGGCGAGCGGGCCGCGTTGCCAGCGCTCCAGTCGTTCCGGTTTCATTGCTGTCGGCCCCCGGCTTTCTCGCCCGGGCCGGCTTCTGCCGGTGTGGACGCCTCAGC
>JBFHOZ010000156.1:0-5072 GCA_041592975.1 Desulfuromonadales bacterium
ACAATCCAGATCCTCGGCACCGACGTATCGGGTAAGGCGGTCGAGCAGGCGCGAAGCGGCGTGTACTCGCAATTCGAGATCCAGCGCGGCATTTCGGTTGCGCAGATGCTCAACTTCTTCTGTATCAACGAGGAGTTCCTGCTGGTCGATCTCCCCGGCTACGGCTTCGCCAAGGTCCCCTTGGCGGTGAAAAAGGCCTGGGGGCCGATGATCCGCACCTACCTGCAGTCGCGCGAGAGCCTGGCGGCGGTGGTTCTGCTCTTCGATATCCGCCGGACGCCGCGCGATGAGGACCTGCAGCTGCTCGACTGGCTGGAGGAGTTCGAGATCCCGACCATTCCGGTGATCACCAAGGCCGACAAGGTCAACCGCAGCCAGCAGAAAAAGCATATCAGTCAGATCGCCGAAGCAACCGGCCTGCCTGCCGATGCCTTCACGCTGTTTTCAGCGTTGAAGAAGCAGGGGGTCGCCGAGGTGTGGGAGCTGATCGGGGCGGCCTTCGAGGCGCATTCGGAAAAATGACCATCCCGGTCCGGTTTGATTGACACCGGCCGCGCCCCTTTGCTAAAAAGGGTTTGGACTTAATCGAAGAGAGAACGCTTACGGGTGTCCGCCACCGCGACGGCGAAGGCGGAAGAATAGGGAAGAGGGTGAAAGTCCCTCGCTGCCCCGCAACTGTGAGTGGCGATGAAAACCGGCAGACCACTGTTGAACGACGGGAAGGGCCGGCCAGTAAGATGACCCACGAGCCAGGAGACCTGCCCGAAAGCCATTCCATGAGACCTCCGCGGGAGAGGTCCGGGGTCCCAGACTGACAAGACCCGGATTCCCAGTGGAGTCCGGGTTTTTTGTTTTAAAACAAAAACAGTCTGGGCCACGAAGATACGAAGGACACCAAGGAAGGCAAATTCGAAAAAGCTTTTTTAACGGAGAGACGGAGAGAAGCAGAGAAAAACAAAATCGTGATTCTTTGTTTCCGGGATTGAATGCATTAACCCGAAATTCATTTGAACTTCTCTCCATCTCTGCGCCTCTCCGTTAATTATCAGGTTTTGATCTTTTTAGTATCTTGTTGCCTTGGTGGCGAAAGGTTTTGAACTCAAGGAAATTTATGCAAAAAGGCCTCGTGCACATCTACACCGGCAACGGCAAGGGGAAGACCACGGCGGCGACCGGCGTCATCGTCCGGGCGCTCGGCCAGGGGCAGAAGGTGCTGCTCGCCCGTTTCCTCAAGCCGGAGAAGCCGGAAAGCGGGGAGATCACACTGCTGCGCGATCAACCGGACATCACCATCCTCACCGCCGGCATCGGCATCATCGGCAAGATGCCGGAGAGGGAGGTCATCGTCGAAAGTGTCATCAATACTTTCAATGAAGCGAAAAGCCTGGCGCTGTCGGGAGAGTACGATCTGGCGGTATTCGATGAGGTCAACAATGCGATGCACAACGGCTATATCGACGTATCGGAAGTCGTCGAACTGATCGCTTCGCGGCCGGAAACGATGAACATCGTTTTGACCGGGCGCAACGCTCCCGAGGTGCTCCGGGAGACGGCCGACCTGGTCACTTCGATGGAGAAGGTCAAGCATCCCTACGATGCCGGCATTCCGGCCCGCAGGGGACTGGAGTTCTGATGGCCCGCATCGTCTACGTGTCCGGCGGCGCCCGTTCCGGAAAGAGCGGTTATGCCCAGAAGCGGGCGGAGGAACATGCCGGGGCGCTCCTTTACGTCGCCACCGCCGAAGTGCGGGACGCCGAGATGGCGGAGCGTGTCGACCGACACCGCCTCGCCCGCGACGCGCGCTGGCGATCCCTCGAGGAACCCCTGGACCTGGCCGGCAAGATTCCGCCGGCGGCCGGAGGGTGCGAAGCGATCCTGGTCGACTGCCTGACCCTCTGGCTGAGCAACCTGCTGGAGCGCACCGGCGACGGTCTGGAGATCACGGATGAGGCGAACCGGCTGATCGCCGCGCTGCGACAGCTCGACGCGGCGGTCTACATCGTCAGCAACGAGGTCGGCTCCGGTATCGTGCCGGAGAATCGCCTCGCCCGCTGCTTCCGCGATCTGGCCGGTCTGCTGAATCAGCAGTTCGCCGCCGCGGCCGACGAGGCATGGATGGTGGTCTCGGGATTGCCCCTCAGGCTCAAATGACAACCCGGTAAAGGAGCAGCAGAGCAAAATGACTTTGAACGAAGCAATCGAAAACGTCAGCCCGGTCGACCGGGCGGCAGCCGATGCCGCCCAGGCGCACATGAACCGGCAGACCAAGCCGCAGGGCTCCCTCGGGCGCCTCGAGGAGTTCGCCCGCCGCTATATCGCCATCACCGGCCGCGACCATGTCCGCGCAAAGAAGATTTTCACCTTCGCCGGCGACCACGGCGTCACCGAGGAAGCGATCAGCGCCTTCCCGCGGGAAGTGACGCCGCAGATGGTCTATAATTTCGTCAACGGCGGCGCCGGCGTCAACGCTCTGGCGCGCCATGCCGGCGCCGACCTGACGGTCGTCGACATGGGAGTCGATCACGACTTCGAGGCGCTCGACGGACTGATCGATTGCAAGATTGGCCACGGGACGGCAAATTTCGTCCGGGGCCCGGCGATGAGTCGGGAAAATGCGATCCGTTGTCTCGATGCCGGCATCGCGCTGGCCGTTTCATGTCGCGATGCCGGCGTCGACCTTGTCGGCACCGGCGACATGGGGATCGGCAACACCACGCCGTCGGCAGCCATCGTCGCCGCCATCAGCGGTATGGCAGCCGCCGAGGTGACCTATCGCGGGACCGGAATCGACGACGCGGCCCTGCGGCGGAAGATCGCCGTGATCGAAAAAGGACTGGCGGTCAATCGTCCCGATCCGTCCGATCCGGTCGACGTTCTGGCGAAGGTCGGAGGATACGAGATCGGCGGCATCGCCGGGCTGGTTCTCGGCTGCGCCGCCTGCGGGCTCCCGGTCGTGGTCGACGGGTTCATCTCGACCGCCGGTGCCCTGATTGCCTCGGAGTTGCACCCCAATGTCCGGGAGTACATCTTCGCCGCTCACAGGTCGGTCGAGATCGGCCACGCCCACATGCTCGAGCGGATCGGCCAGGAGCCGATGCTCGACCTGCGCATGCGGCTCGGCGAAGGGACCGGAGCGGCGCTGGCGATGACGCTGGTCGAAGCGGCTTTGCGTGGATATCGTGAAATTGCAACTTTTGAACAAGCTGGCGTTTCTGAGAGTAACAGTTAACAGAAATGTTTAACGCAAAGTCGCTAGGAAAACCTTGTTAATCAAAAGTATTATTTCTTTGCGCCTTAGCGTTAAACCGGTTTTCGGGTCTGGTTATATTTTGGGGAACAAATAATATGAATCGCGAATGGGACGACTTCAAATCGGCGCTGGCCTTCCTGACCATCTTCCCGGTGGCGGAGAAGGTCGAGATCGACCCGCCGCGCCTGGCGCGCAGCATGGGATTCTTTCCGGCGGTCGGGCTGGTTCTCGGCCTCGGCCTGGTGGTGCTCAACTGGCTGCTCGCCGGGCTGATTCCGCGACCGGTGCTCGACTGCCTGCTGATCCTCTGCCTGATCCTGGCGACCGGGGCCCTGCACCTCGACGGCATCGCCGACCTGATCGACGGTCTCGCCGGCGGGCGGGACAAGCAGGGGGTGCTGGAGATCATGAAGGACAGCCGGGTCGGTGCCATCGGTGTCGTCGGCCTGGTGATGGTGCTGCTGCTCAAGTACCTCTCCCTCTACAACATGCCGATCGAGATCAAGTCGGCGGCCCTGATCATGATGCCGACCGCCGGCCGCTGGATCCAGGTGGTGCTGGCCAGCTACAGCCGCTACATCCGCCCGGAAGGGGGGACCGGCAGCGCCTTTGTCGAGCATGTCGGCGAACGGGAAGTGCTCATTGCCACCGGCACCCTGGTGGCGGCCGCTGTCGTCCTGTTCGGGCTGCAGGGGATCTTCCTCGTTTTCCTGATCGGCCTGGTGGCGATGGTCCTGCTGCGCTACTTCGAAAAGAGGCTCGGCGGAGTGACCGGCGATGTCCTCGGGGCAGCCACCGAACTACTTGAGGTCGTGTCGCTGCTCTTTATTCTGGCGGTCTTTTAACAGGGAAGGATGCTCGCAATGGAACGGACCCGAATCCACCTGATCCGGCACGGAGAGGTCGAGGGGCACGAGGTGAAGCGCTACAACGGCCAGGCCGATGTGGCCGTGACGCCGAAGGGAAACGCCCAGCTCGGCATGCTGCAGCTGCGGATGCAGAAGCTGCCGGTAACGGCTGTCTACAGCAGCGACCTCGGGCGCTGTCTTGACGGCGCGAAGATGCTCGCCGCTGGCTACGGCCTGGAGCCGATCCGGGAGAAGAAGCTGCGCGAGCTCGATGCCGGGAAGTGGGAGGGATTGACCTGGGACGAGATCCAGGAGAAGTACCCCGGGGAGTGGAAGGCCCGCCTCAAGGATATCGTCAACGTGCCGATGCCGGGCGGCGAAAACCTGCTTGACCTGGCAAGGAGGGTCCGGCCGGTGATCAAGAAGATCGTCAAACAGCACATGGGGGAGGAGATCATCGTCGTTGCCCACGGCGGCGTCAACCGGATCATCCTGCTCGACGCCATCGGCGCGCCGCTCAAATCGATGTTCGCCATCGAGCAGGATTACGGCTGCCTCAATTCGATCGATTACTACAAGGACGGCAATACGGTTGTGCGATTGTTGAATGGCTGAATAAAGGCATAAAGAAGAACAAGGTCGTTTCTTAACGCAAAGACGCCAAGGCGCGATGAAAAACAAATACCAGCTTATTAAAGAGGAGAATACCGGCTTCAATTCCTTCAGAAGAGAGTCGCTGGGATTCCAGGACTCCCTTTGCGGCATTGCGCCTTTGCGTTAATGGCTTTGATTTGGTGAGAATGTTGAAGCCACTGGTCATATCCGCCCCTGCCAGCGGCAGCGGCAAGACGACCGTCACCCTCGGGTTGATGGCTGCGTTGAGGAAACGGGGAGTTGCGGTGGCGCCGTTCAAGGTCGGCCCCGACTATATCGACCCCGGCCTGCATGCCGTCGCCTGCGGGCGCCCCTCGCGC
>JBFHOZ010000157.1:0-5063 GCA_041592975.1 Desulfuromonadales bacterium
CTGAACGCTTTCTCGGCCTCGGCAAAGTCTCTTTTCTGGTAGTGGGCCGTTCCCAGCAGGAACAGGTGCCGGGAACTCTCCTCTCCGTGCTCGGCTGCAATCGTCAATATCTCGATCGCCTTGTCCCATTCCTTGTGCCGGACGGCAAACCGGGAGGCCCGCAGGCCGATATTGTAATGGGAGAAGCCGAGAGCAGGGTTCAGCCTGGCCGCCGCGAGATACGCGTCGATCGCTTCCGGGCGATCTCTCAACTGCAGGAAATACCCGAGCTGAAACCGCGCCGAAAAATTCCTGGGCGACAAGGCCACGGCCCGTCGCAGCTCGTCCTCGACCTCATCGGCCAGATGGCTCTTCGCATAGGGAGCAAGATAGGAGAAATCATAGCTCTGCGGCTGGACGTACCTGAATTCGGGAGACAGCTCCGTCACCGAGCGGACCTGAACATCCCTGTGCAGGTAGACGAGATACTTCTCGTCGAAATACCTGAGGACGAATGTCGGCAGGATTTCGAACCTGTTCAGGGTCTCCATGTCTGTTTTCATCAGCAGGGCACCGGTTACGTCATGGCGTTCGAGGAATTCACCGAATTGAGGCAGCGTCATTTTTTCGAGCTGGCTCTCCAGGACAACATGGGCCTCGAGAAGGCGGCCGTCGACAAGAGTTCTGGCTTCGGGCAGTTTCCAGATCAGGTACCCGCCGGTCTCGTAGGAATTGTAGAGATGTCCTGAATACCCTGAACGTTGCAGGTACTCGACCGCCTTGACCGGGTACCGGGACTCGTTGACCCCAAGTCCCCATTTGTACACTTTTCGCGGCGCGAAGGTGGCACTGAAGGCCGCCCATCCGGCAACGACCAGGGCGATGCAGCAAAGGGGGGCGACGATCCTGCTCATTCCTCGAGGTAAATTGATCGACGGCAGGACGGCAGAGAGGTTCAGGCCGAGGATCATGGCCTGCAAAAGAGCGGCGATACCGATGTACCGGACGCTGGCAAGGGCCAGAAAGCCGGTGCCGAGGTAAACGAGAAGATTGAACAGCCGGAATTTTCTGATGTTGCCCAGAAAACTCGCCCCGGTCGCGATAAGAAGCCACCAGTAGAGCGGCCGGCTCCCCCACTTCAGGGGCAGGTGTTCCTCGATGACGAGCCTGTTGGTGAACAGATCATCGACGATCCCGCGGGAGACGAACAGCCGGACAGGCTCGAATCCATAGGGAGTGACGAGGATCGCCGCCGACAGAAGGAATAACAACAGGGCGGTAAACCTGACGTCAGGCCGCACCTCCTGCCTCCGCAATACCGGCAGATAGCGGCAGCCGAACGCCTCGATCAACAGGAACGAGGCGAACACCGGCACGATGTATGCGCTGGCGTTCAAATTGGTCCAGAGCACGGTGAACGGCACGAGCAGGAAGGCAGCCCTGCGCTTCCCCGTTGCCGCCTCCGTGAGCAGCCAGTATGCAAGCACGATCGCCGGAAACATGACGACGGCCGGTCGCAGCAGGAACCGGAAGCGGGCGACGACGACCGCGTAGCCGAGCAGCAAGGCCGCCAGAAGCGGATTGACCCCCTGGCGGATCAGGTACCAGCACGCCCCGGCAAAGGCCAGGCCGACCAGGGCCGCCTTGAGCAGAATCAGCAGATCAATACCGCCCGCCAGGTAGAGCAGGTAAAAAAGAACCCCGGCGAGCCAGGAAGAATTGATCCATTTTTCCCCTGCGGTCGCGAACGAAAGCGGGTCCGTACGGGGAATCTGCAGGTTTTCCAGGGTCCACTGCCCGCTCCTGAGGTGCCACCAGATATCGTAATTGTAGACTTTCTCGATGGCAAACAGGGCGGCGAAAATGCCGACCGCGACGACGATCGCGATATCGGCAGGGCTTAACTTTCTCGATTCCATTGTGCAGGTCACTCCGGAGTGGTGGTTAAAAAGACTTTGAATCTTAATACATCCGTACGTCTGCCATCAAGACTTTAGGGGCTGTCAGCAGACCCCGCAGCGCACGCACCCGGCGACGCAGCGGGGTGAGGTTTTTCCGGCCAGGGCCAGCCGGTACTCCTGCCAGAGATATTCGCGTCGCACGCCGCTGTCGACGACTTCCCACGGCAGGGGGTCGTCCCGGTCGCGGGCGCGGTGCAGAATCGCGTCCGCATCGATGCCCGCCTCCCGGCAGGCGATCGGGTAACGGATCCCCTCGGCCAGGCGCGGGATGACGCCGCCCAGCTCCCGCCCGCCGCGCGACAGCAGCCCCTGGAGCAGCGCCGCCCGCGGCGATTCGAAGGAGACCGTCACATTCGCCATCCGGCCGACGGTCCCCCGGAGAAGCCTGACGGACCGTTTCAGCTGAGCCTCGGTGGCCATCGGCGCCCACTGGAAGGGGGTGAACGGCTTCGGCACGAACGGGTTGACCGACAGGTGAAGGGAGCCGAGTCGCCCCCGCTGCCGGCCGGACGCGATCCAGACCTCGCGGATCATGCCGGTCAGCGCGGCGATCGCCCGGACATCCTCCTGCGACTCCCCCGGCAGGCCGATGAGGAAGTAGAGCTTCAGGTTGGGGATCCCCCCCTCCGCCAGCAGCCGGACCGCGTTCAGGATCTGCTCCTCGCTCACCCCCTTGTTGATCGCGTCGCGCTGCTCTTGCGACCCGGCCTCCGGCGCCAGCGACACCGTCCGGTGCCCGGAACGATGCAGGGCCTCGACATCGGCGGCGGTGATCGTGTCCATGCGGATCGACGCCACCGAAACGGTGCCGCCCCGTTCGAGGATGCCGGCCTGCAGCTCGGAGAGCCGGGGATAGTCGCCGACCGCCGGGCTGACCAGTCCCTGTTTGCTCCGCGCGCACAGACCGGCGTCGATCTGCCGGAGCAGGTTGTCGAGGCTCCGCTCGCGCGGCGGCAGGAACAGGTAGCCGGCGGCGCAGAAGCGACAGCCGCGCGAGCAGCCCCGGGAAATCTCGGTCAGCGCCATATCGCCGAATTCGGTGTCGCCGGTGAAGATGAAGGTCCGGCTCGCCGAGTCGTCGAGATGTTCCTGCCAGACCCGCCGGACCGGCAGTGGCGCGCCGACATCGGTCTCCCAGCCAGCCGGCTTGCCGTCGGCGGCGCAGCGCTCGGTATAGAGCGACGGCGCGTAGATCCCCGGCAGCTGTGCCAGTTCCGGGAGCGAGCTCTCTCCCCTGCCGAGGGCAGCGATCAGGCCGGGGAGGATCGCCTCCGCCTCGCCGACCGCGAAAAGATCCATCACCCGGGCCAGCGGCTCCGGGTTCATGAAGGCGCAGACCCCGCCGCACAGCAGCAGCGGGAAGCGGTCGCTCCGCTCCGCCGCCAGCCACGGCATCCCCCCCAGCTCGAAGATAACCGGCAGGTTCAGGTAGTCGTTCTCGAAGGAGATCGAAAAGGCGATGAGGTCGAAGTCGCCAAGGGCCTTTCCCGAATCGAGGGAAAAGAGCGGCGTCCCGGTCCGCCGGTGCTCGGCGAGGCCCTCGCCGTCCGGGAGGAAGAACCGCTCGCACAGGGCATCGTCCCGGCTGTTCAGCAGCTGGCAGACCGTCTGGAAGCCGAGGTTGCTCATCGCGTTGCGGTAGGTGTTCGGATAGACCAGGGCGACCGACAGGCGCCCGCCCCAGGGTCTGGCGCGGGGACCGCTTTCGGCGGCCAGGCGTTTTCTCGCCTTGTCATACAGGTTGCGGGACATAAGCTGAGAATACAGGAGACCGAATAAAAGAGGAACGAAATCTTCAGGAGCATTCTCCTGAATTCTCTCCTCTTTCTTCTTCCTGCCCGAATCATCAAAAGAAAATGGGGCTGCACAGGCAGCCCCGGACGAGGGAGTCGTCATGACATGGCAGGGACACCTCCCCTTGTGCCGGGCGGAGTATCAGCAGGGAAGCGCCTGTTTCAGAGCATTCAATTGTATAAAGGTGCGGCCGTCGACCGCGGTGTCAACTCTTCTTCATCTGTCCCTCCGGGCAAGGACGCATCAGTCGACGCGTTTGCGGATGAAGGTCGGAATGTCGTACTCGTCCTCCTCCGAGACCGGCGGCCGGGCCGGCCGGGGGGAGTTCTTCTGCCGCTCGCGGATGAAGGTCGGCAGGTCGTGGTTGATCTCCTTCTGCTGCAGGCGGATGGCGCGGTCCTTGAGCTCCTCCTCGACCCGCCGGTTCTTCTCGAAGGCCGAACCGAAGCCGGTGGCGATCGCCGTGATCTTGATGTTCTCCTCGAGCGCCTCGTCGATCACCAGGCCGATGATGATGTTGGCATCCTCGTGGACCTTCTCGTGGATGATCCGCGAGGCCTCGTCGAACTCCTCCATGGTCATCGACGACGACCCGGAGATGTTGACCAGGACGCCGCGGGCGCCGGAGATGTCGATCTCCTCGAGAAGCGGGCTGGCGATCGCCTGCTGGGCGGCATCGGCCGCCCGCCGTTCGCCGGAGGCGACGCCGATCCCCATCATCGCCATGCCGCGCTCGCTCATGATCGCCTTGACATCGGCAAAATCGACGTTGATCAGGCCGCTGGTGGTGATCAGGTCGGCGATCCCCTGCACCGCCTGGCGCAGGACATCGTCGGCCGGCTTGAAGGCGTCGAGGATGCTCATGTTCTTGCCGGCGAGACCGAGCAGGCGGTCGTTCGGCACGACGATCAGCGAGTCGACGACGTTCTTGAGCTCCTCGACCCCCTGGTCGGCCTGCTGCATGCGCCGCTTCCCCTCGCGGCTGAACGGCTTGGTGACCACGCCGACGGTCAGCGCGCCGGTCTCCTTGGCGACCTCGGCGATCACCGGCGCCGCGCCGGTGCCGGTGCCGCCGCCGAGGCCGCAGGTCACGAACACCATGTCGGCCCCTTCGAGCACCGCCGCGACGTCGTTGACGCTCTCCAGCGCGGCCTCCCTTCCCTTCTCGGGATTGGCGCCCGCGCCGAGGCCACGGGTGATGCCGCGCCCCAACTGCATGGTGATCGGGGCTTGGCTGCGTTCGAGCGCTTGTACGTCGGTGTTCGCCGCGATGAACTCCACGCCCTCGATTTTCGAGGCGATCATGGTGTTCACCGCGTTTCCACCGGC
>JBFHOZ010000158.1:0-5020 GCA_041592975.1 Desulfuromonadales bacterium
CCGCAGCAGCAGGCGGCATGACAGCCGACATTCTGTCGCGACCGGCTTTCAACCCTCTTTTCTTTTAAATTCAAGGGCTTGCCACACCTCGGGGCGAGCCGGTCAGCAGGGAGCATGTTATATAACATGGCTTCTCCAATGTCAAGCAGAAAGAACCCCGCGAAAACGTCATTATTTATAGGCGGCACGGTACCGGCGCGCCTCGACCTCGGCCATCGAGACCTGGGACGGGTCGAGCAGGCCCTTCACCTGGCCCAGGGCTCCGGCCGCCTCGCTGTTCCCCTGCTCCGCCGCCAGCAGAACCCAGGCATAGCACTTGACCAGGTCGGGCAGAACCCCCTTCCCCTTGAGGTAGTGGTCGGCCAGGTTGAACTGGGCCACCGGCTCCCCCTGGCGGGCGGCCTTGTCGAACCACTTGAAGGCCATCTTGTCGCTCTGTTCAACGCCGCGCCCCTCGCGGTACATCAGGCCGAGGGTGCTCTGCGCCTCGACGTGTCCGCCCCTGGCCGCCTTCTCGAACCAGGCGACGGCCTCGCGGTCGTTCCTCGGAACGCCCTGTCCTTCCGCGTACATGGTGCCGAGCATGAACTGGGAATCGGCATCCCCCCCGGCGGCCGCCTTGCGGTACCAGCGGGCGGCCTCGCCGAAGCTCTGGGCGACGCCGCTCCCCTCGTAATAGAGCAGGGCGAGCTGCTGCTGCGCCCGCAAATCGCCGTTTTCCGCCGGCTTCCGGTACAGCTCGGCGGCCCGGGCCAGATCTTTGTCGACGCCGTGACCGACGAAGTAGATATCGGCCGCGGCCAGGCTCGCCGGCACGTGCCCCTGTTCGATGGCCCGGGAGAAGTAATCGAGCGCGGCGTTGATGTCCCGGGCGACGCCGATGCCGTCCCGGTGCATCGTGCCGAGGTTGTACTGCGCTTCGGCATTGCCGTTTTCGGCCGCCTGCTTGAACAGCTTCGCGGCCATGTCGACATCCCGCTCGATCCCCTCGCCCTTCGCGTAGAGGAGCGCCAGGTTCCTGATCGCGTCCGGATGGTTCTGCGCCGCCGCCTGCTGGTACAGCCGGGCGGCCATCGCCTTGTCCTGCGTCACGCCCCGCCCCTCGTCGTACATGCGCCCGAGGTTCGTCTGGGCGCCGCTCACCCCCTGGGCGGCGGCCATTTCGTACCACTTGGCGGCCTCGTAATAATCGACGTAGGCGTCCTGGCCGGTTTCGTACATCCGGCCGAGCGTGAACTGGGCGTCGGCATCGCCGGCCTCGGCCCGGCTTTGCAGGTCGTAGATATCAGCGGCGGCAACGGCAGGCGCGGCCAGCAGCAGCGTCAGAAGACAGGTCAGAAAGAATTTTTTCAAAATTTTTCCCCTCGGCTTGTCGTGAAACCTCAATCTATCAGAATGTCGATATGTTGGGAAGAGGGTTGTTCCCCGCCGGGCGCGGCCCTTCCGGCCCTTCCGGGCCTGTCGTGCCGGCGCCAAGCGGGGCGGGCTCAGTTCGCGGCGATGGTCATCCCCGCCTCCGGGGTCAGCGCCTCCCCCTGCGCGCCGCTGAACGCGAACGGGATCGAGAACAGCTTCATCCCGACGTTTTTCTGGATGACGAAATGGAGGTGCGGCCCGGACGAAAAGCCGGTATTGCCGGACAGGGCGATCACCTGCCCCCGCCGCACCCTGGTGCCGAGGGGGAACTGGAGCGACTCCAGCTGCAGGTGGGCATAGACCGCCATGGTGCCGTCATCGTGGAGAATGCGCACGTAATTGGCCTTCTCCTCCAGCGAAACGTCCTCGGTGCCGCCGGTGAAGAAATCGTTGGCGACATCCATGATCACCCCGGCGCGCGCCGCGTGAATCGGCGTCCCCTCGTCCATCGGGATATCGACGGCGTAGAGGTTCTGCTCGTCGTAGTGGGAAAATTCGCCGTTGAAGGCCTGGGATATCCGGTAAGGCCGGCCGGCCGGCACCGGCAGGCGGTAGGGGAGGATCGGCGCGTGCACCGCTTCGGGGTCGCCCGGCACGTACGTATAGGCGTAGCGGTAGGAGTAGCCGCGCCGCTTGCTGCTCTGGCGGATGCGGATCGTCGGCAGCTCGCCGCGGGCCGGCACCAGAAAACTGGCCGGGAGGTGGTGATCGAAGACGATATTGGTCGCCTCCTCCATCTCGAGGCGGACCTCGACCGGGCCGAAATACTGGTTGACCGCCTGCAGCGTTCCGTCCGACCTGGCGCCGCGCAGCTGCATGAAGAAGCGGCGCTCGGCCCGCTCCTTTTCGACCTGCTGCACGCTCACGGCCTGTTCGCCGCCCAGCTCCCGGTCGGTGAAGACGATATGCCCCTCGTCGTCGACGTACTTGTACAGCTTTTCCGCACGAAGCCCCTCGGGGAGCGGCGCGAAAAGGAGCAGGAGAGCCAGCAGGCAGGAGGTCCTCAGCTGGCGGGGGATGGCAGCTCTGGTGAACACAGGAGGCATTCTAAACGATCGACCCGGAAAAAGTGAAGACTGTTTGTTCCCGGGCGCATTCCCGGGGTCAGGGGGATCCGCCGGCGGCGGCCGGCCCCGGTTGTCGCTGTGCGCCGGCTACAGCTTGCGGAAGAAGACCAGGCCGATCTGCTCGTTGTACTTCAGCACGATGAAGCTGAACTTCCGGGCGATCTGCCTGTCGATGACGTACTGGCCGTAAACCGTGTCCAGCTCGCCGGTGACGTAGTAGTTCTCCAGCCCCGGCGTCTTCTTGACGGCGATGAAGTAGGTGTCGTGAATCCGGCCGCCGCCCAGGAACACCGCCGCCGCCACCGCCAGGGCGAGCACGGCCAGCTTGACCACCCGGAACAGCGGCGCCAGCAGGGACCTCTTCCTCCCCGAACCGACGACGTAGTGTTCGGTCGCCCGCGCGATTTCGATCGGCGCCGCCCCCTCGCCCGCCGGCGGCGCCCCGCAATCGGAAGAGACGAGCCGCACCCCGCAGTACCGGCACACCGGCGAGCCGCCGTTGCCCAGGCACTCCGGGGCGACCTCGGTCTGCCGGTGACACGACGGGCAGACGATGGCCACCGACCGGTTCGATCCACTCTGTTCATCCATAAACGCCACCTCTTTGTCCGCTGGTGCTGCCGCCGGCGAAACCGCCCGCACGGTGTCAGTTCGCCGTCGCCTGCGCCGCCTCGTGAAAGACGATGTCGGTCACCATCGCCGTGGCGAGCCCGCCCCAGCCCGGGGCGACCTCGTCGACGACCGGGTAGTTGAAGACGATCCGCTTCTTCGGCTCGAAGACGAAGGGCTCGGCATCCTCCTTCAGGCCGTTGAGGATTTCGATCGGCGCATAGGTTTTCTCGGTGATGGTGAACCCCTTCATGTCGCGGAAGGAGACCGTCACCCGCACGTCGCTGAGCGGCCGGTCGCCGTTGTTGACGAGGGCGCCGGAGACGATCCGCCGGATGCCGTCGCCGCCGTTCAGGCGCTTCTCCTTCACCTTGAAATCGACCAGGCCGACCTGCTGCTCCATGTACGCGTCCTTGAACCGCGCCCGGGCCCGCTCCTCGGCCTTGCGGGCCTCATCCTGCTTGCGCCACGCCTCGATGTAGACCTCCTGGGCGGCGATCGCCTCGGCGATGGTCTGCCCTTTGGGGACCTCGACGCCGTTCAACTGGTCCATGGTCACCCGGATCAGGTAGGTCTTCAGGATGTTCTGCTCCTCGAGGGTGAGCTCCCGGACCGCCTCCTGGAACTCCCGGTCGGTTTCCCACTGTTCGAGGTTGTCCGGCAGGCGGGTCTGGCGCGGCTCGGTGCAGGCGGCCATCACGATGGCCAGCAGAACGACGAGAATCAGTCTGTACACGGTATCCTCCTGGAATTATGGCAGTATAATCATTGCAAAGACGTGACAGGATATACAAATTAGAGGATATTATACAAACAAATTCTTACATTTTTCTTACATTTTCAATAAAACAGGGACACTTCCCATTTTAAACACAGGGGACGTTGTTGAAATATTTATATTCCATCAACTGCATCCCGCAATTCCCTGTCTCTTTCCACAATCCCCTGCCCTCGCCGCGCCGCATGACTGACCGCAGCGGGAGAGTACCCCAGTCGCTTCGCAACATCGACCCCTGTCATGTGAAAGCGTCGCAGAGCAAGATAACAGATTGCAGATTTTGCCCGGACTTTCTCTCTCTCTTTGCCGGGACAAGCCAGGTCGGCAGCATTGATCCCGTAATAATCTGCAACGACATCAATCAGGCATTCCAGCGGAACGGTTTCGTTTTCTCCGACCTGCTCTCCCAAAAGACCTCTGACAAATTCTCCGCCTCCGAGAATGCGGTCATCATAATCATCTTCTTCCGCCAGTTTCGGGTCCAGTTTCCGGCTGATCGTCTTTCCTCCCGAAGATAACCTTGTCGTTGCTTCCTGGCGCAACCCGTCATTGAGAAAACGGATATATGCCGGGATCGCGTTTTTCTTTGATCGTGAAAAGAACCGCAATACTTCTTCCGCTTGCAGAATGTTCTGTGAAGTCGCCCCGATGAGCTGTCTGTGTCCAGACCACGGATAAGTTCCCAGGTCCGCAAAGTTCTTTATGATTCCGGCCCGGAGCGGATTCAGATGGATATAGCGGATCAGTTCCAGGAGGTAGCTATCGCCATCACAAACGATTGATTTGTAGCGGTTCTGAAACAGGTGCCCGCTTCTTCCCCGGCGCAAGTTAAAAGAGACAGCATAGCCGGTGAGCAGACGGCGCATAAACGTCGCCAGCGTTGTTTCGGTCGGCATGACCAGCAAATGGAAATGGTTGTCGAGCAACGCCCAGGCGTAGCAGGCGGTTTTCGTCTCGGCAAGAAGGGCAGACAGGCGGTCGACGAAATCGCGCCGGTCTGTGTCATCGATGAAGATGTCCGACCGGTTTACGCCTCTGACAATGACATGCTGTAGCAGACCGGGGATATCGATGCGGGCTTGGCGTGGCATAAGGCTGAGACTAACACAAAATATGAATATTTTAACAACGTCCCCTTTGTTTTTTCCAA
>JBFHOZ010000159.1:0-5019 GCA_041592975.1 Desulfuromonadales bacterium
CCCCCCCCCCCCCCCCCCCCGGGGGGGTGAACCTTTCGGGGGGGTTACGTGATCTTGCGGCACTCGAGGTAGAAGCGCTTCTCGTCCGCCTCCCCCATCGAGAAGGTCTTCCGCGGCAGGGCGCCGTCGAGGATGATGGTCTTGAACAGGTCGTGCTTGGAGATCGACGGCAGGTAGAAGCCGATGTTGCCCGGCTGGCTGCCGAGGCGGGTGACCGGCTCCTCGCCGTGGATGTAGTCGATCCGGGCCGTCGGGTTCCGGCCGAGGTGATCGTCGAGAAACGCCTGCAGGGTGGCGACGACGAGGTGGTAGGCCGGGTTCTCGACCACGATGAGGCCGGGTCCGGCGGCGTCGACGAAGGGGACCAGGTGCCGGTTGCCGCCGGTCTCCATCGCCTGGCGGGCGGCGAGTTCGGCCCGGTCGGCGCAGCGGTGCCGGGTGACGGCCGCCCCCCGGGCGGCGCAGAATTCGGCCATGCCGGAGAGCATGTTTTCCGGGTCGATGCCGAACACCACCCGGTGGATCGGTTCGAACTCGAGGCCGGGGTCGTGAACGTTGACCAGCTCGACCAGGGCGAAGCGGGCCGGATGGTTCATGATCGCCTCCTTGTCGGCGGCGTTCTCCTTCAGCTTTTCCCAGATCGCCTTGGCGGTGGCGAAGGAGTGGTTGCCGTCCCCCATGGCGTAGAGGACCACCGGCTGGTCGCGGACGTCGTACCTCTGCGAAAATGCGGACGGGTCGGCCAGGGCGGCGAGGGCGCTTGTCACCTGCCCGATCGCCCCGGAGGAGTTGACGTGCCACCCCCTCACGTGACCGCCGTTGAGCATCAGCGGCACGTCGTAGGCCACCGGAAGGTCCTGTTCGAACAGCGGCTCGATGACGGTCCGCTCCGGGTCGTCGATCAGCACCATGATGTGCGGCAGCTCGATCGGCGCGTTCTCCCGCACCCGGATGCGGGGGGGGAGACGGTCGACGATCGTCCCCTCGGTGGCGCGGATCAGGGTGGCCGCCCCCTCGCTGTAGTCGTACTGTTCGAGATCGAGGGCGACCATCAGCCCCTTGCGCGATTCGACCTCGGCGGTTTGCCGGTCGACGAGGATGAACCCTTCGGCCTGCTCCTCGATAATCCCCCGGTCGAGATACTCCTGCATCGCCCGGTTGATCGATCCGATCCGCTCCTCGCTCTTTTCATCCTCGAGGTAGACCTCCGGGAAGATGACGTTCAGGGTCGAGGGGGCGTCGCCGACGAGCTGCGCGGCCTTCTGCCAGTATTCCGGCTCCGAGGTGTACTGGTCGCAGGCAATGACCGCCCATTTGCCGAGGTCGGCGTCCGGCTTCGGCAGGAGAATCCTGGGGACCTGCAGGGCGATGTTCTCGAAAATCATGAAATGCTCCTTGTCCGATCTGTTCAGATGATCTTGTTCAGCGGGTACTCGACGATCCCCTCGGCGCCGAGCTGAATCAGCTCCGGCACGATCTTGCGGACGTCGCTCTCCGGCATGATGGTCTCGATCGAGACCCAGTCGGAATTGTAGAGGTGGGCGACGGTCGGCCGGTTGAGGCTGGGGAGGATCTGCGTGATCGCCTCGACCTTGTCGCCGGGGGCGTTCATCTTGATGCCGACCATCCCTTCGGCGCGCAGGGCCGACTGCAGCATGGTGAAGATCCGCTCGATCTTGCCCCGCTTCCAGGGGTCGCTCCAGGCCTCCTTGTTGGCGATCAGCACCGGCACCGACTCCATCAGGTCGCAGACGATGCGCAGGTTGTTCGCCTTGATGGTCGAGCCGGTCTCGGTCACCTCGACGATGGCGTCGCACAGCCCCTTGAGGATCTTCGCCTCGGTGGCGCCCCAGGAGAACTCGACGTCGACGTTGATCCCCTTTTCGGCGAAGAAGCGCCTGGTGAAACCGACCAGCTCGGTCGAGATGGTCGCCCCCTCGAGGTCCTCGGGCTTCTGCACCTTCGAGTCGGGGCCGACGACCAGCACCCAGCGGGCCGGACGGCGCGAGACCTTGGAGTAGACCATCTCGCCGACCTCGACGACGTCGGAGTCGTTCTCCCGCACCCAGTCGCGGCCGGCGATGCCGACGTCGAGCTTCCCCCGCTCGAGCACCTTGGCCATCTCCTGCGGCCGCACCAGGCTGCATTTCAGCTCGTCGTCGTCGCTGGACGGGAAGTAGCTGCGCGAGCTCGTCCGGATCTTCCAGCCCGCCTTGGCGAACAGCTCGATGGTCGCGTTTTCGAGGCTCCCCTTGGGGATGCCGATTCTCAGTTCGTTGGACATGTTGCACTCCATTTCAAGCCAGGCCACCAGGGCACCGAGGAAAACCGAATCAATATCAACGGAGAGGCGCAGAGGGGGAGAGAAAGGCAATGAATCTTCTGGGTTAAAGCCAGAAATCTTTAGAGCGATTTTCTCTGCGTCTCTCCGACTCTCCGTTAAAATGATTCTCTGTTCTTGCTCCTCTTGGTGTCTTTGGTGGTCAAGTTGTGAACTATTTTTTCTTGTAAACCTCGTCCGGGTCGAACAGCGGGTTGCTGTGCTCGACCCACTCGCCGTTCTCCCACTTGACGTAGAAGCAGCTCCGGTTGCCGGTGTGGCAGGCGGCCGGGCCGTTCTGCCGAACCTTGATGACGACGGTGTCGGCGTCGCAGTCGGTGTAGACCTCCATGACGTCCTGGGTGTTGCCCGACTCCTCCCCCTTCATCCAGTACTTGTTGCGGCTGCGGCTGTAGAACCAGGTCTTGCCGTCGCGCAGGGTGTTGGCGAGGGTCTTCTCGTCCATGAAGGCCACCATCAGCACCTCGTTGGTCTCATGGTCCTGGATGATCGCCGGGATCAGGCCGCCCATCTTGTCGAAATCGATTTTTATCACGCTGGCTCCTCCTTGCCGTTCGTTAAGTCCGGCCTTTATGCCATGCAGGAGGTATCGCCGTCAAGCGGTGAGAAACGGGGCCGCGGCAGTGGCGAGCAGACAGGGGCACCTCCCCGAGATGCGGACCGTGTCCCTGTCGGTCAAGACAAAAAAAAGGCCCGGTTGCCCGGGCCCTTGGATCGATCATGCTTTAAAAACCTAACCGTAGATCGCGTGGTAGTCTTCCTCGATCATCTGCTCGTGCCGATGGGTCGACTTGGCGTTGGCGAGGTAGATCTCCCTGACCGCCGGGTCGTCGATCTTCTCGGCCATCGCCCGCAGCTCCTTCTCCAGCGCCTCTTCCTGCTCGATGGCGAGCTCCATCGCCTTGCGCTCGTCGAATTCGCCGAGCATCGCCTCTTTCAGCGCCTTCCACCAGGACGACTCGGTGTCCGGCGGCGTGCTGATAAACTCCTCGAAAGGGGGCAATCCGTCCCCCATGCAGGCGTCGTAGAAAGAGCGGGCATGCTCCATCTCTTCCTTGGCGAGCAATTCGAACATCGCCCGGGCCTTGTCGTCCTGCATTTTTTCGGCACCGTATTTGTAGAAGTCCATGGCGTCCTTTTCGGTCTGCGCCGACGCCTTGAGGGCCTCCTGGATATCAACGAATCCCATTTTCGTTCTACCTCCTCGCAGTGAAATTTAACGGGCGTTAACTTAGCACAGTTGCCGGTCCGATGCCAGCGCAAAGATGATTTTTTCCGCCCGGTTCGCATCCGGGCGATACTTTGCTAACCTTGATCTAGTGAGCGCTGACTTGTCCAGGGGGTTCGCATGCCGCGCCGGAAAAAAATCCTGATCGCCGTTGCCCTCCTCGCGGCCCTGTTCCTGGTGACGACCGGGGTGATTCTGCCGGAGGTGATCGAACGGCAGGCGGTCGCCTGGGTTGCGGGGAACACCGAGCGGCAGCTGATGATCGGCGATGTCGACTTCAACCCGTTCAACGGCAAGCTGACGATCGCCGACCTCCGCCTGACCGAGCCGGCCTCCGGGGAAATCTTCCTCTCCTACGACCGGCTGGTTTTCGACGTCAACATCAGCTCCGTCTGGAGGCGGGCGCTGATCGTCGACCGGCTGCAGCTTTTCAGCCCGACCGTCACGATCGTCAAGCTCGGGAATGACAGGTTCAATTTCTCCGACTTTTACGCCCGCACAGAGGGTGCCGGGGAGAATGCCGGCGCCGCGCCGCTGCAGTTCGCCATCAGCAATTTCATCGTCCGGAACGGCTCGGTCGATTATCTCGACAGCGACAAGCCGGAGGTGAGGCACACGGTGCGCGACTTCGAGCTGGCCCTGCCGTTTTTCGGCAACACCCCGGCGCTGGCCGACGAATTCGTGCAGCCGCGTCTCAGCCTGAAAATCGATGACGCGCCGTTCGCCGTCGAGGGGGAGGCGAAACCGTTCGCCGACTCCCTCGAGGCGACCCTGCAGATCAAGCTCGACAACATCGACCTGCCGTTCTATGCCGACTACCTGCCGCGCAAGCGGCCGGTCGAGATCGAGAGCGGCAGCCTGGCGGTCGATCTCGACCTCTCCTACAAGGTGACCCGTGACCGGGAGGCCCGGCTGCTCCTCGGCGGCGACCTGGTGCTGACCGGCGTGTCGGTGGTCGACTCGGCCGGAGAGAAGGTGTTCTTCCTCCCCCTGGCGCAGGTGTCGATCGGCTGGGCCGATCTGCTGGCGCGTTCGGCGGCGATCGAAGACATCGCCGTGTACGGCCTGGAGGTCTTTGTCCGCCGCGATGCCGCCGGCGACTGGAACCATGCCCGGCTGGCGCGGCACGACGCGTTTGCCGGCGAAACGGGCGGGGCGCCGGTCGCCGCGTCCGGGGCGGCGACGTCCCGTCCGCACCTGCAGGTCGACCGGTTCCGCCTGCGCAACGGCATCGTCCACTTCCGCGACGAGGCGGGGAAGAGACCGTTTGTCCGCCAGTTCCGCGATATCGATATCGACCTCTCCCGGGTCGATCCTCTCTCGCTCGAGCCGTCCCCTTTCGAAATCGCGATGCACGTGACCGAACCGACGTCGGTCGCCCTGGGCCGGATTGCCCTGACCGGAGAGGCGGGACTCGATCCGCCGCGCCTGAACTCCGCGGTCAACATCG
>JBFHOZ010000160.1:0-4984 GCA_041592975.1 Desulfuromonadales bacterium
CCCGGAGAGGTCCGCGTCCTCGAGGTTCGCCCCGGAGAGGTCCACGTTCTCGAGGCGGGCCCCGCCGAGGTCCACGTCGCTCAGGTCGCGCCCGGCGAGGTCCAGACCCGAGAGGTCGAGGCCCCGCAGCCGGCACCCCTTGAAGCTGACGTCGGTGCCCATCTGCAGGACCGGCTGTGAAGCACTCAGGTTGAAACCGCGCCACATGTACTTGTCGTAGATGCCGGCATAGACATCGCCTTCGACTTCGATTGCGGCGGCAGCGGGGGTGGCAAACATCGCCAGGGTGACGAGGGTCAGTACAAACTTCTTCATTTTTCCTTCTCCTATAAGCTAAGTAGTTTAATGATTGCCGGACGACCGATGCCGTCCGGCGACAAAACGAATTTCTATGCGTTGATCTTCTGGAAATCGGGATAGGCCTCCATGCCGATTTCGGTCACGTCGAGTCCCTTGAACTCTTCCTCTTCGCTGGCGCGAATGCCAATGGTGAACTTGATGACAAACCAGACGATGGCCGAAGCGATCATCACGAAGGCGCCGGTAGCGACTACGCCGGTGAGCTGGGCGGTGAAGCTGGCCTCAGCGTCGGTAATCGGTACAGCCAGGGTGCCCCAGATGCCGGCGACGAGGTGGACCGAGAGAGCACCGACGACGTCGTCAATCTTCAGCTTGTCGAAGAACGGAACGGCCAGCACGCAGAGAACGCCGCCGACAGCGCCGATCAGGGTCGCCGCGCCAAGTGACGGGGTCGCCGGTCCGGCGGTGATCGAAACCAGGCCGGCCAGGGCGCCGTTGAGGCCCATGGTGACGTCAACCTTCTTGTAAATGAGCTGTACCATGATCATGGCAGCGATCATGCCGCCGCAGGCGGCCATGTTGGTGTTGGCCATGACGTTCGACATTTCGATGGCCGAGGCGGCATCGCCGAGCGCGAGCACCGAACCGCCGTTGAAGCCGTACCACCCCATCCAGAGGATGAAGGTGCCGAGGGTCGCGAGAGGGATGTTGGAGCCGGGCATCGGGTTGACACGGCCATCCTTGCCGTACTTCCCTTTACGGGCACCGAGGATGAGGGCGCCGGTCAGGGCGGCCCAGCCGCCGACGGAGTGAACGATGGTCGAACCGGCGTAGTCGGAAAAACCCAATTCCGACAGCCAGCCGCCGCCCCAGCCCCAGGAGCCCTGGATCGGGTAGATGATGCCGCAAAGAACCGCACAGAACAGCAGGAACGACCAGAGCTTGATCCGCTCGGCCAGGCAACCCGATACGATCGAGCAGGCGGCGCCGCAGAAGACCATCTGGAAGAACCAGTCGGACGCGGCCGAATAGCCGCCGGAGTAGTCACCGGCGAGGGCGGCGGTGTCATCAGCGGCCCAGAGTCCGAAAGAGCCGATGTAGCCACCGTCGACGCCGGCGTACATCAGGTTGTAGCCGGTCACGTAGAACAGGATACCGGCGATGCCGAACAGCGAAATGTTTTTCAGACAGATGGTGGCGACGTTCTTCTGGCGAACCAGGCCGGCTTCAAGCATACCGAAGCCGGCAGCCATCCACATGACCAGGATTCCCATGACCAGGAACGAAAAGGTGTTGAGGACGTAGGAGAGTTCCGAGACCGGCGCATCCTCGGCCAGAGCGAGGGCCGGAACGGCCAGGAGTCCAACAGTGATGATCGGGACGAGCTTTTTCATTGTTTCAATCTCCTTCGAATGGATAGTTTTGATTAAAGGGAGTCCGGGCCCTCTTCGCCGGTACGGATACGGACCGCTTTTTCGACGTCGAGGACGAAGATCTTGCCGTCACCGATCTTGCCGGTACAGGCCTCTTTCTGGACCAGGGCGACGACCTCGTTCACCTGGTCGGTGGAGACGACCAGTTCGATCTTCACCTTGGGGATGAAGTCGATCTGGTATTCGGCACCGCGGTAAAGTTCGGTGTGGCCTTTCTGACGACCGAAGCCGCGGACCTCGCTGACGGTCATCCCGGCAATGCCGAACTCCGACAGGGCGGCCTTGACGTCGTCGAGCTTGAAGGGTTTGATGATGCATTCGACTTTTTTCATTTACTTTCTCCTTTCCGAGTAAAAAAACAAAAAGGCGCCCAACCTCCTCGAAAGGAAGCTGGGCGCCATTGCCCTTGATCGATCCCGGAAACGCCGTTGTCTCCAATAATCGCTATGTCATCTCTTCATCCCGCCGCGGCATCTTCACCGGCAGCGTTCCCCTATAAAATAGCATAGGGTGTGCCAACTTTAAAAAAACAACGAATTCAACAACTTACAAAATGTGCATATTATTTATGCACAAAAAACGGACAGAATCAAGGCCGCCCTGCTCAACCCGGAGGCACCTGCCTGACCGGGAGGATTATCCTGAAGGAGGCGCCGCCTGCCGAGGTGTCGAGCCCGACCTCGCCACCGTGCTCCTCGATGATGTTGCGACAGATGTAAAGCCCGAGGCCGGTGCCGACCCCTTCCTTCTTGGTGGAGAAGAACGGTTCGAAAATTGTCTCGCGGATCTCCTCCGGAATGCCGGGGCCGTTGTCGGCGACGGTGATCCTGATCCTGTCCCCAGGCGCCATGGCCGTCTCCACCCGGATCTCCCCGCCCCGCGGCAGTGCGTGGACCGCGTTGAGCAGCAGGTTGATAAAAACCTGCTTGAGCTTGTTGGGATCCCCCTGGATCGTCGCCAACTCGCCGAGCTGAAGATCGAGCGCGAGCGCATTCTTTTCCAGCTCGTACTTCACCAGTTTGAGAACATCGTGCAAGACCGCGTTGACGGCGACGTCCTGCCAGCGGGTTTCGCGGGAACGGGAGAAGGAGAGCAGGCTCCCGGTCAGGGTCTTCATCCGCTCCGCCTCGTTGACAATCCTCTCCAGCATCTCGCGATTGAAGCCGGCATCGTCGGTATCGCGCAGCATCAGCTCGGCGGCGTAGGCGATCACCCCGAGCGGGTTGTTGATCTCGTGGGCCAGGGCCGCCGACATCCGCCCGACCTCGGCGAGCTTCTCGCTGTGGATGGTCTGGTCGAGAAGTCGCTTGAACTCGGTGATGTCTTCGACGATGACGAGCACGCCGCCGATCCCCTCGTCGTCCTTCAACGGCGCCAGGCGGCGTTTCTGGAAGCGGAGCTGCCCCTTGAGAGTGCGGTGAACGAACTCGAGCTTTTCCGACTCGCCGCTCGTCAGGACGTTGCGGATGCGGGCGATCACTCCCTCGGCGTCCAGGGCCGGAAAGAGCTCGTCCAGCTCCTTCCCCAGCGCGTCTTCCGACGTGATGCCGCTCATGTCGGCCATCTTTCGGTTCCACGAGGTGATGCGCAGACCGGTGTCGACGGTGTAGATGCCAAGGTCGGTGCTGCCGAGGATCCGCTTGTTCAGCTGCAGCAATTCGCGGTTCTTCTCGGAAAGGTCCTTCAACCCCTGGTACATGCGGGCGTTGTCGATGGCGATCGCCGCCTGTCCTGCCAGCGCCAGCAGCGGTTCGATGTCCTCCTCAGAAAATGCGCCCGGCCGGGTGCTTTCGACATTGAAGACGCCGATCACCCGATCGCGCGCCAGCATCGGCACGGCCAGTTCGCAGCGGGCGCCGAAGATGCCCGGCACATAATCGGCCTCGTTTTCAAGGTCACCGATGAGCACCGGGGCGCCGCGCAACGCCGCCCTCCCCATGACCCCCTGCCCGAGGGCGATCTCCCGGCTGAGAGCTTCATCGCTGTATCCGTAGGAGGCAACGGCGACGAGAACGCCGCGATCCATGTCGACCAGCCGGATCAGGGCGTTGTCGAAATGAAAAATCCCCTGGGCGGCGGAGAGAATCCGTTCGAGCAACGTATCGAGTTCGATCGTCGAGACGAGGTCCTGGCCGATCGACAGCAGCGCCTCGTAAACTCCTTCGCGGCTGCCGTTATGTGTCCGTTCGATATGGCTGGCGGCGGTCATTTCCGTTTGCCTTTTTTTTCAGCACCAGATGCAAATAGATGTGACAACCGGAACAGCCGCAAAGAACTGGCCCGATTGACGCGATCCGACGAAACATATTGCAACATATTGAAATCGATATGCTTTTTACGGAAGCATGCCGGGAAGCGCACAATCTCCTGTCATTCAGCATGGTTACCGTTCCCGGGTATACAGGGCTGAATTGCATTAACGGTGCCGACATCGGGGCGGCGATAAAATTCCTTGTCAACACCCGTCGATTTTCCTATACTGGCACAAAACAAGTTGCTCTCTGCCCTGCCCGTGAGGTTGCAACGCCCACGCGGAATAATTTGAATTCGGGTTGACTTCAGGGGCGTGGTGAGCAGGCCCGCCGGGCAGTGGGAAGCCTGAAGCGTCTACAAGTCGACCCACCTTGTTGGCCGTCGACGTGAGGCCACGGACCCACGGCAGGATGGAGAGCTCGATTGAAAGGCGTCGGTGATATCGGCGCCTTCATATTTTGGGACAACGCACGATACTTTATGATCGAAACAGCATCCGATACGCACCCCCCCACCGACATCCATCGACTGAGTCTCGCCGGCCGGGAGCTCGTCCTGGTCGGCACCGCACACGTTTCCCGGGAATCGGTCGAAACGGTCCGCCAGGTGATCTTCGACGAAGCGCCCGACACGGTCTGCGTCGAGCTCGACCCGCAGCGGCTGCAGGCACTGCGCGACAAGAATCACTGGGAGTCGTTGAACATCTTTCAGGTCGTCAGGAAGGGGCAGGCGGCCTTCCTGATGGCCAACCTGGCACTCGCTTCCTTCCAGAAAAGGATGGGGCTGCAGACCGGCGTCCGCCCCGGGGCGGAGCGGATTTCGGCGGTCGAATGTGCCGAGGAGAGCTCAGCGGCGGTAGAGCTTGTCGATCGGGACATCCGCACCACCCTGCTGCGGGCCTGGAGAAAAACCGGTTTCTGGAAAAAAATGAACCTCCTCGCGGTGCTCCTTGCCAGCATGTTCGAGACCCAGAAGCTCGACGAGGAGGAACTGGCCCG
>JBFHOZ010000161.1:0-4948 GCA_041592975.1 Desulfuromonadales bacterium
CCCGAGTTAAGGATCGAGCCGGTCGCCATCGCCATCGCCGTAGCGCTCGGAGCCATCAACCTGGTCGGGGCGAAAAAAAGCGGCGGCCTGCAGGTCGTGCTCGTCATCGGCCTCCTCTCCATTCTCGCGGTTTTTTTCGGATTCAGCATCCCCGAGTTCCGGCCGGAACATTTCGACAACTTTTTCGACTCCGGCTTCGACGCCATCGTCGCCACCGCCGGGATGGTCTATATCAGCTATGTCGGCGTCACCAAGGTCGCCAGCCTCTCCGAGGAGGTCCGGGACCCGGAGCGCAACCTCCCCCGCGGGGTGATCCTCGCCCTGGCGACGGCGATCTGCGTCTATTTTGTCGGCACCGTCATCATTGTCGGCCTCGTGCCGATGAGCGAGCTGCAGGGGAACCTGACGCCGGTCGCGTCGGCGGCGCGCAACGCCATGGGTCCGTTCGGAGTGATCCTGCTATCGCTGGCGGCCATGCTCGCCTTCATCTCGGTGGCCAACGCCGGGCTGATGAGCGCCTCCCGCTACCCCCTGGCCATGAGCCGCGACCACATGGTCCCGCGCCATTTCCGCAGGCTCAGCCGCTTCGGCACTCCGGTCGTCTCCATCCTGGCCACCCTGGCGACGATCATCGCCATCCTGCTGCTGTTCGACCCGATGCGCATCGCCAAGCTGGCCAGCGCCTTTCAGCTGCTGATGTTCTCCCTGGTCTGCTTCGCCGTCATCGTCATGCGCGAAAGCCAGATCCAGTCGTACGACCCCGGGTACCGCTCGCCGTTCTACCCCTGGATGCAGATCATCGGCATCGTCACCCCCTTCTACCTCATCTACGAGATGGGGCGGCTCCCGGTCCTCTTCTCCTGCGGACTGATCCTCTTCTGCGCGGTCTGGTACTACGCCTACGCGCGCAAGCGGGTCGCACGCAACGGCGCGATATTCCACGTGTTCGAGCGCCTCGGCCGGAACCGGCACCACGATCTCGACACGGAGCTGCGCGGTATTCTCAAGGAGAAGGGGCTGCGTGAGGAGGACCCCTTCGACGAGATCGTCTCGCGCAGCCTGGTTTTCGATCTGCCGCATCCGTCCCACTTCGAAGAGGTGGTCGACGAAGTCGCCCGGGCGCTCGCCCCGACCGTGCGGCTCTCGCCGGAGGAGATCTGCAACCAGATCATGGAGGGGACCCGGGTCGGCGCGACCCCGGTCACCCGGGGGGTGGCCCTGCCGCACTTTCGCACCGACCGGATCGAGCAGCCGGTCATGGCCCTGGTCCGGGCCAGGCAGGGAGTGCGCATGAAGATTTACGATCCCCTGACCTACAAGGAGGAGAACGAGGTCACGGTTTACGCGCTCTTTTTCCTGGTCAGCCCGGAAAACAACCCGACCCAGCACCTGCGCATCCTCGCCAGGATCGCCGAGAGGGTCGACGAGGACAGCTTCACGGTCGAATGGGAGCAGGCCGGAGACGCGTACACCCTGCGCGAATGCCTGCTGCACGACGATCACTTCCTCACCCTCACCATCGCGGCGGACGATCTGACCGGCCCGCTGTGCGGCCGGCCCTTGAGCGACATCGCCGTGCCGAAGGGGTGCCTGGTCGCCATGCTCTGCCGTGACGGCCAGTGCTTCGTGCCGGACGGCAGCACGATCCTGATGGAGAGGGATCGCCTGACCGTCATCGGCGACGAGCGGGGACTGGCGACCCTGAAGGGCGATTACAGCCGCCCCTTGCGCGGTACCGAATCGACCTGATCCGGGGCGTCGCACACCCCGGTTCTCGTTGCCATAAAAAAAGGGCGGCTTCTTGCGAGCCGCCCTTTTCCCTTTCTTGCCGAACACGCCTATTTCTTCTTGTCGAGCTTCTCCTGCGCCTTTTTCGCCTCCGGCGTGGCGGGATAGTTCTTCACCACCTTCTTGAGCAGCACGGTCGCGGTCTCCCGATCTCCGAGCGCCTCGAAGGCCATTGCCTGCTTGAGCTGGGCCGCCGCCGCCTTGCTGTGCTGCGGGTGGTTCTGCAGCACATCCTGGAACTGGAGGATGGCGTTCTCGAACTTTTTTTCCCCGTAATAGGCTTCGCCGACCCAGTAGCTTGCATTGACCGCCAGCTCGTGCCCGGGGTGTTTCTTGAGGAAGGCCTGCAGCCCCTTGCGCCCGCCGGCGAACTCGCCATCTTTCTGGATCAGCGCCAGCGCCGCTTCGTATTCTGCCGCCGGATTCAGGGGAGAAGCCGCCGGCTCGGTCGGCCGGGCGGGAACCTTCTCCATGCGCCCCAGCTTCTGTTCCAGGGCGTTGAATTTCAATTCCATTTCACTGCGCATCATGTTGAGAAGATCATGCAGTTCGCCGCGGGTGTGCTTCAGGTCGTCGAGGGCGCCGCGCAGTTTCTGGACCTCGACCCGCAGGGCGTCGAGCTCGGCCTGCTGCTCGGCCTGCTGGCGGATCAGCGTTTCCATGCGCTGCTCGCGGCCGGTACCGCCGCCGACGGTCGCCTTTTCAATCACCTCGAGTCGACGTTTCAGCTCGTCGAGGTCACGCTCGACCTTGGTGGCGGCTTCGACCTGCCCGAAGCCGGCCAGCAGAAGCGGTAGCAGAAGCAGTGCGGTCAGGGATCCTTTCATGGCGATATCCTTAAACAGAAAGGGCCGCGAAGAACGCGGCCCATTTGCTGTGAAAGCTGGTATCAGTTGGCAACAAATTCGGCCCGGCGGTTCTTGGCCCAGGCGCTTTCATCGTGACCCGGGTCAAGCGGCTTTTCCTCGCCGAACGAAATGGTCGACATCCGCGACGCCGGCACCCCGAGGGTCGCCAGGTAATTCATCGCCGCCTGGGCGCGGCGCTCGCCGAGGGCCAGGTTGTATTCATCGGAACCGCGCTCATCGCAGTGCCCCTCGATACGGACCTTGACACCGGAGAGAGCCTTGAGCACCTCGGCGTTCTGGGCCAGGGTCTTGCGGGCCGAGGCGGTCAGGACGTAGGAGTCAAAGTCGAAATGGATGCGGGCCAGATCGGAAACCTTGTAGGAGACGGTCTCCTTGACCTGGGTCTCCTTGACCTGGGTCTCGACCGGTGCCGGTTTCGGCGCCGGTGCTTCGGTCGCCGGCTGCGGAGCCGGCTTCTTGGCACAGCCGATAGCCAGAAGCGAAACCAGAGCAACAGACACCAACATGCGCACGACGTTCATTTTCTTCATTGTCCACTCCTTCTTTGTTAATCGGGTGACGGATCATCATAAACCAGAACGGAACGAAGTATTCCGCAGACTTACAAAGGCTGTATGGCCGAGGACACAATTATACAGAACCTGCGTGAAAATACAACCACTTTACCTGCGCGGGGACCAGGCGGGATGTTGCGCCGCACCGCCGCTCGGAGAGAGCCGGCGGCTGCCGGTGCCGTCGGCCCGCATCGCGTAGACCGCCTTGCGCCCCTCCCGGTCGGAAGAATAGACGATGAACCGCCCGTCAGGGCTCCAGCGCGGGTGCTCCTTGTTGCCGGGTCCGAAGGTCAGGCGCCGCTCGTCGCTGCCGTCGGAACGGATGGTGTAGATGTCGAAGACCCCGTCCTGAAGACGGCTGAAGGCGATCAGGTCGTCCTTCGGATTCCAGGCCGGGGTGGCGTTGTACTTTCCGGCGTAGGTCAGGCGCCGGGCCGACTCGTCGCCGACCTCGGCGATGAAGATGTGCGGGTTCCCCTGGCGGTCCGACATGAACGCGAAGCGGCGGCCGTCGGGGCTGAACGTCGGGTTGATGTCGATCCCCCAGGAGCGGGTCAGGCGGCTGTCGATCTGTCCGTTCACGTCGAGCAGGTAGATCTCGGTGTTGCCGTCGCGCGACAGGGTCAGGGCGGTCTGCTCCCCTCCGGGCCGGTAGCGGGCGGTGACATTGAGGCCGGGACGGCTCGACAGCAGCGTCTCCGTACCGCTGGCCAGCCCCTTCCGGTAGAGATCGGGATTGCCGCGCCTGTACGAGGTGAAGATCAGGTCGCGGCCGTCCGGAGAAAAATCGGGATTCAGGGCGATCGACAGGTGCTCGGTCAGCCGGACATCGTTGGCGCCGTCGCTGTCCATCAGGTAGATTTCCTTGTTGCCGGTCCGGTCGGAGACGTAGGCGATGCGGCTGTTGAACGGCCCTTCGAATCCGGTCATCGCCTCGAGGATCTGATCGGCGAAAGCGTGGGCGATCCGCCGCAGGTCGTCGCGCCGACCGACATAGCGGCGGCCGCTGCTCAACCGCCCCCGGTTGACATCGAACAGCCGCGCCTCGATCACCAGCTCGTCGCCGCGAACCGAATAGGCCCCCTTGACCAGAACCTCGGCGCCGAGCAGACGCCACTGGCTGAAGTTGACGTCGATGCTGAGCAGTCCGATCTTTTCGGCGTCGGAGAGAAACGCCTCCGGGTCGACCAGGTCGAACAGCCCGGAGAATTCGAGGTCACCCGTCAGGACGTCGTCGAACTCCGCGGCGACTTCCGGCCGGACGTTGTCGTCAAGGGGGAGCAGGCGGGTCAGGGCCAGGGGGATGGTCTGCTGACCGGGCGAGCTGATTTCCAGCTGCGCCGCAGCCGGCGAAACGGAGACGACGAAAAAGAACAGTAGAGTCAGAATACGCATTTATCGATCCAGCAAATCCTTGAGGTTGAACACCACTTCCACCTTCCAGACCGGCACCGGCGGCGGCTTCGGCAGCTGTCGGCTCTTGAGAATCGCCGCCTTCACCGAGTCGTCGAAGATCGCGTCGCCCGATTTCTCGAGAAAACGGAAATCGCTCATCCGGCCGCTGCTGTCGTACTCGATGAAGACCACGGCCTCGAGGTCGAGGCGGGTCACCTGGTACTCGGAGAGCGCCCACTGCTGCTTCAGGTAGGCCTGCAGCCAGGCGAGATAGCTCGGTCCGACCTGGTCGCCCGTCCCCTCCGGCATGCCGACCGGCGCATCGGGGACGGCATCCTCGCC
>JBFHOZ010000162.1:0-4856 GCA_041592975.1 Desulfuromonadales bacterium
CCCCCTCGCCGAGGGCGGCGGCGAACTCGTGCGGGGCGGTGTTGTTGGAGGTGAACATGATCTCCTCGGCGGTGGCGCCGAGCTGGCGGCTGAGGATCAGCTCGGGGATCGAGCTGCAGTCGAAGCCGAAGCCCATCTCCTTCATCAGCGCCAGGATCCGCGGGTTCGGCAGCGCCTTGACGGCGTAGAACTCCTGGAAGCCGTCGATGCCGGCGAACGCCTTTTTCAGCGCCGCGCCGGTCTCGCGGATACCGGTTTCGTCGTAGATATGGAAGGGGGTGCCGAAATGCTCGGCGATCTCCCTGATGTTCGGGAACAGGCGGCTCTTGAAGCCTTCAGACATCGGCATGACGCAATCCTCCGGGGTGTACGAAAAATTTTAGCAGGTATACCGGAAAGTCGGGAAAAATTCAAGGGTGCGCTGCGACGTCGCCGGTCAGCGCGAAGCTGGCGACGGTGCGCCAGTTCCGCACGTCATCGGCGCGGCGGCAGCCCGGCCCGATGTCGACGGCGCGGCAGCGGTCGAAGCGGATGATGCGCGGGGAGGTGGAGAATTCCCGCGCCAGCGCGCGGCCGGTTTCGGGGTCGAGGTCGGCGTAGGCCAGGCTGACGTGCGGCGCATAATCGTCCGGGACCTGGTGCCGGGGATGGAGGGCGGCGACCAGTCGGGCCAGCCCGGGTGACAGGGCGATCGGCAGCGTCAGGGCCCGGTTGTAGCGCGCGCTCGATTGCGCCCGGCCGGAACAGTCGAGCGCCAGCGGCGCGGTCTGTTCGGCAACGCTCCGGAGAAGAGGCTCCGGGGCGGGGAGGGCGGCGGCGGGGAGGGCGAGCAGGGTCAGGTGCGGTTCGAACCGGGGCGCGCCGAGGCGCTCGGCGCAGCGGGCGATCTGCTCCGCGAGCAGGCGATGGGCCCCTTCTTCCGGCAGCAGCCAGAAGGCTATCCGTCCGCCTGGATCATTTGTCGTCATGTTGTCGTCGCGGCCGACCGGCCGCGGGGTCAGCGGCGTCAACCGACGATGCCGCCGAGCCTGATGTTCCCCATGGAGGACATGGTCGAGGAGAGGACCTCGGCCCCGTTGTGCACCTCCCAGGGGGGTTGCGGGTCGTCCTGGGCCCACAAGCCCCGGCGTGCCCGGCGCGCCTTGACCTCGTACTTGCCGAGCTTGTCGTTGGCGTCGCGCAGGGAGTTTTTCACGTGGTTCTTGGGGTACCAGGCGAGGCCGGCGTTGATCAGCCCCCACTTCAGGCTCTGGCCGTTCGAGTTGACGATGTCGGTCGCCTTGTTGTTGTCGATGTAGCGGATCGTCGCGACGTGGTTGAGCAGCAGCTTCTCGGTGAAGGCCTTTGCCTCCTTGCCGTACGGCTGCTTGAGCTGGGGGGCGTCGACCGCTTCGATGTGGACGACTTTCGATCTCCCCTCCTGTAGGATCACCACCGAATCGCCGTCGATGACATCGACGACGACTTCGCACTTCTCGCAGGCGAAGGCGGAGATCGGAACGATCGCGAACAGCAAAATGATCAGCAAACGCATGGCGTCCCTCCTGTCGGCATAAATCTCCATCTTAAACGGGCCGGAGGGCAAGGTCAATCCTCCCGCCCGGTCAGACTCTTGCGGACGGGCCGGAGACCGGCAGGTCGATGGTGAAGGTGCTCCCCCTGCCGGGCGCGCTCTCGACGCGCACCTCGCCGCCATGGATGTTGACGATCTCCCTGACCAGGGCGAGGCCGAGGCCGGTGCCGCCGATATTTTTGATCTCCGGGTGGTAGACCCGGAAAAACCGGTCGAAGAGCTGGTCCCGGGCCTCCTCCGGGATCCCCAGGCCCTTGTCGGCGACCGCGATGGAGACCACCGCCTTTTGCTTGCGATGCCGCGCCGAGAGCTTGATCGGCCCGCCGCCCGGGGAGTACTTGACGGCGTTCGACATCAGGTTCTTGAGCACCCGGTGGATTTTCTGTTCGTCGGCGACGATCTCCGGCAGATCGTCCGGGCAGGTGACCGAGATGTCGTGCTTCTGGGTGACGTCGCGGAAGATCCCGGCGATCTCCTGCAGCAGCGGCCGGATCGCCACCGGCGCGAACTGGCTGCCGACGAAGCCGGCGCGCAGCCGCTGCAGGTCGAGGAGGTCGTCGATCAGTTCGCGCAGCCGCTCCCCCTCCTGGTAGCTGAGCTCGAGGAACTGCCGCGCCTTCTCGGGGTCGATGCTCTCCTGCATCAGCAGCTCGTTGAAGCCGAGGATCGCCGTCAGCGGCGTGCGCATCTCGTGGCTGATCGAGGAGAGCATCTCGTCCTTCATCCGGGTGATCCGCTCCCGCTCGCTGATGTCGCGGATGATGGCGACCAGCATCTGACTCTCCCGCCAGCGGAAGGTGCCGGCGGTGATCTCGACCGGGAAGGTCGTGCCGTCCCTCTTGCGGTGGCGCGCCTCCATCAGGTCGAGGCGGCCGTCGAGCACCGCCGCGATCCGCTCGCGGCTCTGGAGCGGTTCGGCCGACAGGTCGAGGGCCTGCATGCGGCCGAACTCCTCCTGGCTGTAGCCGTACATCTGCAGCGCCGCACTGTTGACCTCGACGATGCCGAGGTCGGCGCTGTCGATGATGAGGATCGCGTCCTTTTCCGCCGAGAAGAGCAGCCGGTACTTCTCCTCCGATTCGCGCAGCGCCTGCTCGGCCTTCTTGCGGTCGGTGATTTCGAGGAAGAACACCGCCATGGTCTTCGGCGCCGTCTGGAAGGCGTGCACCTCGTAGGCGCCGCGGATGCGGGCATCCTCGTAGTCGACCTGCTCGCTGCGCCAGGAGCCCCCCTCGCGGCAGATATCGCGGTAGATTCGCGGGATGTCGGAGTCGGTGAGCCCGGGAAAGGCTTCGGTGATGGTCTTGCCGACGAGGTCGGCATGGGGGATGTCGAGGATCGCGTCGGCCGCCGCGTTGGCCCCGGTGAAGATCAGCCGGTCCTCGGGGTCGAGGTAGTAGAGGTGCACCCCCATCGGCGACGAATCGATGATCGAGCGGAACCGGACCTCGCTCCGCTGCAGGGCCTGCATGGCGTCCTCGCGCTCGCGCAGGTCGCGGGCCGAGGCCATGATCGCCTGCTCCCCCTCGAAGTCGATGACCCGGCCGCTGATCTCGACCGGTATCGGGGTGCCGTCGCGATGCAGGTGGGCCGATTCGAAGATGACGTTCTTCCCCTGCCGGAAGCGCGCCAGGCGGTCCTTCACCCTGGCGGCATAGGCCGGGTCGTCCAGCTCGGTGACCGGCATCCCCCGCAGCTCGTCGCCGGTATAACCCTGCCGCTGGCAGGCGACCTGGTTGACCTCGAGGATCTTGCCGTCGAGGCTGACGATGTAGATGGCGTCGCTCGAGTTGTTGAACAGGTCGCGGAACTTCTGTTCGCTCCTCTCCAGCTCCTGCCGGGCGCGCACCTCCTCGATGCGGGTTCTGCCGAGGCGGATGAGCAGCTCGACGATGCCGGCGTAGACGGCGAGCAGTTTCTCCACCAGGGCCGGGTCGAAGACCGGCACCCGGGCGATGGCCGCCAGGTAGGCCTCTTCGTCGAACCCGTTGTCGGCGGCGGCGCGCCGGAAGAGGTCGAAATCGACCGGTTCCAGGATGAACTGGCCGAACAGCAGGGTGGCGAAGTGGACGTCGTTAATGACGATCGGCAGGCCGATTTCGATCAGGCCGTTTCCGCAGGTGTGCCGGATGTACCCTTCCTCCGGCAGGTCGTTGTCGCGCAGGAAACGGGCGAAGAACAGGTCGCTCTCGCGGCAGCGCTCGGCGGTCTCGAGGTGCCGGCGGTGGTAGATGCCGCAGACGTCCTGCCAGCCGGCCGCCACCAGCACGTGCCCCTCGTGGTCGAGGAGGCTGGCCGGAATGCCGGTCGCCTCCTGCAGGCTCTCCATCAGGCTGCGGACCGAGGAGAGGTCGATGATGTCGCTGAAGAGATTTGTCATCGCAACGTAAGCCGAAAACCCCACGCCCGGCAAGTCTGGCCGTGAGGCCGCAATGGACCGGCCGCCTAATCCCCGGGGACCGGGACCGCCTGTTTCTGCAGCCGCTTGTAGTAGAAATTCTGCCCGTAGAGGACGCTCACCGGGTTGTGGCCGGTGACCCGGTCCTTGACCACCAGGGTGGTGACCGGGGCCTGCGAGTACTTGTTGAAGAGCATGTCGTGGCCGACGCAGAGCCCCATGATGATGTTCATCTCCATCCCCTCGGCGTTGAGGATTTCCGCCTGGGCGATCGGGTTGCAGGCCGGCTCGAAGGTTCCGGGACGGACCTTCTCCTCCTCCTTCAGGGCGAGCTTCAGCTTGTCGATGCTGCCGGCCTTGCAGCAGGCGGAATAGGGCTCCAGCCCCTGGGCCCGGAGGATTTCCGTCAGGCGCCTGGTCTCGTCGAGCAGGCCGACGCAGGTGGCGATGCCGATTTTTCGGTACCCCATCAGCTTGCACAGGGCGATCATGTCCTCGACCCGGGTCCAGCGGGCGTTGACCGCGTCGGACCCCGGCACCGGCTGGTAGCAGAGCCCCTCGACCCGGGCGGCGACCTTCGCCAGGCGGGCGTCCTCGTTGTCGCCGGTGTACCGGGCGAACGACGCGTCGATGATGGCGGCGTGCGGGTCGGACGGGCAGTAGGCCGGTTTGGCCGGCCCCTTGCCCGGCTCGGCCCAGCAGTTGGTGGCGCCGGTTTTCTCCCAGACGGCGCTGCAGCTCGAGCAGGAATGGTCGGGCGTTTTATTGCTCATCGGCTCTTCTCCGTTCAGCAAGGCAATATGCGATTCTATCACGATATTTCCGGGTTGCGAGCATTAATCGGATGCGGTCGCCGGGCAAAAAAAACCCCTGGCGGCGCCGCCA
>JBFHOZ010000163.1:0-4763 GCA_041592975.1 Desulfuromonadales bacterium
GCTCAAGGATCCGAAGCTGCTCAAGGCCGACGCCAACGCCGAGTATGCCGCCGTCATCGAGATCGACCTGGGCGAGATCACCGAGCCGATTCTCGCCTGCCCGAACGATCCGGACGATGTCAAGCTGCTCAGCGATGTTGCCGGCACCGAGATTCAGGACGTCTTCCTCGGTTCCTGCATGACCAACATCGGCCACTTCCGCGCCGCCGCCGAGATCTGGCGCGGCCAGAAGTTCAACCCGGCCGTCCGCACCTGGATCTGCCCGCCGACCCGCATGGACCAGGACAAGCTCAAGGAAGAGGCCTACTTCGCGATCTACAGCGCCATGGGCGCCCGTATCGAGATCGCCGGCTGCTCCCTCTGCATGGGGAACCAGGCCCGCGTACCCGACGGCGTCAACATGTTCTCGACCTCGACCCGGAACTTCGACGACCGGATCGGCAACGGCGCCCGGGTCTATCTCGGCTCGGCCGAGCTCGGCGCGGTCATCACCAACCTCGGCAAGTTGCCGACCCCGGCCGAGTACCTGGCCGAGTACAAGGAGAAGGTCGCGCCGAAGAAGGACGAGATCTATCGTTATCTGCAGTTCGACGAGATGGAGGAGTACAAGAAGTCTGCATAAGCGGATGGATGTGTGAGCGTGAAGGGGCCAGGCTGAACAGCCTGGCCCTTTTTGTTTGCCCGTGACCGGTTCCGTCCCCGCTGAAGTCCCCGGGGGCTGTCCCGGACTGTTCGGCATGCACGATAATCGCCGGGTCCCGGCCCGGCAGCCGGGATATTTTCTTTATTGAGCGATAAAGAAAGTATCCAAAGAAAACGCTCCCTGCCGGGGGCCTTTTTCTGAGGTTGACGTACTCCTGTTGAACCTTGCCTGCTAAGGAGTTTGCCTTGGGGCAAACGCGGTTTATCTCTGTAGCTGTTGCGGTTCTGTCTCCGTTTGACGAGGCGGGCTGGCACGATTCCAGATGGGAGCTTTACAGGGCAAATCAAAGACCTTGCTGTTACGGCTGCAGCGGCCAGAGCAGCGGCACCAGCAGCATGATGATGACAAAGACGACCAGGGTCAGCGGCAGCCCGACGATCATGTAGTCGCGGAAGCGGTAGCCGCCGGGCCCCATGACCAGAATGTTGGCCGGGTGGGCGATCGGCGTCAGGAAACTTGCCGACGAGGCCATGGCGATGGCCATCAGCAGCGCATGCGGCGACAGGTTGGCGGCGGCGGCGGTGTTCAGGGCGATCGGCGCCATCAGCAGCACCAGCGCGGCGGTGGGGATGATGCAGGTCGCCGCAAAAGTCAGCAGCACCAGTCCGGCCAGCAGGGCCAGCGGTCCGTAGCTGACGGCGAACCCGGCGACCTGCGCGGCGATCTGGGCGGCAATGCCGCTTCGTTCCAGGGCGGTGCCGAGAGGGAGCAGGCCGGCTATGAGGAAGACGGCGCGCCACTCGATGGAGCGGTACGCTTCCTCCATGGTCAGGCAGCGGGTGACGACCATCGCCGCCGCGCCGATCACGACCGCCAGGTAGATCGGCACCAGGCCGAACAGGACCGGCGCCAGGGTCGCCGCCATGACCAGGATCGCAAGACGGGCCTTGCCGCTGCGGCGCGGCTCGCGGATCGTGCCGCTGAGCACGATCAGGTCACTGTTGCCGCCGAGGGCGTGCAGACGTTCGAGCGGTCCGAACAGGAGCAGGGCGTCGCCGAACTCGAGACGGAAGTCGCGCAGGTTGGTGCGGTAGGCGCGCCCGGCGCGCCAGATCGCCAGGATGCCGAGGCCGAAGTTGTCGCGGAATCTCAGGTCGCGAAGCGATTTTCCCGCCAGCCCGGAGCGGGGCGCCAGGACCGCCTCGGCGAGCGTAACCTGTCCGGATTCGAGCAGGTCGGCCGGGTCGGCATCGGTGTCGACCAGCAGGTCGGCCAGCCCTTTCAGGCCCGCAAGCGCACCAAGGGCATCGATGGCGACCACCCGGTCGCCGGCACCGATCTCCAGCTGCTCGCCGGTACGGACGGATTCATCGCCGGTGCGCAGCGCCAGGATCGTCACCCCCAGCAGTTCCTCGAGCCGGGAGATGTCGAGCGCGATATCGACCAGATCGGTCTCTTCGACGAGGTGAAGGCTGACCAGCCGTTCTTCGAGCCGATACCTCTCGTGCAGCTCCCGGGTGTCGCACGACAGAACCGTCATCTCCTCGCCGGCCGCCGTTTCGAGACCGTCGAACTTTGAGAGCGGACCGCAGAGCAAGAGCCGGTCTCCGGTCTGCAGCATGAAGTCGACTTCCGGCACGAACCGGAGCTCTTCGTCCCGGCGCAGGGCGACGACCTGCAGGCCGGCGCCGATGATCTGCGGACCGACCTGGTCCAGGGTGCGGCCGGCCAGCTCCGACCCGTCAGGGAGGCTGACCTCGGCAAGCCCCAGAAGGTTTTCGGTGAGCAGCTGCGCATCGGGGATGATGTCGGTAACCAGCAGGTTGACCAGTGCCTGGATGTCGAAGAAACGCTCGAGGCGCCCCTGGACGAACAGACGGTCGCCCCCGTGAAGAATGAAGTCGGAAGAGGGTGCGACCAGTGTCTGCGAGCCACGGATGATCGCCACGACATACAGGCCGGTGGCCGAGCCGAGCCGGCTGCTGGCCAGGGTCTGTCCGACCAGGGGGTTGTCGTAGGGGAGGGCGAGGATGAATGTTCGCTCCTGGAGGTGGTACTGGCCGGAGAGTCCGTCGCTGCTCCGGGCGGCCGCTGCGGCGACGTCACGTCGGGGGAGAAGCAGGCGGCCGAAGACAACCATGAAAGCGGTCCCGCAGACAAGGATGACGGCACCCACGGGGGTGAAGTCGAAGAGGCCGAATGGGGTCAGGCCGGCCTGTTTGAGGGCATTACTGACGAGGATATTCGGCGGCGTGCCGATCATTGTCGTCAGGCCGCCGAGCAGGGAGCCGTAGGCGAGCGGCATCAGCAGCCGCGACGGCGGGATGTGGTTGGCCCGCGCCAGGTCCATGGTCACCGGCAACAGCAGGGCGGCGACCGCCACGTTGTTCATGACTGCCGACATCACCCCGGCGCCGATCATCAGGACAACCGTCAGTCCGACCTCGGTCTGGCCGGCGATCCGCTGCAGGCCGTTACCGATATGATCGGCGACGCCGGTGCGGTCGAGGGCGCCGCTGAGAATAAAGACGGCCCAGATGGTGATCACCGCCGGGCTGCTGAAACCGGCGAGAGCGTCCTCGGCAGGGACCAGGCCGCTCAGCGCGAGAATCCCCATGGTCAGCAGGGCCGTCGCCTCGAGCGGTATCCACTCGGTGACGAGCAGCACGACGACGGCAGAGAGGATCGCGATCAGTTGCAACTGGTCCGGTGTCATGGCATGGTCTCTGCGGCTAGGGAATGATCGTCACTGTCACTTGTACAATTATAGCGGATGACGATTCGAGCGTCGGTGAAGAAGACCTGGGCCGGAAATCCGGAGAGGAGTCGCGGTCAGCCGGGAACGGACGGGAGCGCTCCCGGTGGATAAGGAAAGGGGCAGGCTGAGTGCCTGCCCCTTCGGTTGCCCGGTGTCCGGGGTCGGTCGCGAATTACTGCTGCCGGCTCAGACGCTCCATGGCGACTTTCAGGCTGATGCGCAGCCTTTCGAGCACGTCGGCGAGGCGGCCGATTTCATCGTTCGATTTCGACTCGATTTTCCGGTCGACCTTGCCGTCGGCGAGCTCGGAGGCGATTTCGGTGAACTCCTCGAGCGGCCGCATCGACTGGCTGACGACGACAAAGACCGAAATCAGCGAGATGATCAGGATCGCACCCATGATCATGATCAGCGTGGTCTGCAGCCTGGCCTGGGCCGCCACGGTCTTCTCGAGGGAGAAGCCGATGCGGAACCCGCCCCAGTGTTTCCCCTTGACGAAGATCGGCGACGAGATGTCCCACATGACCTCGCCGGTGTCGCGGTAATAGACCTGCTGGTAGGCCTCGCTCTGGTTCTGGGCGGCCTTGATTCCGACCGGGTCGTTGAAGATCCGCTTGGTCCGGTTCCCGACCAGGTCCTTCTTCTGATCGCCGGTGATCGGTTTCTGGTAGCGGGTATTGTGGGTCGGCAGGTAGCCGTTGACGTCGACGGCGACCGCATAGACAACGCTCTCGTCCTTGAGGAACTCGTCCTCCATGGCGAGGATTGCCTTGTCGAGGTAGAAATCGTAGCGGGTGTGGTATTTCGGCGGGTCGAATCCCGGAATCTCCTCGTAGGCGGTATCGAAGGCGTCCTTGACGCTGAAGACGCCGTTGTCGATCGCCTCTTCGATGACCTTGCCGACCAGCTTGGCGCCGACAATCGACTCGATCTTCCCCCTTTCGAGCAACTGCTCCTCGAGGCTGTCACTCTGCTGCCTGATAATATAGTACGACCCTGCAGCGATGACGAGCAGCAGGACCAGGTTGACCTTGACGGCGATTTTGATGCCCATGCGGTTAAACATACGTTCCTCCTTCATGCGACGATTTGATGACAGTTCCACATGCTATTTTTTGTAGCCGATGCGCACCGCCCCCCAGTGCCTGTTCTTGACGAATATCGGAACCGAGAGGTCGGTCATGATCTCGCCGGTGTCTCGGCTGTAGCGCTGCAGGAGATAGGGCTCCTGGTTGCGGGCCGCCGCCAGGCCGGTGCGGTCGTTGAAGATCCGCTTGGTGCGGTTCCACTTGGTGTTGTAGTCGTTGTCGTCGGTCATCGGCTTGGAGTACTTCGAGTTGTGGGTCGGCAGGTAGCCGTTCC
>JBFHOZ010000164.1:0-4746 GCA_041592975.1 Desulfuromonadales bacterium
GATCTTCAGCTTGTCCATGACGAAGGCGACCCTCTCCGAACCGAAAATCCGCAGCAGGTCGTCATCGAGGGAGAGATAGAAGCGGCTCTCCCCGGGGTCACCCTGGCGACCGGAGCGGCCGCGCAGCTGGTTGTCGATGCGGCGCGATTCGTGCCGCTCGGTGCCGAGGATATAGAGGCCGCCGGCCTCCAGCACCTCCCGCTTCTCCTGCGCGCACTCGGCCTGGAACCGCTTCAGGTTCTCCGCGAAGGCGGCATCCGGGTCGGCGGCGGTGGTCGAGGCCTTTTTCGCCAGCATCTCCGGGTTGCCGCCGAGGACGATGTCGGTACCGCGGCCGGCCATGTTGGTGGCGATGGTCACCGCCCCCTTGCGCCCCGCCTGGGCGACGATCTCGGCTTCGCGGTCGTGCTGCTTGGCGTTGAGGACGTGGTGCCCGATGCCGCGCTTCTTCAGGAACTCGGAGAGCTTCTCGGAGTTCTCGATCGAGATGGTGCCGACCAGCACCGGCTGTCCGCTCCGGTTGCGCTCGATGATGTCGGCGACGACCGCCTCGAACTTCTCCTTCTCGGTCTTGTAGATGACGTCGGAGTTGTCCTTGCGAATCATCGGCTTGTTGGTCGGGATGACCACAACCTCGAGCCCGTAGATCTCCCGGAACTCCTCCGCCTCGGTGTCGGCCGTGCCGGTCATGCCGGCCAGTTTTTCGTACATGCGGAAATAGTTCTGGAAGGTGATGGTCGCCAGGGTCTGGTTCTCGCTTTCGATCCGGACCCCCTCCTTCGCCTCGACCGCCTGGTGCAGGCCGTCGCTCCAGCGCCGTCCGGGCATCAGCCGGCCGGTGAATTCGTCGACGATCTGCACCTCGTTGTCCTTGACGACGTAGTCGACGTCCCGCTTGAACAGGGTGTGCGCCTTGAGCGCCTGGTTGACGTGGTGCAGCACCTCGATGTTGCGCGGGTCGTAGAGGTTGTCGATGCCGAGCATCTTCTCGACCCTGGCCACCCCATCTTCGGTCAGGGAGGCGCTCTTGGCCTTCTCGTCGACGGTATAGTCGCCGGTGTATTCACGCACCGTCTGGCCGATGCGGCCGGAGTCGCGGTGCTCGACCATCTCCCCCTTCGTCAGCCGCGGAATGATCTTGTTGACCGTTCCGTAGAGATCGACCCGCGATTCGCTCGGGCCGGAGATGATCAGCGGCGTCCGCGCCTCGTCGATGAGGATCGAGTCGACCTCGTCGACGATGGCGAAAAACGGGCGGCGCTGCACGTACTCCTCGAGGGAGAACTTCATGTTGTCGCGCAGGTAATCGAAACCGAACTCGTTATTGGTGCCGTAGGTGATGTCGCAGGCGTAGGCCTCCTTGCGCTGCACGTCGGTCTGCCCGTGAATGATGCAGCCGACGGTCATGCCGAGATAGGAGTAGATCGCCCCCATCCAGTCGGCGTCGCGGCTGGCGAGATAATCGTTGACGGTGACGACGTGAACCCCCTCGCCGGCCAGGGCGTTGAGATAGACCGGAAGGGTCGCCATCAGGGTTTTCCCCTCGCCGGTCTTCATCTCGGAGATCTTCCCTTGGTGCAGGACGATGCCGCCGATCAGCTGGACGTCGAAGTGGCGCATGCCGAGGGTCCGCTTCGAGGTTTCGCGAACGGCGGCGAACGCTTCGGGCAGAAGGTCATCCAGGGTTTCCCCCGCATCGAGCCGCTTGCGGAACTCGCCGGTCTTCCCCTTGAGCTGCGCCTCGGAGAGCGCCTCGTATTCGGGCTCGAGGGCGTTGATTCTTTCGACAATTGGCTGCATCCGCTTCAGCTCGCGCTCGTTCTTGCTGCCGACGACTTTTCTGACAATTGCTCCGATCATTATTTACTCCAGAAATTTCAACCGGATAGGACCCGGTCAGGATATGTGATAAACATGGGATTTTAGCATAGCGGGCAAAGGGGTCACAAGGGGAGAAAGGGAGTGCGGGGCAATAATTTTTTGACAGTCAAAACCGCGGGGCGCGACCCTACGGTTTCTGATCCTCGACAAAAAAACGGGGCCAAGTATTCACCTGGCCCCGTCACAGAATCAACCTTTGGCAACCTTCGCCGCCTTCTTCCGCTCGTGCTCGACCAGCACCTTCTTGCGCAGCCGGATGGCATGCGGCGTCACCTCGACCAGCTCGTCGTCGTCAATGAATTCGAGCGCCTGCTCCAGGCTGAGAATGGTCGGCGGGGTGAGGCGCACGGCGTCGTCCGAGCCGGAGGCGCGCACGTTGGTCAGCTTCTTCCCCTTGCCGGCGTTGACCACCAGGTCGTTCTCCTTGGCGTTCTGGCCGATGATCATCCCCTCGTAGACCTGCACCCCCGGTCCGACGAAGAGGACGCCGCGCTCCTGCAGGTTCCACAGGGCGTAGGCGACTGTCTCGCAGGCATCCATGGCGATCAGGACGCCGTTCTTGCGCCCCGGGATATCCCCCTTGTAGGGGGCGTACTCGTGAAAGACGTGGTTCATCGTGCCGGTGCCGCGGGTGTCGGTGAGAAATTCGGTCCGGAAGCCGATCAGGCCGCGGGCCGGGATGACGAACTCCATGCGGACGATGCCGTCCATCGGCTCCATCTTCAGCATCTCCGCCTTGCGGGTGCCGAGCTTCTCGATCACCGTCCCCCGGTACTCGTCCGGCACGTCGATCGACAGGTATTCAATCGGCTCGCAGCGCACCCCGTCGATGTCGCGGTAGATAACCTCCGGCTTGGAAACCGCCATCTCGTACCCCTCGCGGCGCATGTTCTCGATCAGGATGGAGAGGTGCAGTTCGCCACGCCCGGAGACCTTGAAACTGTCGGTATTGGCGGTCTCCTCGACCCGGAGCGAGACGTTGGTGCGCAGCTCGCGCATCAGGCGGTCGCGCAGCTGGCGGCTGGTGACGTACTTGCCGTCGTTGCCGGCGAAGGGGGAGGAGTTGACGATGAAGTTCATCGACAACGTCGGTTCGTCGATCGAGACGTACGGAATCGCCACCGGGTTGGCGGCGGCGGCGAGGGTTTCGCCGATGCCGACCTCCTCGAAACCGGCGATGGTGACGATATCTCCGGCCTGGGCGTCGGGGATTTCGACCTGGGCCAGCCCCTGGTAGCCGAGCAGCTTGGTGATCTTGCCGGTGGTCTTTTTGCCGTCGCGGCTGATCTGGGCGATGGTTTCGCCGGCGACGACCTTGCCGGCGAAGATCTTGCCGGTCGCCGTCCGGCCGATGTAGTCGTCGTAATCGATACTCGAAACCAGCATCTGGAACGGGGCGGACGTATCCCCGGTCGGGGCCGGAACATGTTTGCGGATGGCGTCAAACAGGGGATCGAGATTGTCGCTCTCGTCAAGCGGATCGTTCTTGGCGATGCCAAGCTTGGCGCTGGTGTAGACGATCGGGAACTCGAGCTGCTCCTCGTTGGCGTCGAGCTCGCAGAAAAGGTCGAACACCATGTTGACCACCTCTTCCGGGCGGGCGCCGGGGCGGTCGATCTTGTTGATGACGACGACCGGCCGGTGTCCGAGCCCGAGCGCCTTCTTCAGCACGAAGCGGGTCTGCGGCATCGGCCCGTCGAAAGCGTCGACCAGCAGCAGGACCGAGTCGACCATCAGCAGCACCCGCTCGACCTCGCCGCCGAAATCGGCATGGCCGGGGGTATCGACGATGTTGATGTGCATGTCGTCCCGCTGTACCGACAGGTTCTTCGACAGGATGGTGATCCCCCGCTCCCGCTCGAGGTCGTTCCGGTCCATGACCCGGTCGACGACCTTCTGGTTGGTCCGGAAGATCCCGGACTGCTTGAGCATGGCATCGACCAGGGTCGTCTTGCCGTGGTCGACGTGGGCAATGATGGCAATGTTTCTCAGCTCGTTCATCGTTCTTTGCGACTTTCAAAATGGGTTGGGGCGACAAAAGCGCCACAGCTTACTGGTTTGCCGCCGGGATGTCAAACAGGAAAAACCATATCCGTCGTACTGCACTGGCAGCAGGACATAGTGGTACAATAAGTACATGTTACGCTTCTTCCTGCTGATCTGTCTTCTGCTTTACCCTGCCACGGCAGATGCAATAGCGCTGATCCATCAGGAGCTCAAGGTTCGTCTCGACCCGTCCAGTCAACGGATCGATGTCATCGCCACCCTCTCGGCGATCAACGCCCCTCCTGCCCTCCCTCATCTCTACAGGCTCAACCGGCATGCGTCAATCGAATCGGTTCAGCTTGACGGCCAGGCTGTCGACGTCATGGCCGGGAACGGGCTTATGCGGCTGGCGGCTGAAGGAACGTATTCCTCCCTGACTGTTCGCTACCATATTCGCTTTCCGCAACGCCCGCCCGAAGAGACCGTCGGCATCGAAGACCCGACCTTCGGGGTGCAGGCAACGATCACGGATGAAGGAACGTTTCTGTCCGGTGATTCGGCATGGCATCCCGTTCCGGTCGAGGCCGGGTTCGAAAGCCTTTTCTCCCTAACGGTGGAAGGGCCTCCGGGCCTGGTCAGCGTCGCGGGAGGGGAATGGCTGGGGGTCAGGTCGACCGGAACGGGTTCGATTTCAGGTTGGCAAACGCTTGCCCCCCGGCAAAATCTCAGCCTGGCGGCTGGCAATTATACCGTGGGCAGAGACCAGGTGGGCGAGATCGTCCTGCTCACCTTCTTTCGCCAGGGGAATGAAAGGTTGTCGTCAGCATACCTTCAGGCATGTAAAAAATATATCGATTTCTATCAAGACCTGCTCGGACC
>JBFHOZ010000165.1:0-4732 GCA_041592975.1 Desulfuromonadales bacterium
CAGTCGCGGATGCCGCCGGCCGCCTTGACGCCGGCGCGGCCGGCCGCCGTCTCCGCCAGCAGGCGGACATCCTCGACTTTCGCTCCGGAAGCGGCGAACCCTGTCGAGGTCTTGACGAAGGCGGCGCCGGCCCGGACAGCCGTATCGGCCAGCGCCCTTTTCCCCGGATCGTCGAAAAGGCAGCACTCGATGATGACCTTGACCGGGACGGTCCCGGCGGCGGCGACGACAGCGGCGATATCCTCCTGCACCAGGGAGAGATTCCCTTCCGAGGCCGCAGCGAGGTTGATGACCATGTCGATCTCGTCGGCGCCGGCGGCGAGAGCCTGTTCCGTCTGGAACCTCTTGACGACGGGCAGGTCGTACCCGAGGGGAAAGCCGACGACCGTCGCGACACGGACCGGCGAACCGTAGACGCGATCGCTGGCCTGCCGGACAAAGAACGGCGGAACGCAGACGGCGGCAAAACCGAACTCGACCGCCTCCTCGCAAAGAGCGGCAATCCCGGCTGCGGTCGCTGTCGGTTTCAGCAGGGTGTGATCGATAAGGGGTGCCGGGCTGCCCATACGATCAGGTCCGGTAATCGGCATTGATCCTGACGTAGTCGTAGGTCAGATCCGAGGTGTAGTAGAGCGCCCTGCCGCTGCCGAGCTTCAGATCGACGGTGACGGTGAATTCGTCCCGCTTCATGACCTCGGTCGCCGCCGCATCCAGCTCCTCCGGTCCGGCCAGCCCGTTTTCCGTCAACAGCACGTCGCCGACACGGATGTCGACCCGGTCGGGATCGATCTCGGCTCCCGAGTAGCCGACCGCGGCAATGATCCGCCCCCAGTTGGCGTCCTCGCCGAAAAAGGCGGTCTTGACCAGGTTGGAGGTGGCCACCGCCTCGGCCGCACGCAGGGCGTCGTCCGCGCTCGCTGCGCCGACGACCTCGATGGTGACCAGCTTGGTCGCCCCCTCGCCGTCCCGGACGATCATCTTCGCCAGGTCGAGCAGAACCTCCTGCAGCAGAACGGCGAAGGTCTCGACATCGTCGCCGTCGCTGTCGATCCGGGCGTTGCCGGCGCCGTTGGCCAGCAGCAGAACCATGTCGTTGGTCGAGGTGTCCCGATCCACGGTAATCCGGTTGAACGAGGCGTCAACCGCCTGTTTCAGCGCCCGGTCGAGGAGATCGGGCGGCACCTCGGCATCGGTGACGACAAAGGCGAGCATGGTGGCCATGTTCGGATGGATCATCCCGGCCCCTTTGGCCACGCCAAGGATCGTGTACTCCGCGCCGCCGGCCGAGCCGGCGGCGGCGGACACCTTGGCGAAGGAATCGGTCGTCATCATCGCCGCGGCGACCGCCACGGCGCCGCCCTCGTCGAGAGCCTCAACCAGGCGGGGAACCGCCGCCGTCACCTTGTCGACCTTGAGCCGCTGGCCGATGACGCCGGTCGAGGAGACGGCGATCAGCTCCTCGTCGATGCCGAGCTCCCGCGAAAGCGCGGCGCTGCATGCCACCGCGTCCTCGAATCCGGCCGGGCCGGTACAGGCGTTGGCGTTCTTGCTGTTGACCAGGATCGCCTGGCACGCCCCCCCGGCGATCCGGCCGGAGGTCAGCCGGACGGGCGCGGCGACGACCTTGTTGGTCGTGAAGACGCCGGCGCAGCTGGCCGGCCGATCCGAACAGATCAGGCCGAGATCGGGCTGGCCATTCTTTTTCAGCCCGGCGGAAACCGCAGCGAACCGGTAGCCGGCGACGAGCAGATTGTCATTCTTTTTCATCTTCGATCTCCTCCGGAAAGGACCGGACCGGGAGAATCAGGCCGAAAGAGGTCCCGACCCCGTCCGTGTCTTCCAAAAAGATGTCCCCCCCCATTTTTTCGACGATCGTCCGGCACAGCGCCAGGCCGATGCCGATACCTTTCGGCTTGGCGGTGTTGATCTCCCCCAGCTGGCTGTACTGGGCGAAGATCTCCTCGGCCGATTCGACCGGCACATGGGCACCGTCATTGTGCACCCGCAGGTAGACCCGGTCAACGCCGCCTTGCCGGTGCGGCTCGGCCTTGATTGAGAGCCGGCCGCCACGTTCGTTGAACTTGACCGCGTTGTCGATCAGGGCGCCGAGCAGCAGCCTGAACTTCTCCGGGTCGGTCTCGATCTCCGCCGGATCGCCGGCTATGTCGATCTCCAGGTTCAGGCCGAGCTGCGCGATCCGGTCGCCGTACAGGGACAACTCGGCGTCGCAGACATCGGCGACCGACACCTTCTCCGACTGCCAGCGGGCGGTGCCGGAATCGATGGAGAAAAGCAGCAGCATGCCGCTGATCAGTTTCTCCATCTGCAGGCTGGCGTCGGCAATCTTCTGCAGGTAGTCGTCCTGCTCCGCTTCGGCAATCTGCGCGCGGTGCGACTGCAGCAGGTCGGCGAACCCGAGGATGCTGGTCAGCGGCGTCTTCAGCTCATGGGAGAGGTTGCAGACCAGCCTCGAGCGGGCGGAGTTGAGGGCCTCGAGCTCCCGGGCCTTCTTGCGCAGCTGCTTGAAAAGGCTGAAATTCTCGATCGCCAGGGTCGCCTGGTGGGCGATCGATGCGAACAGGTTTTGATCGTGGGCCGAAAACGGCGAGCCGTCTGCCTTGTTGTTGACATTGAGGACGCCGATCACCCGGTCCCGCCCCCTGAGCGGAAGCGACAAGGCCGACGCTGTCGAGTACTGCCCCTCATCGCCGGACGGGGAAAAGCGGCCGTCCTTGACGATGTCGTTCAGCAGGACCGGCTCCCCCGAGGTGAAGACGTGCCCGGAAACCCCCTCTCCCGGCGCGATGACGGCGCTCTCGCGCACCCCTTCGGGAAGTCCGTGTGACGCCCGTATGCGCAGGTTGCCATCCTTGTCCGGGAGCATCAGCGACGCGACCTGGACATCGACGGACGCGACGATCAGACCGATCATCCGGTCGAGCAGTGATTGCAGGTCGTCTTCGCCGCTTGCGGTCTCCCCGACCTCGCGCAGCAGGACCAGGTCGGCCAGCAGCCGGTCCGCATCTTCACGGCTCTTTCTGGTCTCGAGGTTTGCCCGGTACCGCTCGATCCCACGGGCGGCGACGGTGAGCAGCTCGTCGTCGGCGAACGGCTTGACCAGATATTCAAGGGCGCCGCCGCTCAGCACTTCGCGGGCGGCGAAAAAATCCTGATGCCCGGAAATGACGACGACCGGTACTTCCGGCCGCAGGTCGCAGACGGTCTGCAGGACTTCCAGGCCGGAGACCTCCGGCATTTCCAGGTCGGTGAGCACCAGCCCGACATCGTGCCGCCCGAGCAGGCCGGCGACGTCGTTGCCCGACCCGGCCTCGACGCATTCGTAGCCGCCGCCGGCCAGGATGTCGACGATTACCTGGCGGAAGAACGCCTCGTCGTCGACGACGAGGATTTTCGGGTTATATCCGGCCGCAGTTGTCATCTCAATAAAGGATGCATTCCGTTCAGCAACGACAGAATCTACAGATCCAGGGTTTCGAAAAATCCTCCGACTGCAACGCCGGGACGATTCCGGGAACCGAGGCGGATGCGACAATGTCCGTCAGCCGTCACACCGTCCGGCGTAATGCGGCAGACGGAAAGCTATCGGAGCCGTATTAAGCGCCGCAGCATTTCTTGAACTTCTTGCCGCTCCCGCACGGGCACGGATCGTTCCTGCCGACTTTCTCCTCGCTCCGGGCGATCGGGACGCCCGGCTGGTCGGCGCCGCTGTGACGATCGAGAAACGCCTTCTTCCTGCGCTGCTCCTCCTCCATGCGGGCGACATCCTCGTCCTTCGCCAGCTGCACGCGGAAGAGCTTCATGATGATCTCCTGGCGGATGCGGCCCATCATCTCCATGAAGAGGTTGTAGGCTTCCCGCTTGTACTCCTGCTTGGGGTTGCGCTGGCCGTAGCTGCGCAGGCCGATCCCCTCCTTGAGGTAGTCGATGTTGAGCAGGTGCCCCTTCCACTGGGTGTCGATGGTCTGCAGCAGAAGGATCTTGAGCAGGTGCTCCATCACCTCGGGAGTGAATTCGGCCTCCTTCTCGTCGAACTTCGCCATCACCTGCCGGAACAGGCTCTCCTCGAGTTCCTTCGGGTCGGGATTGGCGCTGTCGGCCGGCGGCAGCTCCGGTGCGAAGTTGAAGGTTTTGACAAAATCGTCGTAAAGGCCGCTCCAGTCCCACTGCGCCGGCTTGTCGACGCAGAAGGTCGCCACCATGTCGGCGACGGTCTCGTCGCTCACCCCCTCGACCATCTCCTTGAGGTTCTCGCCGCCGAGTACCTCGCGGCGCTGGGTGTAGATGACCTCGCGCTGGCGGTTCATGACGTCGTCGTACTCGATGAGGTGTTTGCGGATTTCGAAGTTGTGCGCCTCGACCTTCTTCTGCGCCCCCTCGATCGCCCGGGAGATGATGCCGTGCTCGATCGGCTCCCCTTCGGGGATCTTCAGCTTGTCCATGACGAAGGCCACCCGCTGGGAGCCGAAGATCCGCAGCAGATCGTCTTCAAGACTGAGATAGAAATGGCTCTCCCCCGGGTCCCCCTGACGGCCGCTGCGCCCGCGCAGCTGATTGTCGATGCGCCGTGAATCGTGGCGTTCGGTGCCGAGGATGTAGAGCCCCCCGGCCGCCAGCACCGCCTCTTTTTCGGCGGCGCACTGGGCGCGATAGGTCGCCAGCAACTGCGGGTAGGCAGCCTCCGGATCTTCGGCCGTGGCTGCCTGCCGCGCAG
>JBFHOZ010000166.1:0-4688 GCA_041592975.1 Desulfuromonadales bacterium
CGCCCCGAAGTCGAGGTACTCGAAATCCCCCCCCAGGCTCCAGTTCTCGGTCATGCGCCGCTCGAACCCCGCGCGCAGCGACAGGCCGTCGCCATCGGCTTCGTGCTCGAAACTGACCGGGTGCTGCAGGTCGCCGCGCAGATTCCAGTCGGCCTCGGCGCGAAAATCGACCTTGTGCCAGCGGAGCGAAACATCCCAGCGGAGCCGGCCGTCATGTCGGTATCCGGCCTGCAGGCCGATCCAAGGCCCGGACCACCAGGCGTAATAGGAGCTGTTCAGGCCGGGGATCGGCCCGACCGGCGGGGGATTCGGAAACGGCGCAGGGGCCGGTATCACCACCAACGTCTGGAAACCGTCCCGCATGACCAGGTCCTGCTCGTAGTAGGCGTAGCCGACATTCGGCATCAGCGACCAGCGGTCATTCCTCAGCCGGAAACGGAGCCCGTACCCCCCCTCGAGATCGAGCAGGTGCCCGTCGCCGGCATCGTTGTCGGAGCGCGACCACTCGAGGGCGCGGTTGTCGCCGGCATAATCGGAGTCGCGGTTGTCGCCCGCCACGATCCATCCGTAGGAGAATCTCCCCGTCAGGACACTGTCGACCCCCTCGCGATACGGCCTGAGCACCTCGGCCCGCGCCGTCAGCTGGAGGCTCCGCACGTCCTCCCAGGTGAGCTCGGACAGAACATTCGGATTGGTGCCGGCGAACGTGCCGGCGATGTTCCAGTCGAGCGCGTCGACCCGGTAGGCCGAAGAAAGCGACAAGCTGCCCGCTCCGCATGCAGCCTGAACCGGAAGCAGCGGCGCAAGCAGCATCAACAGGCATATCCTGAACATGAAGGTTCGTGTCGTCATCGTTTCACTCCTGATCACCCATGGTCACTTCTATATACCACACCTCCTCCCGGACGTTGAAACTCCAAAGGATCCTTTCGACCCAGACGAGAAAGTTAAAAAAACGTTTACCCTGTTTCATTTGTTTATTAAATGTGTAATATCGATAATTTGCAAACCTTCATGCGCTTATGAATAATAAATGATTGCGAATATTCATATTTTAAATATAATAGTGTTTTATTTGCTGCCTTGCACGGGTTGTCATGAACCGGTCCTCCCAATTATCGAACAGCGTCAGCCACTGCCTGCCGGCCGCCAACGGCGCCGAACCGGCGTGGTGCTTCGCCCGGGTGCTCGAACAGCTGGACGACGCCCTGATCGTCGCCGACATCCTGGCGGCGTCGATCATCTTCTGCAACCAGGCCGCGAAAGACATCCTTGCGACCCTGGGGCTCGAAACCGGCTATCGCCCCCTGATCGACTTCCTCGCCGCGCGCAACATCCGTTTTGCCGCGGAAACGACCGAAGGCGGCCCGCACACCCTCATCCATAACGACCGGATCATCGAGGTCAGCGCCCTGCGGCTCGGCGACGTGAACATCTGCCTGAAGATTCGTGACATCACCGAAAAGAAGAGGCTCGAATCGCTCGCCCAGACGGTCAACACCATGGACAATCTCGGCTTCATCTTCAGCGGCATCCGTCACGAAATCGGCAACCCGTTGAATTCGATCAAGATGACCAACAGCGTCCTGAGGAAGAATCTCGACCGCTTCTCCAGGGAGGACATCAGCCGCTACGTCGACCGGACCACATCGGAGATCAGCCGAATGGAATACCTGCTGAAATCACTGAAGAATTTCAGCATGTACGAAAAGGCCGACTGCGCGCCTCACGACCTGCGCGATTTCCTCGAAACCCACCTCGGCCTGATCGAGCCGGACCTGGAGAAGAAATCGATCGCCGTCAGCTGCCGCTATCCGGAGTCGAACTGTGCCGTTCTGATCGACCCGCGGGCTCTGCACCAGGCGATCCTGAACATCATTACCAACGCCGCCGATGCCGTCGCCGGGCAGAGTGACGCGAGAATCGACATCAGCACCTGCGCCAACGGGCGCCTCGCCTGGATCCGCATCGACGACAACGGCTGCGGCATGACACCCGAGCAGCTGGAAATGCTGTTTCAGCCGTTTCATACCAGCAAGCCGCACGGCAACGGCCTCGGCCTGGTCATCACCCAGAAACTGCTGACCGTGATGCATGCGACGCTGGAGATTCAGAGCAACCCGGGGAGGGGGACAACCGCAAGGATCGGCCTGCCGCTGGCAGAGCCGGCAGACAAACGCCAACCCTGAACCGGAGCATGTCAAGCATGAACACCATACTGATGGTCGATGACGAGAACCCCTTCCTGCTCAGCCTGAAGGACGGCCTGACGGCCCAGAACGATCAGCTCAACATCCTGCTCGCCAACGACGGCCGCCAGGCGCTCGATATCATCCGGGAGAACGACATCGACCTGCTGGTCACCGACCTCAAGCTGCCGGTCATGGACGGCTTCCAGCTGCTGGCCCAGGTCAGCAAGAGCAACCCCTACCTGCCGGTGATCGTCATGACCGCTTTCGGCACTCCGGAGATCGAGGAGAAGCTCTCCGGCATCAACGCCCTGCACTACCTGGAAAAGCCGCTCGATTTCGATGTCCTCGCCCACACCATCGAAACGGCCCTGACGACCGAGTCGAACAGCTACATCCGCGGCATCACCCTCGCGACCTTCCTGCAGCTCGTCCAGATGGAAAAGAAGAGCTGCAGCCTGACGATCCACGCCGGTGGAAAATCGGGGCAGCTCTTCATCCGCCAGGGGGAACTGATCGACGCGACAAGCGGATCGCTGGTTGGAAAAGAGGCGGCACTGGAAATCATCGCCTGGGAAAACGCCGAAATAGAGATGGACGCGACCTGCAGGAGCGACAGCCAGACGATTACCTCGCCGCTGGGGTTCATCCTGATGGAGGCCCACCGGCTCAAGGACGAGGACAACCACAACCGCGCACGGACGGCCATCGATCTGCCTTCCGCCGAAGGATCGCCGGCCGGCGGGCTCTCCGCCGACGCAGCATCCCTGGCGGCCCGGCTGAAAAACACCCCGGCGGTCAAGGAATTCGCGATCTTCAACGCCGGCAACGCCCTCGAGCACATCTTTCCGGAACACGGAACGCTCGACAGGCTCGACCCGGCCTACTATCTCTCCGCCAGCCAGTCCGTCGGGAGCTTCATGGAGACCAGCAGCCTGAAATACCTGCTCTTCACCACCGGCCGGAAACAGCAGTACATGATTTTTTCATCAGGGGAACGGCGCGTGATCGTCGCCCTGCGCAGCAACAGTCGCGCCGACGATCTCTACCGGGAGCTCAAGCCGTCAATCGACGCGTCAACGTCCGCTTATTACAGGAGAGATCCGCATGCAACAACTCATTGACGACATGAAGGCGATCCCGGGAGTGATCGGCGCCTGCACCTACAGATCGCAGGAGGGGATTATCGACAACAACCTGCCGACACTGTTCAGGGGCGAGCGGCTGCACGACACCGCCCGGCACCTGGCGAAAATCCATGCCGCCGGCCGGCTCAATTTCCCCGATCTCACCGAAGTCCTGCTCAATTACGAGGAGTCGGTCGTCGTGTTCCGCCAGATCAACAGCGACGATTTCCTGGTGACGATCTGCGATCCGGGCATCAACATGAACCTTCTCGGCATGTCGCTGAACCTGGCCATCGAGAACCTGCCGGCGACGGCCGACAGCACCCCGGCCCCCGTCAGCCCCGCCGAGGAGAAGCCGGCCGCACGACCCTCCCCCGACCTGGACAAGCTCCTCAAAAGCGGGCCGATGGCGCAGCCGCTGCAGACCATGCAGAAGCTGCTCACCAAGGTCATCGGCCCGATGGCGAAGATTGTCTTCGACGATGCCCTGGCCCGCTGGGTCGGGACCAGCGAAAACCGGAAAGGGAGCCTGTCGAAGCTCCTGGAAATCGTCTGCCAGGAAATCGGTGACGAAGAGAAAAGTCGCGAATTCCGCGAACTCGTGCGCGAAAAGATGGCCGCGCGCAGAAAGAGCGATGCATGACCAGGCTCGAGGTCTTCACCAACCGGATCGAACTGATCGGGGGTGTCGAGAGCTTCGTTCTGGTCCGCCGCAGCGGCGAGGTGGTCACGCACAACCTGAGAAACCCCGGCGAGCTCGCAGCGATGGTCACAATCTGCGGCATCGGCGCCAACGCCGTCATGCAGTCCATCGGCTTCAGCCATTTCAGGCACCTGACGATCAACCGGGTCGACCGGCGCAGTTTCCTGGTTTTTTTCCTCGACCGGTATTTCCTCGGGGTCCAGCAGGTCGCCGGCGCCGACGATGGCCGCCTGGCCCGGGACGTCTATGACTTCCTGCAGGATCTTCTCAGCCAGAACCGCAAGGAGGCTTAACCGTTATGGATCTTTTCCGATCGCGTATTGTCATGAGAGCCGCTGCGGCGTCGGCCCTGCTGCTCCTGCTTGTCATCGCACCGGCAGCCGTCGATGGCGCCGAGCGGCTGGAAGGGTTCGACCTGCAGGCCAGAAACATCGCCGAGCGCTGCGTCGGGGAGATTATCGACCAGTTCGAGCTGCTCCTGACCGGCGGGCACCTGACCATGGCGCAGCTGTTCGACACCTTCTACATTCCGGTTCCCGGCACCGATCCGCAGAAATTCCACACCCAGTACGACCAGCTGACCGATGGAATCCTGCGGCCGATTCTCGACAAGTACCTCGACATGGACTCCCGTTTCATCTTCGTCGTCGCCGTCGACCGGAACGGCTA
>JBFHOZ010000167.1:0-4647 GCA_041592975.1 Desulfuromonadales bacterium
GGCCTGCAGCTGGTCATCAGGCGACCGGTCTACCGGATGGTCTCGGTGCTCACCATCAACCGCGACCCCGGCGCCCTGCTCGCCCTGGCCGGCGGCATCTGCATCTCCCTCGGGGTCTTCTTCGCCCTCTTCTCCTTCTATTACAAGCGTTCCCGCGGCGACCGGCCGGAGATCGGGTAATTGCGGAACAACAGCACATGACACACGCTTCATGATGACCCGCACCCCCTTTACCCTTCCCCCTTTTCTGCTATATTTTTAGAAGTTTATACGGACCGGGAGGGGCCGATGCAGGTTGATCACCGCATACTGGTTGTCGACAACAACAACGACCGGCGGCAGAAACTCCGCGTACTGCTCGAGGAGCGCAGCTATGGGGTGATCGAGGCCTCCAACTGCGAGGACGCCATCGACCTGCTCGGGCAGATGGACGTTTCCCTGGTGCTGACCGAAACAGAACTGCCGACCATGAGCGGTCTCTTTCTGCTGCAGAAGATCAAGCAGCTGCACCCGAATCTCGAAGTGATCCTGATCACCAGCAACGACTCCTCCTTCAACCTGCTGCAGGCCATCCGCCTCGGCGTCTACGACTATATCGTACGGCCGATCGACACCGGCGAGATCCTCGACAAGACCCTCGACCGGGTCTTCACCCATATCGCCCTGCGCGACGAGAACCGGATGCTGCTCTGCGAGCTGGAGCAGCAGAACCGCAACCTGCAGCATGCCCTCAACCTGATCAAGCAGCTGAACAACTCCATCGAGAAGGTGGCGGCCGCCACCGACGTGCGCGAACTGTTCAAGGCCTTGCTCGGCTCGACCCTGAAGACCCTCAACGCCAGGCGGGGCTTCATCGCCCTGATCGATCATCACAGCGAAAAGCTCTGTCTCAAGGCTGGTTCCGGCATCACCCAGGCCAACTGCCGCCGCTACTCGCGCGGCCTGCCCAACGGCCTGACCGCCCACCTGCTGAAGAAGGGGAAGCCGATTCTCGTTCCGGAACGGATGCCGTCAAACTACTTTTCCCTGTCGGCCGAATCGGAGCTGCGCGACCTCTACGAGGTCCCCGGACTGCTCGCCGCTCCACTCCATTTCATGAAGAAGGAGGTCGGCATTATCGTCGTCAGCGGCAACGAGAACGGCACCCGATTCAGCGAGCACGAGATGCACTTTCTCATCCAGCTCGCCCACCACGCCTGCATCGCCCTGGAGAAGACCGGCGAGATTCACCTGCTGAAAAAGGGCTTGCGGCTGAAAAACAGTCAGGACGCGGAGATCACGACCTGACATCGACAGCCAACAGCCATCCGGCCCCATTCATTCGGCTTTTTTTCAGTTCCCCCTGAAAATAAGGAGCCATACTGGAATCGTTCTGTATAATAATGACAGTTTTCGAACCGATAACAGGCGCGGGATGGTGAATACCCCTTTCGGCATCGCCGGCCGGCAACAAGACCAAAACCACCATCCGGCTGACGGTTTGCTGCAGCCGGCAAAGGGCCCTGAAGATGAAATACACGCTGCTGACGACGATCCTGATCTTGATTGCCGCTCTCTCCATCGCACATGAGCCGCTGAAGATCGACCGGGATGATCCGCGCATCATTTACGTCAACAATGAAATCCCCGCCGAAATTTTGAAGGCCTACAACGAGCAGGTCGCACTCGTCACCGAACTGCGGCTGAAAATCCAGGAGCTCGAACAGGAGCTTTACTTCACTACCGAACGGCTGACGAATCTGGAGCGCCAGGTGTGGGACATGCCGTCCGGCCACAGGCCGAAGCGGGCAGAATGATCCGGCGCGCCCGCCGGGAGAACGGGAAGCGACATGCAGAAACTGAAAAGGACCCTCGCCCTGCTCTTCATTATCTTCGGCGGCTTCGGGCTGATGGCGGCCCTCGCCACGCTGATCAACCCGATCGGCAGCAGCGCAGCGGACCGGGAAGGCCTGTTCGGTCCCTCCCTCGCCTCTTTCGGAAATCTGCTGCTGATCGCGTTCTATGCCGTGCTGCTCGTTTCCGGCATCTGGATCACCGTATCCGACCACAACCGGCGTGACGACAGATGAACACGGCGCCTATTTAGCTCTGGCGCCGGGCCGGCATTTCCTTTATCGTATCCGTTCACAACCTCATATCCGGAGACGCGCCATGTCCCAGTTCGAAAATGTCACGATCATCAAGAAGGCTAACATCTATTTCGACGGCGGCGTCACCAGCCGCACCCTCTGCTTCGCCGACGGAGCGACCAAGACCCTCGGCATCATGCTCCCCGGGGAGTACGAATTCAATACCGACAAGAAAGAGATCATGGAGATCCTCTCCGGCGATCTCGAGGTAATGTTTCCGGATGCGGGTGCATGGCAGGCCTTTAGCGGTGGCGACTCGTTCGAGGTGCCGGCCGGGTCTTCGTTCAGGCTGAAGGTCAGGCGCATCGCCGACTACTGCTGCTCGTTTATCGACGAATAGGTCCGGCCGACAATTTCCGACCAGAAAGGGATCGCCATGAAGAGACTCGCTATCGTAATCATGTTGATATTGCTGCCGATCGGTGCTCTCGCCGAAGAGAGCAAGAGAGCCAGCGTCGAGGAGCTGCTCGTCCTGACCCGGGCCGATGCCATCATCGACTCGATCTATTCGCAGATGGACCAGATGATGCTCGGCATCGCCCAGCAGCTCGGCATGCAGCCGAGTGAACAGGAGCTGTTCGAGAAGTACACGGCAAAGATGACCGCGGTCATGAAGGAGGAGATGAGCTGGGAGAAGATGAAGGGGCCGATCATCGACATCTACCTGAAGCACTACAGCGAAAAAGAGGTCCAGGACATGATCGCTTTCTACAGGAGCGCCACCGGCCGGTCGATGGTTGAAAAAATGCCGGACGTCATGAAGGATTCGATGTTCATCTCCCAGCAGATGGTGCAGAATTTCATGCCGAAAATGCAGGAGATTTCACTCGAACTGCGCGACGAGGTCGCCGCCGCCCGGCAGCAGCAATAAGGCCCCCGCCCGAGAGTTGAAAGCGCTGACAAGGGCCACCGGAATTCCGGCGGCCCTTGTCATGTCTTCCCGGATGGTTGGCATGGAATTAGCAGCCTTGACAGTGTTTGCCGACCAGGCAGCCGGTATCGGGAATGAAAAGACAGATATGTTTACGAGAAACACTCCTTCCAGACCGTTTCGGATCCTTGCATGACGGCACAAAATAATGATATAAATCGGCACCTTATATCGACTGGATACTGATCATAATGAAATCAACGTTCAGAACCCTTCTGTCATTGACGCTCATATTCCTGCTTCCTTTGAACGCCTGGGCTCTGCCAACTACCTGCGGTACAACCGGTCTTCTCACGCAACCGACAACGCAGACCCTCGATTCGGGCAATATCTGCATCGGTGTCTGGGGTGACTCTTCCGAGTGGGCGCCGGTTTCCGCACCCGAATACGGTGCGACCGTCATGCCGTTCAGCGTCACCCTCGGCCTCGGTTCCTTCATGGAGGCATACGGGTCGTTCCCCAACCTGCTCTTCAACGATAAAGAGACCCTCAGCGGTCGCGGCTACACCGTCCTCGGCACCAAGATCCGACTGCTCGGCAAGCGGTCGTCTCCAGTGCAGCTTTCGATCGACGCCCAGTTCCGCCGGGCGGTTTCCATGGACCCCGACATCGACGGCCTCACCGACGTTCTCGGTCGCGGCATTATCGGTTACAAGTCAAAGACATTCGGCATCCACGGGTGGGGAGGGTTCCTCGACAAGGAGGACAATTCCGCGGCGGCCGTTCCGGTCGGCCCGTTCGAGGATATCACCGGTTTCGGCGGCGGGATCGAGTTCTACCCGACGGAGAGGCTGCGGCTGATTGCCGAAATGGAATCCTTCAGCGAAGCCGTGCTCGGCACCGAAGAGACCGGCGAATGGATGGCCGGCCTGCAGTACTTCATCTCGCCGCATATGACCCTGACCCTCGGCTACGGCCAGGGAACGAGCGACTTGAGCCCCGACTCCCGCATCCTCATCGGCCTCTCCAGCTGCCAGGGGATTGGCACGTACAGCCAGATCGAGCGGAAAGCCATCCCCCCCGAGGAGGAGGTGACCACCGAAGAGGAGAAGGAACCGGTCAAGGTCCTAAAGATCAAGACCCTGTCGCCGCTGCTGAACAGGACCAGGCCGGCCGAGACCTCGCCGGTAACGCCGCAGCAGCCGCAGGATGGCGGCGCGGTCGAGGAGACGGTCAACCCGGAGGCACCGGCAATTCCGGAGGTGCCGGCGCCGGCGCCGCTTGACGACGCTCCGACCTCGCTCAACCGGATGCCGGCCGAATCCGTCCCCCAGACGGCGACACCGGTGAAGACCCTCAAGATCAAGACCCTGTCGCCGCTGCTGAACAAACCGGAGGCGAGCGCGGCCATTCCGGTCGTCGCCGCGACCTCCGGCGGTGCCCTGACTCCGGCAGCCAGCGTTCCGCCGGCGATCGAGAGCGCTTCCGGCGCAGAAGCTACGGAGACGTCCACCGCAGGGGAAGAGCCTGTCGCGCCGGACAGTGCAGTTGCACCGGCAGCGGCAGCGGCCAGGGCGGCGGAGACTGTCGATGTCGCTCCGGCTGCCGCCGCTGCGAGCACCGGCAGCACCGCCGCCAAAATCGGCA
>JBFHOZ010000168.1:0-4629 GCA_041592975.1 Desulfuromonadales bacterium
GGCTGGTCTTGCCGTGCATCAGCTTCTCGGCCCGCAGGACGACGCCGCCGAAGGCCTGGATGATCGACTGGTGCCCGAGGCAGACGCCGAAGATCGGTATCTCGCCGGCGAAGCGCCTGATGGCGGCGACCGAGATGCCGGCCTCGTTCGGCGTGCAGGGGCCGGGGGAAATCACCAGCTGGTCCGGCTTCATCGCCGCGATCTCGTCGAGGCTGATCTTGTCGTTGCGGAAGACCTCGACCTCGGCGCCGAGTTCGCCGAGGTACTGGACGAGGTTGTAGGTGAACGAATCGTAGTTGTCGATCATCAGGAGCATGTCAGTAGAGCCCCTTTCGTGCCTTGTCGATCGCCTTGACCACCCCCTGCGCCTTGTTGAGGGTCTCCATGTATTCCGACGCCGGGACCGAGTCGGCGACGATGCCGGCGCCGGCCTGCAGGTGGATTCTGTTGTCGTGGATCACCAGGGTGCGGATGGCGATGGCGGTGTCCATGTTGCCGTTGAAGGAGAAGTAGCCGACGGCGCCGCCATAGATCTCGCGCCGGCACGGCTCGAACTCGTCGATGATCTCCATCGCCCGGATCTTCGGCGCCCCGGAGAGGGTGCCGGCCGGGAAGGTCGCCCGGAAGACGTCGAAGGCGTCGCGCCCCTCCTCGAGTTCCCCCTTGACGTTGGAGACGATATGCATGACGTGCGAATAGCGCTCGATCACCTCGAGCTCGCTCACCTCGACGCTGCCGGTCTTGCAGACCCGGCCGAGGTCGTTGCGGCCGAGGTCGACCAGCATGATATGCTCGGCCAGCTCTTTCTCGTCGGCGAGCAGCTCCTTCTCCAGCGCCAGGTCCTCCTCGACCGTGGCGCCGCGCGGCCGGGTGCCGGCGATCGGGCGGACATCGACCCGCGCCCCCTCCTTGCGCACCAGCACCTCGGGGGAGGCGCCGACCACCAGGGTCTCGCCGAAGCGAAGGAAGAACATGTACGGTGACGGGTTGATGGTGCGCAGCGCCCGGTAGATGTCGAACGGATCGCAGGTCAGCTCCCCGGAGAAGCGCTGCGACAGCACCACCTGGAAGATGTCGCCGGCGCGGACGTACTCCTTGCAGGCCTCGACCGCCTGTTCGAACTGCGCCCGCTCGAAGTTCGGCGTCAGCACCAGCTCGGCCTGCTCGTCCACCTTCTGCTCCGCCAGGGTCAACGGCTGGCGAAGCCTGTCGATCAGCTCGTCGATGGCGGCGGTCGCCCGGTTGTAGACATCGGCGGGAGCCTGGCCGTCCTCGACATGGGCGTTGCAGACCACCTTGATGGTCTGGCGCATGTTGTCGAAGATCAGCAGGGTTTCGGTGAGCAGAAAGCAGCTGTCCCAGGTGCCGATCTCGCGCGGGTTGTCGTTGGGGAGCTCCTCCACGAAGCGGACCATGTCGTAACCGAGGTAGCCGACGGCACCGCCGAAGAACCGGGGAAGCTCGGCCAGCTCGACCGGGCGGTAGGGCGCCATGAACCTCTTGAGTTCGACGAAAGGGTCGGCGCACGCGCCGGAGCGGACGACCGTGTCGCCGTCGAGGATCTCGAAATAGTTGTCGCGGCTCCGGAACAGCTTGCCGGGTCCGGCGCCGAGGAAGGAGTAGCGGGCCCACTTCTCCCCCCCCTCGATGCTCTCGAGCAGGAACGAGGTCCGGCCGTCGTCGATCTTGCGGAAGGCGGAAACCGGCGTCTCCATGTCGGCGAGGATCTCGCGGTAGACCGGCACCAGGTTGCCCCGTGAGACCAGCGATTCGAACTCTGAAAGTGCGGGAAAATACATACAAAATATCCAGTGATAAAAGAGCGTTAAAGTAGCACGGTTAAAGCGGAAGGGTCAAGCCGCAGATGACATCTAAGCAGCGGTTATATAAAGAATATCGGCAACAAACTGTTGACCGGCAAGCTTTCCTTGGTTAGGATGGCGACGCCTGACGAGGCGACCGTCACGCCAAAGCGAGGATTGCGACATGATCAAGGCCGAAAAACACGATACCGTCACCGTCCACTACAAGGGGACGCTCAAGGACGGCACCCTCTTCGACGAATCCCCCGAGGAACGTCCGCTCAAGTTCATCATCGGCAAGCAGGAGGTCATTCCCGGTTTCGAAGAAGCCGTCGAGGGGATGTTCAAGGGAGAGACCCGGACCTTCACCATCCCCTGCGAGAAGGCGTACGGCGCAAAGAAGCAGGAACTGATCGAGACGGTTGAGAGATCTCGGCTGCCGGCCGACCTGGAGATGCGCGAAGGGGGCAGGCTCGAAGTGACCCAGGAAGACGATTCGGTCTTCCATGTCCTCGTCGCGGAGCTGACCGAGACCCACGTCACCCTCGACGCCAACCACCCCCTCGCCGGACAGGACCTGGTGTTCGAGATCGAGCTGGTCGACGTCATCAAGAAGCCGTCGGTCCATTAAGTTGCCGTAAACAGCCCCCCCCCCCTCGACAAATATCTTAGCTCGTGCTAACTTTGACGTCGGAGAGGGGATTACCATTCAATTGATCGCACCCTTCTATTTAGAGGGTGCTTTTTTGTTTCAGGGGGGTGTCAAAATGAATGGGGTGAAAAAATTCATCATTGCAGTAGCTCTTTACTCTGTCCTGACCAGTTGCGGGGGTTCAGACTCGTCGATTGTTACAGAAGAAAATATCGACCCCTGCGAAGGGTTCACAGGTTTATCCACTCCAGAAGATATCGCTTTAACGCCAAGAGCCGACAAGGATGCGGAGATGTTGGTTCTCGAACACTATCCCCTCGATTTTGTTGCATCACAAGTTTCGTACGATCGTGTCACGCTGGATTTAGCATATATCAAATCTCAGTTTCCAGAAGTCAGCCATATAAAACACCAGCCCGACTGGGCTCCACATACCCTAATTGTCATACTTGACAGCGAAGGTGACCAGGCTTACCTGAACGGAACATATAATGAGTGGGACTGCCTCAACGGTTATTATGGTGTCAGCCTGATAGATCGATTTCCCAGTTCACCGACTTACGTACTCTATTTTCCCGGGGTCTTTAATATGGAAACACTCGCTGCTGAGTATTCTAAACTCGGGAATGTGAAGCTGGCAGAACCGAACTACATCTACGGAGACGGGCCTGACATCTGTTTTGTTAATTATGATGGGATAAATCTTTACTATGTCTTTGACGACGCCTGGGGGGATTGCATGGCAGGCTGCATGTACCATTCATACAGCGCCTACATGACAACAAATGGTGTGCCGGGGGCCACCCCGATCTATGAGGGAATGCCGGTTTTCCCCTACGACCCGGTTCTTCAGGAATGTCAATCTCGCCTATAGGGCAGTCTTATTTGACTTCCGCATCCCATATCCGCTGCCAGACCCCCTTCAGTCGCCGCAGGTCTCGATTCGGCCGTATCCTCTCGACCGGCACCGGCGCGACGTGCGGATTGTTCTCCCTGCCGACGACGAAGGAAAAGACGTAGTCCGGCTCGTAGCCCATGCGCAGGTCGCTGACGACGATCGCATCACCCCGCTGCCAGACCTTGTAAAACCCCTTTGAGAACCACTGCAGCCGCTGCACCGGCCAGTGCCGGTCGATGCCGGCCAGCAGCTCCGTCCGGCTCCCGAATCTTTCGAGCGTCACCTCGCCATAACCGTCCAGCAAGGAATAGAACCCCTCGTAGTAGTGGCCGTCCCCCTGCATGGCGACGATGCGCCAGAGCACGGTGTTGAATGGTCCGGCGCTGACCAGCAGCTTCTCGTACGACACCGCCTGCCGAATCAGCGACGCCTCGACCCGCGCCGTGACATAAAGCTTCGCCCCGACGCTCCAGGCAAGATAGAGCGTGCTGAAGGCGAGGGCGGCCCGGGTGGCCAGGTGCCCGCGGTCGTTATTTCGCGTCATGACCAGCGCCAGGGTCACGCCGATCAGCAGCGGTGCCGTGTAGAGCGGGTCGATGATGAAAACCGAGGCCCAGCCGACCGGGTAGTCCCAGAGCGGCCAGAAGATCTGGGTGCCGTAGACGGTGAAGCAGTCGAGCAGGACGTGGGTCATGAAGACCAGCCAGACCAGCCGGGTCCAGCCGCGCCGGTGCAGGTCGGTCTGCGGGTGCAGTTTGAGGATCAGCCGAACGAAGAGCGGCGTCAGGAGGGAGAGGACGAAGATGGAGTGGCTGAAGCTGCGGTGGTAGGTGAAATCCTTCACCGGGTCGCCGAGCGGGATGAAGACGTCGAGGTCGGGCAGCGTGCCGAGAAGAGCCCCCCAGAAGATCGCCTTGCGGCCGACCCTGCGGCCGAGAGTCGCCTCGCCGACCGCCGCGCCGAGCGTGAGCTGGGTCAGTGAATCCATGGATTCAGTCTAGTCCCGGCGCTCGATTCGAGTCAACCGGCTGAATCGTATTTCAGTAAAGAAATTATGCCCTGAAAGTCCTTGGATAATCTGAGAATGAGTTTCGAGAGGATTTACAGGAAACTGTAACTGGTTTTTCTGTAGATTCTTATATGTCGTGAATTATAAGAAACCCAAAACGGGTTTCCAAAATCATTAAACCACTACAACCCGAGCGATGAGAGCTTACCTCTCACCTTTCCTAGGTATTCCATATTGTCTAAAAATCTCTTCAGTTCTTGACATCTGA
>JBFHOZ010000169.1:0-4564 GCA_041592975.1 Desulfuromonadales bacterium
CAGGCCGATAAGAAAAGGAGACATTTGCCTTGGTGAACATGTCCTCGACAAATGACACCGAATGTATAAACAGTATGGACAGCAGCCCTGCGAAAAAACCTAGGAGAGCATAAAGAGGGAGCTCGCCATAGCTGATCATCTCAAAAAGGGGCACCTGGAAAGTGGGCAGGCTGCCTAGAAAATGATGTGATACGACCGTCGCGGTCACTGCGGAGATGGCGATGTGACTGAGATAGCTGACCTGAAAATCGACGAGGATGATTTCAGCTGCGAACAGCATCCCGGCCATCGGGGCATTAAAAGTCGCGGCGATGCCGGAAGCTGCTCCACACGCCAGGAAAACCCGCCGCCACTCTGCCGGAAGTTTGATAAGTTGCGCCAAAGAAGAGCCGACAGAAGACCCGATATGTACTACGGGGCCCTCCCGTCCGACAGAAGCGCCACAACCAATTGACAGAGACGTGAAAACAGTTTTGAACAGGGCGGTTCGATGCTGAATATTTCCTTCCCTGTTGACAACTGCCTCTATGACATCCGGCACACCCGCACCGCGGGATTCCGGAGAAAAACGACTGATCAAAGGACCAACCAATAACCCCCCTATCGCCGGGACGAAGAGCACCAGATACCAGGGATATTGCCGGTTGACGTCCAGAAGTGCCAGGGGGTCTGGCCAGAAGAGGTCGGTTGTGAAGAGCAGGAGATAACGGAACGCGACAGCCAGAATGCCTGTTATGAAGCCGACCAGTATCGCAAGAATGAGCAGAAAAATCAGGTTTTCACGACCGGGCTGAGGCGTCCAGGCAAATCTCATGGCACGGGTTTCTCTTCTTCGTCAAATTTTGCAACCCTACAAAAAGGCAATTTGCGATTGCCAGCAGATAAACGGGAGACCCTCCGCGGGATTCCTGTTCCCGAAGGACTTGAAACACGATCAAATTATAACTGGCGAAGTATATACGTCAAAAATCAGAATTGTTCAGGTGTTATGTCGGCGCCTTTTAGTGGAAACATGAAGCGGGGGCTCGGTGAATGATTCCTCAAATCCGTGCATTCTGACTATTTCAACCCGAACCTCTTGAGCGTCTCCTCCGGCGCCAGGTCAAAATGCGAGAACTCCATGCTGAAGGTGCCGCGCCCCTTGGTGGCGCTGCGCAGCTCGGTCATGTAGCCGAACATCTCCGACAGCGGCGTCGCCGCCTTGATGATCTCCATGCCGCTGCGGCTCTGCATCCCCTCGACCTTGCCGCGTTTCTGCTGCAGGCCGCCGATGACCTGGCCGGCGTAGTCCGAAGGGACGATGATCTCCAGCTCCATGATCGGCTCGAGCAGGGTCGGCTTCCCCTTGCGGGCCGCCTCGGAGAGCCCCTTCTGCGCCGCCGCCTTCAGCCCGGTCTCGGTGGTGGTGCCGGGGGAGTGGATGGCGGTGACGGCGATCGCGAGGTCGGTCAGCGGGTAGCCGATGTGGACCCCGGCCCGGCAGGCCTGCTCGAGACTCTGGCGCAGCTCGTCCAGCCAGGCCTGCGGGAGCGCCGCCGCCTCGCTGTCGGGCAGGGTGATGGCGATGCCGCTGCCGCGCTCGGTCGGCGTCAGGCCGAGCGCGATATCGCCGAACTGGGTTTTCCCCTCGAACTCCCGGTGGAAGGTTTCGCGGTGCGCGACCGGCTTTTGCAGCGCCTCGCGGTAGACGACCTGCGGCTTGCCGGTGGTGACCTCGACGCCGAAGTCGCGCGCCAGACGCTGGACAATGACGTCGAGGTGCAGCTCCCCCATGCCGGTGAGGATGGTCTGGCCGGTGTCCTCGTCCTCGCGGACCCGGAAGGTCGGGTCTTCCCACTGCAGCTTGTCGAGGGAGGGGAGCAGCTTGTCGCGGGCGGTGACGTCCTTCGGCTCGACCGCCAGGGAGATGACCGGCTCGGGGATCTGCATGCTCTCGAGCAGCAGCGGCCGCTCCGGGTCGCAGAGGGTGTCGCCGGTGAGCACGTCCTTGATGCCGGTGGCGGCGACGATGTCGCCGGCGAAGGCCTCGTCGACCCGCTGCCGCTTGTGGGCGTGCATGCGGAACAGCCGGGCGGCCCGCTCCCTGACCCCGGTGCCGCTGTTGATGACGGTGTCGCCCGCCCTGAGCTTGCCCGAGTAGATGCGCAGGAAGGTCAGCTTGCGCCCCTCGTCGGAGACGACCTTGAAGGCGAGGGCGCAGAGCGGGTCCTTCTCGGACAGCGACAGCGGCGTCTCCTGCATGCTCGCCGCATCGACCGCTTTGATCTGTGGTCCTTCGGCCGGCGCCGGCAGGTAATGGCAGACGGCGTCGAGGACCGGCTGGATCCCTTTGTTGCGCAGGGCCGAGCCGAGCAGCACCGGGAAGATCTTTCCTCCCAGGGTCCCCTTGCGGAGCGCCTTGCGGATCCGATCGGCGGCGACCGGCCGGCCGTCGAGGAAGTCGGCCATCAGCTCGTCGTCGAAGTCGGCGGCGACCTCGGTCAACGCCTCGCGGGCGGCGGCGGCCTCTTCGGCCATCTCCGCCGGGACCGGCTCGACGAGCAGGGTGCGCCCCTGGTCGCTCTCGTCGAAGCGGACCAGCTTCTCCTCGAGCAGGTCGATCACCCCGCGAAACTCCCCCTCGTTGCCGAGCGGCAGCTGCAGCAGGGCGTGACGGCCGTGGAGCTGCTCCTCGATCTGCCGCAGCACCTCGCGGTAATCGGCGCCGACGCGGTCCATCTTGTTGATCAGGCAGATGCGCGGCACGCGGTAGCGGGTCGCCTGGTGCCAGACCGACTCCGACTGGGGCTGCACCCCTTCGACGGCGCTGAAGATGGTCAGCGCACCGTCGAGGACCCGCAGCGAGCGCTCGACCTCGATGGTGAAGTCGATATGCCTGGGGGTGTCGATGATGTTGATCCAGTGATCGTGCCAGCGGCAGGAGGTGCAGGTGGCGGTGATGGTGATGCCGCGTTCCTGCTCCTGGTCCATCCAGTCCATGGTGGCGAGGCCGTCGTGGACCTCCCCCATCTTGTGGATCTCGTCGGTGTAGAAGAGGATCCGCTCGGAGACGGTCGTCTTGCCGGCATCGATGTGCGAGATGATGCCGATGTTGCGGATCGTTTCCGGTGCGGGTCGTGACATGCGTCGGGCCTCGTGGCAGTTGGCGATCGGTCAGGCGGCGAGGTTGTTGAGCCCCTTGCGGATCTGGTAGAGGTTTTCCATGTCGAGGTTGTTGAGCTCGAAGTATTCGCGCTCCAGCTCCTCGACGTAGAAGCGGTCGAGGCCGCTGTTCTCGAGGAAGTCCTCGCGCAGGGCCGGGTCCTTCTCGGCGATGATCTGCGGCAGCAGGTTGTGGACGTAGATCGCTTCCTTCTTGATGTTGACGACCACCGAGCGGAACAGGTCGGCCGGGATGTCGTCGGCGATGATCTTCTTGTTGATCAGCTCCTCGGTGATCTCCTGGCGCAGGGCGTCCTGCTCGGCCTTGGTGTTGTACTTGGAGTAGAAGTTGCGGATCCGCTCCTTGACGTGATCGAGAAGGATCTTGTAGAGCTTCTCCTCCTTGTCGATGTTCTTCAGGCGGCCGAGCAGCCCCTGGACGGTCATGCGGCCGTCGGAAATCTGCTCGAGGCCGTTCTGCAGGCAGATGATCTTCTTGCGGCCGAAGGTGCCGAGGTACTTGTTGTCGAAGATCGCCTCGAAGAAGAGTTCGCTGAACAGCCCGTTGGCCAGCCCGTTGAACTCCTCGCGGTTGCCGAGCAGCGAGCGGACGATCTCCTCGGAGAAGTGGACGTTCTCCATGAAGGCGAGCTGGTTGATGTTGGCCGAGGTGCTGTCGTAGCGGTCGAAGTAGGTGACGATGTAGGAGAACATCTCCAGCAGCTGCAGATCGGCGCCGTCGCGGATTTTTTCATCGCAGGTCTTGCCGGTATCGAGCAGCAGCTGCTCAAACATATGGTCGCGGTTTTCGCTCGCCTGCCGCTTGGCGTGCAGCAGCTTGATCATATCCTCGTTGTTGAGGTTGGCGTCGATCTCCTGCTCGTGCAGGAAGATGCCGGTCAGGATCTGCCGTGTTTCCGAGATGTAACCCTGCTCGTCGATATCGACCAGCTTGTCGTGCTTGAGCATCTCGTCGAGGGTGTAGAAGAGGGCCGATGGGATCTTGTTGCGCACCGACAGGGTCTTCAGTCGGGTCAGGCGGGCATTCTCCTGGTGAGTGATGGTGCCCTTGCGGTTGCATTCTATAAGGATGCTCTTGTATTCATCGACGATCCGCCGGTTGTCGGAATGTTTGTACATGACATCGATGCGGATCCGTTCCTGCTGGTATTTGTCAATGCCGAGTTTATCGGACAACTCCCTGAGCTTGTCGTATTCCTCGTCAGGAATCGATTTGTGGGTAAAGTAGAGGTTGGTGAAAGCCTCGTGGTAGGCCTTGTGTTTCTTGTTGATCAGCTTGACCAGATATAGCGAGCTTTTGTGTCCGAGCAGGCCGAACAGTTCTTCGACCAGCTCAGAGTCGTCTTCGATGCCGACGTTTTCACTCCGCTTCAGCAGCTTGCCGAGCAGCCGCAGAATGCTC
>JBFHOZ010000170.1:0-4563 GCA_041592975.1 Desulfuromonadales bacterium
ATTGATCAGCGAGCTCTTGCCGACGTTGCTGCGCCCGGCAAAAGCGACCTCGGGCAGCCGTTCTTCGGGATACCCCTTCTGCTGCACGGCGCTGGTCAGGTATGTCGCGGTCTTGACATGCATCGTTTTAACCTCCGGGCGACAGCCTAGCACAAGTGTCGAAAAGACGGAACAGAAGAACCTTTCGTTAGACCAAACAGCACCGCCGGAGTGACCGGAAGCGCGTGCCAGATGCTTCGAGTTGAACGTCGATCCCCGTCGGCTCCTTGCCTTTTCGGCAAACGGTATCTCTCTGCCCTGCTTGGAGATTTTGATTCTGTGTGGTATATAATTTTCTCGTCACGTTCCGATGCAATGTGCATGACCATCAATTCCATAGAAGGAGCAAAAACCATGATGTCGAAGAAACTGCAAGATGCAATGAACGAACAGATGAAGAACGAATTCTTCTCGGCCTACCTTTACCAGGCGATGGCCGGTTATTTCGAATCGGAGGACCTTCCCGGATTCGCCAACTGGATGCGGATCCAGGCCCTCGAGGAACTGACCCACGGCGAAAAGTTCTTCAACTTCCTCTGCGAGGTCGGCGCCCGCACCAACCTGCTGCCCATCGACGGTCCCAAGAACAACTACAAGTCGCCGCTGGAGGTCCTCGAATACTCTCTCGAGCACGAGAAGTTCGTCACCGCCAGCATCGGCAAGCTGATGACCATCGCCAAGGCCGAGGGGGACCACGCTACCGAAATTTTCCTGCAGTGGTTCGTCACCGAGCAGGTCGAGGAAGAGGCCTCCTTCGGCCTGCTGACCAAGAAACTCGAGCGGATCGGCAACGACGGCAACGGCCTGCTCCGTCTCGACGAGGAGCTCGCCGGAAGATCGTTCGTTCCGCCGGCCGCCGAGTAATCGGTCAGGGCGCGCAATGCAAAAGGGGCCTGATGGAAATCAGGCCCCTTTTTTTCGTTTCCCGTCCGCCGCCGCTCGGCAGCCGACCTTACTGGCCGACCGTATAGCTGAGGCTCTTCAGGGTGGTGAAGCTGTCATTGACCTCCTGGTCGACCTGAATCGTGTAGTCACCCGGCTTGCCGGTCGGCAGCTCCGTCCAGGTGCGATACTTCAGGCTGGTCTTCAGTTCGACACCGGCAGAGCGCTCCGGCCGGTTGTTCCTGCTGAAGAGGATGGAAATGGACGGCGTCAGATCCTGCGGAACCATGAAATTGAGCCAGAGATAGACCTTGTCCCCCTGGGCGATCTTTGCCGGGTCGACATCCCCGACGCATTCGTTCTTGTTGGCGCCGTCCTTGCCGATTTCCGCGCAGAATTTCGATTCGACCAGCACCGGAACCTTGCCTTTCCAGTAATGATCGAGAACTTCCTTGGTGGCTTCCGCGCCGGGCACGGCGAAGCAGACGGCCGGTACGACCAGCATGAAAATTGAGACCAGTACGATTCTTTTCACTGTCACTACCTCCTTGAAGGAATAAACCGGAATGGGCGTTGCACCCTGCAATGAATTGCACCCTTTTTACATGCCTTCCTCGCGACAGGTCAATCATTTTTGCCGGCCGGCGGCGGTCCATCCTCTCGACCGGGTTCCTGTTTGCCCCCCTTTTTCGGCAACAGATGCCGATTTTTGGCGAAAAGACCGTATCCGAGGCGTGCCAGCTGGTTGATGCCGGGGAGCCCGCTGGCACCGGCAAGAAAGCGGAAATGCACACCCGGAAGGCGGCTCCAGAGCATGCGGAACGCATCGACGCCGGTATGGAACCGGCCGGTTTCGTCGAGCACATGCAGGGCCTGCATGAACTCCTCCCCGGTCTTGCCGTATTCCTCCGGGGAGAAGCCGGCGTCGCTGATATCGATGAACGCGACCCCCGTGTCCCGTCCTATCCGCCGGTATTGGGCCATCTCCGCATCGCAGACCTTGCAGCCCCCGTCATAAAAAACTTTTAGCGTCTTTTTTTGAGTCATGGTGACATCATTATACCAAAGAGAAAGGCCGCGTTTGCGGCCTTCCGTCGTCGAATATCGGCTCTGCCTTCAATCAAGGAGGTCCCGGCGATCCTCCCTTCTTTCGGTCCTGAATTCCTGCCGGTCCTGGCGGCGATCGCGGCTGTAGTCCTGTCGATCCTGACGGCGGTCCTGGCGGAACTCCTGTCTCTCCTCCTGACGATCCTGTCGGGCATCGCGCCGCTCGTCGCGGAACTCCTGGCGGACCGCTCTTTTTTCCTGCAGAGAATCGGCGTCACGGAAATCCCCTCTCAGTTCCCGCCTCTCCTGTCGCCACTCCTGCCGGTCTTCCCGCCGTTCGTCACGGAACTCCCGGCGGTCATCCGCTCGTTCCCGCCTCAGGTCCTGATGGTCTCCGCGGCGCTCCTGGCGGAACTCCTTCCGGGCGTCATGGCGCTCCTGCCGATACTGCTGGCGCTCCCCCCGCGTCGGTCTCTCCCAGGCGATAACCGGTACGGCCATGGCCAGAATCAGCAGCGATACCAGCATCGTCAATATCGTTCTCGTCATCGTTTCCTCCTGTCGGCTTGGTGTCTGTTATCGGGTAAGACGGATCGTGACAGCAAAGGTTGACAGAAATATTCGAGTCCCTCTTGTGACTCCCGAGCCCCCGCCGCCGGTTGACAACTTGCGGCTTTTCGCATAAAGTACGCTGTCTTGAAATGCCACCTGAAGCAGACTACTTCAAAAGGAGAGAAGAGAGAATGAGCTCTACGACCGATGCGATCAAGCGTTCCATCCTGACCGAGAAGAGCGCTATGGACTTCTACACCATCTGCGCCTCCCACATGAAAAACGAGCAGGCCCGCAAGACCTTCGAGCTGCTGGCCCGCGAGGAAAGGGAGCATGCCGAATCGTTCTTCAACATCTACGATGGCGACGATATCGGCACGTTTGACCAGTTCATGCAGACCGAAACCGACTCCGACTGGCTGAGCGAGATCGAAAAGGCCGCGCTGCCGAACATGGACGAGCGCAAGGCGATGGAATTCGCCATGGAGAAGGAGCTGCAGCTCGAAAAGCACCTGCGCCAGATGGCGGAAAAAGTTGACGATCCGGACATCAAGGCGGTTTACGAGGCCAACGCCCAGTCGACCCACAACCACTACGTCCTGATCGAGTCGGAATATGCCCGTCTCATGGGGATGGTCCACGAGACCGACATCGACACCTTCGTCCGCGAATAGGCAGCAGCCCTTTCAGCAGACTTCAAGCCCCGGACCCGATGTCCGGGGCTTTTTGTTTCCCTTCCGGAAGGGGGATATTGTGGTATCATTGTCCCGTTCGCCGGGAGGGCGGTGCAAATGCCGATAGATTTCGATACGCGACAATTCGCCAGCGCCATAGAGGGTCTGGTCTGCGGCATCCTGTCGCAGGGAGGGGATGATTCCGGCCTGGCGGCAACGCGCCTGGTTCATGAACTGTCCGAACGCGTCGCCCGCGAACAGGTCGGCACCGACGACCGGATCGAATGCCGCGCCGGCTGCGGAGACTGCTGCATCGTCAACGTCGACGTCCTTCTTCCGGAAGCGGAAACGATCGTCGCGTACCTGGTCGACACGCGCAGCAAGGAGGAACTGAACGAACTCGGCGAAGCCCTCGCCCGGCTCGACCGGGAAACCCGCTGGCTCGACGACGAGGAGCGGATCATGAACAGAAAGAAGTGCGCTTTTCTCGATCAGGAGGGGTGCTGTTCCATCTACCCGGCAAGACCCCTTCTCTGCCGGTCGGTGACCTCAACCGATGCCGCCGCCTGCCGGGAGGCCCTGGCGATGATCGCCCTGGGCGAGAACCTGCCGGTCATCGCCAATCTGACGCAGCGGAACATCTACGAAACGGCCTTCAGCAGTTTCGGCAATGCCCTGGCCAAGCACGGGAAAGACCATCGCAGCTACCGCCTGGCGTCGTCGGTCCGGCAGAAACTGACCCACAAACTTGATTGAAGAGGCACCCCGGGAACCCATGACGACTGGAGAATCAGAAGCAGTGCAGGATGCGATCTACCGCTCGCTAATGACCGAAAAGGACGCCATGGACTTTTATCGGTCGGCAGCGCAGTATGTCCGCAACCCCGATGCCCGCAAGATGCTCGAATTCCTCGCCGAAGAGGAGCGCGAGCACGCCGAGTGGTTTCACCGCATCTGCAACCGGATCGATCTCGACGAGTTCCTCCGCCTGATCGACTCGGGCCCGGCGCCCGAATCGAACTGGCTGCCGAAGCTGAATGACATCGTCAGCAGCAACAACGGCGAACTCGAAGTCCTGCAACTGGCCATGCGCCAGGAGAAGGACCTGGAAAAGGAGTTGCAGAGGATTGCCGCCGCCGCAACCAGCGACGAGGTCCGGCAGATCTACGAGGCGAACATCGAATCGACCCGCCATCATTTCGAGATGATCGCCGAAGAGTACAATCGCCTGAAAGAGCTGCTCTCTCCCTGACCGGACGAAGAGCCCCCTCCCCTCCCCGAATACAAAAAGCTGAAACAGTTTGTTTCATGAAACAAACTGTTTCAGCTTTTTGTATTCGGGGAGGGGAGGGGGCTCTTCGTCCGGTCA
>JBFHOZ010000171.1:0-4497 GCA_041592975.1 Desulfuromonadales bacterium
GCTGCCGATGATGAACATCATCAACGGCGGCGAACACGCCGATAACAACGTCGACATCCAGGAATTCATGATCATGCCGTGCGGCGCCGAGTCCTTCAAGGAGGCGCTGCGCATGGGCGCGGAGATCTTCCACGCCCTGAAGAAGGTCCTCAACGCCAAGGGCTACAACACCGCCGTCGGCGACGAAGGGGGCTTCGCCCCGGACCTGAAGAGCAACGAGGAAGCGCTGCAGGTGATCATGGAGGCGATCGAGCAGGCCGGCTACAAGCCGGGCGAGGAAGTCGTCCTCGCCCTCGACGTCGCCGCGTCCGAGCTCTACAAGGACGGCAAGTACGTCCTCGAAAACGAGAAGCAGTCAGTCAAAACGGCCGCCGACATGGTCGAATTCTACGCTGATCTCGTCGACCGTTACCCGATCGTCTCCATCGAGGACGGCATGGCCGAGAACGACTGGGACGGATGGAAGCTGCTGACCGAACGGCTCGGCGGCAAGATCCAGCTGGTCGGCGACGACCTGTTCGTCACCAACACGAAGATTCTCAAGGAGGGGATCGAAAAGGGGATCGCCAACTCGATCCTCATCAAGGTCAACCAGATCGGCACCCTCACCGAGACCCTCGAAGCGATCGAGATGGCCAAGCGGGCCGGCTACACCGCCGTCGCCTCGCACCGCTCCGGCGAGACCGAGGATACCACCATCGCCGACCTCGCCGTCGCCACCAACTGCGGCCAGATCAAGACCGGCTCCCTCTGCCGGACCGACCGGGTCTGCAAGTACAACCAGTTGCTCCGGATCGAGGACGAACTGGACGACATTGCCGTATTCCGCGGCATGGACGTCTTCTACAACCTGCGCTAAGCAGGGATTCAACCTGGAACTGAGAAGGCCCGCTCGGAAGAGAGCGGGCCTTTTTTTCGTGCGGTTTTTGTCAACGACTGCCGAAAACCGATTCGCAGTAATCCTTCAGCGTCTTGACGTGCTTCTCGTCGGCCCGGGCGAGAGACCGAAACATCGTCTTCATCGACTCATCGGTGACCCTCGTCGCGTTGAGGAGATGCGCCTTGCTGAACTCCTCCTCGATGCGGATCGCCGCGCGCAGCGCCTTTTCCGACGAGATATCCTTTTCCTTCACGTCCCTGAGTATCTGCCGGGCCTTGGCGAGCGCCTTCTCGAGACTCTCAACGGAGACGTTGCACCCCTCGAAGACATTCTCGTTGGCCACCCGTTTCGCCAGCTGAATCTGGCGGACGTGATCAAGCTCATCGTCGGCCATTTTCGCCCACAGGGCCGACAGGGGTGCATCATTGACGAACACCTCCTGCCAGTAACGGTATATCTGGGCGACGACCTGTTCGATCTCCTCGCAAACTCTCAAGACTCGCTGCATGTGGCGGCTACCGGGATCAGACTGTTAAGGTTAGCTTGTATGTACTTCCGGAACGGGCACGGCAAATCTTACCGGAATGGTCAAGATCAAGCAACTCTTTTTGTACCTGCCGCCTGTCGTAACCGGAAAGGCGGGCATACAACTCCTTCTGCAGGACTCCCGGATTCTGTCGGATCACGTCGACGATCTTTTCTGCGAGCGTGCCGGTCGCGACATCAACCGGCACGGAACGGACCGGCTGATCGCTTTCGGTTTCCGGAGTTGCGGACGAGCCCGTTTCGATTTCCGATCTGATCTCCTTCTCGACCTGCACCAGCCAGCGCCAGGCAACCGCCCCGGAACAGAGGAGAATCAGCAAGGCAATCCATCCCATAAAATGCGCCCTCGTCAGTGTGAATCGCTATTCTTCCGGCTTCCCCTCGGCATGGAACCACTTGTCGAACCAGGTACGATGGTCCTTCTCGGCCAGTATCGAGAGGTCCTTCGGACCGAGCCAGACCCCGCCGCAACCGGGACACTTGTCGAGCGGAACGTCACGAAAGGTCATCGGTATGATCTTATCACCGCATTTCGGGCAGCGGTTCTTGCAATACTTGCGAATGAGCTTTTCGTCCGAATCGTGTCTGATTTTCTCGATCAGTTCTTTTTCGAGCTTGTAAAAATACTGGTTTTCCAGTGCTTTCTTGCGCTCTTCCCAGGCATCGGACATGAGAAAACCTCCTTGAAATAACAGGGTTTTTCTTAATTATACTCGTTCGGGAAAATGCTGCAAGGAGGGTTTGCCGGACCAGCGCCGGCCGGGTTCAATCGAGCAGATAAAAACCGCTGCCGCAGGAAGCTCCCTTGCCGATGTTGAACAGGCTCCCCAGGGCCGTCACCACGAACAGGTCGTCGACGGGAAAGCTTTCGAGGACGAGGCGGCCGACGAACCCGCCGACATCCTGACAGACGTCGCCGCCATCCATTGATCGCCAGTCCTGCCAGTGCAGGTCGGACGAGAGGACCTTGGCAGCACCCGCCTGTTCGACGAGATAGCGGGCGTCATCGGTCAGCTCGCCCCCTCCCCAGGCGTGGAGCATCGAGGTCACCCGCCGGAGAACAAAGGGGAACAGCTCGGCAAAGGTCGGCGTGAACAAAGGTCTGTTGCCGGACACCAGGCGGGCGGGGGTGAGAAAGTCGAGTGTCGCCGGCTTGTCGAAATGCATTTTCTCCTCGACCCACCAGGCCAGCGGGGTCCGCGGCACAGCTGCGGCCGGCCGTCCGTCATCCGGGAGCGGCAGCAGCGCCAAGCTGCCCGACGAATCGGTTGCGCACAGGCCGACCAGCTCGAAGCGCCCCTCGCCGTGGAAGATGCCGAGACGTCCGAGTTGCCGGAGCAACGAACAGAACAAGGAGACGTTCTGACCGGGGTCGCCGACGAACACAACCTCCAGCTGTAAGTTGTCACCCGCATCGAGCCGCACTTCCGGGCTCAGCCGGGGCCGGATGACGAATGGTGGCGACGGTTTCTGGTAATGGCGGCGGGCATACGGATCGGCGGAGACTCCGGGGTCGATCATGGCATCGATCTGGCGACGCAGCACGTCGTCGGGAGCAAGCTGCCCGAGAGCGCGGCGGAATTCGCGGCGCAGACGCAACAGCATGTCCCTCTTCAGGAGAAAATCCTCCTGGAACTCGAGGTCGAAGAGAATCCGCGAGTAGTCTATGTGGCGCAATTTCTCGATCATGGGCAAAAAAATGCGGGCGGGTCCAGCGACCCGCCCGCATCAAAGCACCTCTTGCGTTACCGATCAGTCTGCCTTCGGCAGGGCCTTGATCAGTTCGCGGTTCATCCGCGAAATGAAAGTGGTACGAACACCCTTCGGACAGGCGGCCTCGCACTCGTAATGATTGGTACAGTTGCCGAACCCTTCCGAGTCCATCTGTCCGACCATCGCCTTGACGCGGCGTGCCGCTTCGGCGATCCCCTGCGGCAGAACCGCCATCTGGGCCACCTTGGCCGAGGTGAACAGCATCGCCGAGGCGTTCGGGCAGGCGGCGACGCAGGCGCCGCAGCCGATGCATTCGGCAGCATCCATCGCCATGTCGGCGGCCGGCTTGGGAACCAGGATGGCGTTGCCGTCGGCGACGCCGCCGGTGTGGGCCGAAGTGTAGCCGTACGACTGGATGATCCGGTCGAGCGCTACGCGGTCGACAACCAGGTCCTTGATGATCGGGAAGGCACGGGAGCGCCACGGCTCGATGTAGACATGGTCGCCATCCTGGAAGCGGCGCATGTGCAGCTGGCAGGTGGTGATCTCCCGCTCAGGACCGTGCGGGATGCCGTTGATGACCTGCGAGCAGGTACCGCAGAGCCCTTCGCGGCAGTCGTGGTCGAACTCGATCGGCTCGATCCCCCTGGCGATCAGGTCTTCGTTGACTTCGTCGAGCATCTCGAGGAACGACATGTCGGGGCTGACGTTCTTGGCCTCGTACTGCTCCAGGCGGCCCTTGTCGTTCGGGCCCTTCTGTCTCCATACATGCAGTATCAGATTCATTATTTGTAACTCCTTACGGCAAGCTGGACGTTTTCGAATTTCAGGGGCTCCTTGTGCAGCTCCGGCTCCTTGCCGACACCCTTGAACTCCCACGCGGCGGCGTAGGTGAAGTTCTCGTCATCGCGCATCGCTTCGCCGTCCTCGGTCTGATGCTCGACGCGGAAGTGGCCGCCGCAGGACTCCTCGCGGTGCAGGGCGTCCTTGGACATCAGCTCGGCGAACTCGAGGAAATCGGCGACGCGGCCGGCGTTCTCCAGCTGCGAGTTGATCTCCTCCTTGCTGCCGGTGACCTTGACGTTCTGCCAGAACTCTTCGCGCAGCTCCGGGATCCTCTTGAGGGCGTCGTTAAGGCTTTCGTTGCTGCGGGCCATGCCGACGTTTTCCCACATGATCTTGCCGAGCTCGCGGTGGAACTGGGCAACCGACTTCTTGCCGTTGACGTTCATCAGCTTGTCGATCTGCCCCTTGACCTCCTCGACCGACTTCTTGAACTCCGGATGGTCGGCGGTCACCGCGCCCGGCTTGACGCCGGCCAGGTAGTTGGCGATGGTGTACGGAATGACGAAGTAGCC
>JBFHOZ010000172.1:0-4464 GCA_041592975.1 Desulfuromonadales bacterium
CCCGCCGCCGTGCGCAGACGCGCCCGTTCCCCCTGCCGGGACCGATCCGTCCCGACATTTCATTTTCATGTGGGCGCGATGTCTGCTACACTCGTGGCTGTCGCATCCGAGATCGCCTGAAGCCGGGACACTAATATGGACATCCGCAAGTTGCTCGAAGACCGGGAGGAAAAAATCCTCTCCGGGCATGCCTGCCTCAGCCGTGCCAGTTCAGGACGGGCCGTACCCGAGCCCCCCTGCCCGATGCGGACCACGTTCCAGGTCGACCGTGACCGGATCCTGCACAGCAAGGCGTTCAGGCGACTGAAATACAAGACCCAGGTGTTCCTCTCGCCCGAAGGCGACCATTACCGCACCCGACTCACCCATACCCTCGAAGTGTCGCAGATTGCCCGCACCATCGCGCGCGCCCTGGCCCTGAACGAGGACCTGGCCGAGGCGATCGCCCTCGGCCACGATCTCGGACATACCCCTTTCGGCCATGCCGGCGAACGGGTTCTGAACGAACTGACTCCGGGCGGCTTTCACCACGTTCGGCAGAGCCGTCGCGTGGTCGAGACGCTCGAGAACGACGGCACCGGCCTGAACCTGAGCGCCGAAGTGATCGATGGCATCAGCAAGCACTCGAAAGGGCAGGGGGCTTTGAGCGCGGTTCGCCAGGAGGTGTTGCCGGCGACCCTCGAAGGTCAGATCGTCCGTTTCGCCGACATCATCGCCTACGTCAACCACGATCTCGATGACGCCCTGCGCGCCGGGCTGGTCAGCCGGGGGCAACTGCCCGGGAGCGTTCTCGATTCCCTCGGCTCCGACAGCGGCGCCTGGCTCGATGTCATGATCCGGGATATCATCGTGGTGGCCTCGGAGAACGGCGGCGCCCTCATCCGCTTCTCCGATCCCGTGGACAAAAGCGTCATCGAACTTCGCGACTGGCTGTTCACCCACGTATACCGGGTCAAATCGGTCAATGACGAGTTTGAGAAGGCTTCGCACATGCTGCGGGAGCTGTTCGGGTATTTCGTCGCCAACCGCGACGAACTCGCGCGATACGGTTCCAGGGCGCCGGAGGGGGATCAGGCCGAGGTCGCCGTCGCCGATTTTATCGCCGGGATGACCGACCGCTTCGCCATCAACCTCTACCACAGGATCTTCCTCCCCAGGCCCTGGAGCGTTGTGTAAATGCGCAGAATAGCAAAAGATATTTCGCTGGCGAGTCTTGACACCCTTGCTCCGGATATGATAATTACCTTAAAGTTTTACACTTTTTTGGCGCAGGGGGCAGGTGCCGGCATCCTGCGCCCGAATGGCCGGAATGTCTGACAAGAGACTCGTTTTTCGCATCGCCGGAGTCGGCTTTGCCCTGTCGCTCGAGGACCTGGTGGAAATCAGGGAGGCCGGCGCCGGGGTGCTTGACCGCTCGGCGGCCGACCCGGAAGCCGGTCTTCTCGGGCTGCTCGACTTCCACGACGAGGCGATTCATGCCATCAATGTCCGTCAGCGGGTCGGGCTTCCGGCGCCGGAGCGATACGAAGCGGCCTATGTCGTCGTCAACGGGTCGGACGGCGCCTGGGCGATGCCGGTCGACAAGGTCGAGGGGATATTCCCGGCGGAGGAGTTCAGGATCTACGAGGTCCCCCTGCTGCTGCGGATGAACGCCGAGCTGCCGTACCAGACCTTGCAGATCTGGCGGTCCGAACCGCTGATCAGCTGTGACCCGCTGGCGCTGGAGCGTTTCGGAGACGCGCAATGACCGAAAAGGTGGCGTTGCTGCTGTTCGCCGGGCGAAATTTTTCGTTGCCGATCGAGCGGATCAGGCATATCCTGCAGGAGCCGCAGCTTTACCCGCTTGCCGGGCTCAGCAGCGGATTGTCGGGAGTCTTCCTCTTCTCGGGGGAGATCGTCCCGCTGGTTTCTGCGGAAATACTCTCCGGGCTCGGTCCGTACCGGGCCGGGAAGAGCAGCTACACGATCGTTTACCAGAGCGATTATGGAATCGTCGGCCTGCCGGTCGAGTCGTCGGTGCGAATCGTCGACGAGAGCGAGGGCAGCTACAGCGAGGCACCGCCGGAAGAGGAGTCGGTAGTCGTCAGCCGGTTCTTCAGCTACCGGGACTTCAGCTATCCGGTTCTCGATGTCGACAAGATGCTGACGCTGTTATCCATCTAGAGGAGGCAGGCGCCTTCCGGGCGTCAAGGAGGATTGAATGAGCAAGAAACTGTTGTTGGCAGACGACAGTATTACGATCCAGAAGGTCATCGGTATCACCTTCGCCAACGAAGATTACGACCTGACGATCGTCGATAACGGCGACGCCGCCCTGCAGAAAGCGCAGGCCGACAAGCCGCATCTGATCCTGGCCGACGTGTTCATGCCGGGCAAGAACGGTTACGAGCTCTGCGCGGCGGTCAAGCAGGATCCGGGTCTGAAGGATGTCCCGGTGCTGCTGCTGACCGGCACCTTCGAGCCGTTCGATGAGGAAAAGGCGGTCAGCTCCGGCGCCAACGGCTGGATCGCCAAGCCGTTCGAGTCGCAGGCCCTGATCGAGAAGGTCGAGAAGCTGATCGCCGGTGGCGCTCCGGCCGCCGCTGCGGCGCCGCCGACTCCGCCACAACCCGCGGCACCGGCACCGGCCCAGCCGGCCGCGCCGACGCCGGCAGCACCGACGTCTCCGGACAACTGGGGGGATGTCACGCTGGACGATACCCCGGCGCCGGCTGCCCAGGCGGAAGCCCCGGTGTTCGATGACGCCGCCGATTTCATCATCGACGACGGCAGCGGCGTCGAGACAGCCGATACTTCAGATGTCTGGGCCGACACGGAGTCGATCGAGATGGTCGAACCGGAAGTTGTCGCCGTTGAACCGGCGCCGGCGCCGCAACCGGCCGCACCGACCCCGCCGCCCACTGCCGCAGCGCCGCCGCCGAGGCCGGCCGCTCCGGCTGCGCCGGCCGGCAACGTCGAAACGCAGGTCGCGGGGATGTCGGAAGCCGACCTGCAGAAGGTCGTCGAGCGGGTCGCCGGGGCGATCCTCGAAAAAGTCGCCTGGGAGGTCGTCCCCGATCTGGCCGAGAACATGATCAAGGACGAGATCCGCAAGCTCAGGGGGGGCGCCTGATCCCTCGGCCGGACATCCCGACATGACAATCTTGAGAAATGGGGAAGCACTTCGGTCCCCATTTCTTTTGTTTCGCATCAGATAACGCCGTACAAGGACGTAAATGGAAACGATGGAAGAAAAACTGCCGAAAGGTTACGAGCCGCACGACGTCGAGAAGAAGTGGTATGCGGCCTGGGAAGAGAGCGGCCTGTTCCATGCCGACGAAAAGAGCGGCAAGCAGGGTTACTCGATCGTCATACCGCCGCCGAACGTCACCGGCGTCCTGCACATGGGGCACGCCCTGAACAACACCCTGCAGGACGTCCTGGCCCGCTGGAAGCGGATGTCCGGCTGCGAGGTCCTCTGGATGCCGGGGACCGACCACGCCGGCATCGCCACCCAGAACGTCGTCGAGAAACAGCTCGCCGCCGAAGGGTGCGACCGGCACGCCCTGGGGCGCGAAAGGTTCGTCGAGCGGGTCTGGCAGTGGCGGACCGAGTCGGGCGGCAAGATCATCGAGCAGCTCAAACGGCTCGGCGCCTCCTGCGACTGGGAGCGCGAGCGCTTCACCATGGACGAGGGGCTCTCGAAGGCGGTCCGCGAGGTCTTCGTACGCCTCTACGAGGAGGGGCTGATCTACCGCGACAACCGGCTGATCAACTGGTGTCCGCGCTGCCACACGGCGCTCTCCGACCTCGAGGTCGAGCACGAGGAGAAGCGCGGCCATCTCTGGCACCTGCGTTACCCGGTCATCGGTTCCGACCGCTTCATCGTCGTCGCCACCACCCGGCCGGAGACGATGCTCGGCGACACCGCCGTCGCGGTCAACCCGGAGGACGAGCGCTACGCCGACCTGATCGGCGGCAGGGTCGTGCTGCCGCTGGTCGACCGGGAGATCCCGATCATCGCCGACGACTACGTCGACAGCGCGTTCGGTTCCGGCGTCGTCAAAATCACCCCGGCGCACGATTTCAACGACTTCGAGATCGGCAAACGGCACGATCTCGAGTTCATCAACATCTTCGACGAGTCGGGCGTCGTCAACGAGAACGGCGGCCCCTACGCCGGCCAGGAACGCTACGAGGCGCGGGCCAATGTCGTCGCCGACCTCGAGGCACGCGACCTGCTGGCGAAGATCGACGACTACGGCAACGCCGTCGGCGAATGCTACCGGTGCAAGACGGTCATCGAGCCGTACATGTCCAAGCAGTGGTATGTGGCCGTCAAGCCGCTGGCCGAGGAGGCGATCAGGGCGGTCAGGCAGGGGGATACCCGCATCGTCCCGGCGCAGTGGGAGAAGACCTACTACGAGTGGATGTACAACATCCAGGACTGGTGCATCAGTCGCCAGATCTGGTGGGGGCATCGCA
>JBFHOZ010000173.1:0-4366 GCA_041592975.1 Desulfuromonadales bacterium
CTCCGAGGTCGAGACAACCCTGAAAGCGGTGTTTTCCCTCTATCTCAACGAGCCCTGGATCGTTGTCGAGGTCGCCGAATACCGGAGCCAGCCCCTCTACCTGATCGGCCAGTTCCGCGAAGCAGGCACGATCTACATGGACCGGCCACTGACGCTGTTGCAGGGGATCTCGGAGGGGGGAGGGCTTCTCGACACAGCGAACCTCAGCAGCGCGCGCCTGATGCGGGGGAGACAAACCGTTCCGGTCGATCTTTTTGCCCTGTTCAACGGCGGCGACCCGTCGCAGAACGTCTGGCTGCAGCCCGGTGACACGATCTACGTCCCGGACGAGAAGAATCTCAACGTCTTCGTCTTCGGGGCCGTCGACAAGCCTGGTCCGGTGCCGATGCCGAACGGCCAGCTGACACTTCCGCAGGCCCTCTCCGCGGCCCAGATCGACGACATCCGCGGCCACATCGAGTACGTCCGCATCATCCGTTCGCACAGCGTCGTCAAGGGGGAGCTGCTGGTTGTCGACCTCGATGCTATCCTGCGTGGCAAGAAGCTCCCCTTCATGCTCAAGGAGGGGGATATCATCTACGTCCCGCGCAGCCGCGTCGGCAACTGGAACGAGGCCATCGAGGAGGTGCTGCCGTCACTGCAGGCCATCAGCGCCATGCTGAACCCCTTCGTCCAGATCCAGTACCTCGAGGATAATTGATCGTAATGAACCCGTATCAACCCCACCCCGGACCGCCGCGCACCGAAGAGGTCCACCTGCAGGACTACCTCAACGTCCTCTACCGGCGGCGTCAGTATTCACTGGCCACTTTTTGCGCCATCGTCGCGCTGGTATTGCTGTACACATTCCTTTCGCGCCCTGTCTTCGAGGCCTCGGCGACCCTGCATGTCCAGGACGAAAAGGTCAAGGGGGGAGACCTGCTCGGCGACCTCGGGCTCTCCCGGGACAACCCGATCGAGACCGAGGTGGAAATCCTCAAGTCGCGAACAAACGCCGAGGAGGTTGTGCGTCGACTGCAGTTGAACTGGGAAGTCGAGGACGCCGACGACTCGGTTCAGTTCAATATTCTTGAATTCTCTTCCCTCGAGGAGGATCCCGAATATGTCATCACCCTGACCCAGCCGGGGCAGTTTACGGTCCGCGGCAGGGGCTGGGATGGCGCGGTCGCCGGCCAGACCGGGAAGCTGCTGAATGAAGGAGGGCTTTCCCTGCTGATTGATGCCCTCAAAGGGAAATCGGGGGACAGGTTCACGCTTGTTCTCAAGCCCTTCAATAATGTCGTCCTTGACCTGAGGGAGGCGGTGCAGGCGAGCGAAGTCGGCAAGGGGACCAATATCATCCGTCTCTCCTACCAGGACATCGACCCGGTTTTGGCGAGCGAAATCGTCAACACCCTGGCGACGGTCTATCTCGATCGCAACGTCGTCCTCAAGACCGAGGAAGCGCGCAAATCGGTCGAATTCATCCGGCAGCAGCTCGATGAGGTGCGCGAGCTGCTCGACGATGCCGAGCGTTCACTGCAGGATTACAAGCGGGAATCGGGCATCGTCCGGCTCGACGCCGAGGCGGAAGCGCTGATCGAGCGGGTCACCCTGGCGGACAAGGAGAAGAGCGCGGTGCGTCTCCATGCGCGTCAGGCGGACTTCGCCATCAAGGCGTTGCAGGAGGCGATCGGAGACGGAAAGGCCTACGCGCCATCCTCCCTGCTCGATGACCCGGTCCTGGCCGAACTGGCCAAGGAACTCGCCCGGCTCGAGGTCGAGCGCCGCGGCCTGATGGCTGACTTCACGACGGCGCATCCGGCCGTGCAGCAACTGAACGGCAAGATCGCCGAAGCGCAGAAGCGGATGCTGGTGACCTACCAGTCTTTGCAGCGCGGGTTGAAGCTCCGGATCGCCGACCTCGACCAGGAGATCGCCCGCTTCGAGAAAGAGCTCAAGCTGCTGCCCGAAGCCGAACAGCAGCTGGCCCGGTTGACGCGGCTGGCAACCGTCAACGCCGATATCTATACCTTCCTGTTGCAGAAGCACGAGGAGGCCCGCATCGCCCGGGCGGCGACCATCAGCAGCATCAATATCATCGACCCGGCGATCGTGCCGGACAAGCCGGTGAAGCCGAGCAAAAAGAAAAATCTTCTCTTGGCCCTGATCGTCGGCAGCATGGCCGGCATCGGTGTGGCGTTCTTCATGGAGTACCTCGATGATACGGTCAAGGATGCCGAGTCGGCCAAGCAGATCCTCGGGGTTCCGGTGTTGTCGGTGATCCCTTACATCGGCCTGCAGAACGGGGTGGAGGAGAGTTCGGATGAAGAGATCAAGCGGACCCTGATTACCCACCTTGAACCCCGCAGCCCGGCGGCCGAGGCGTTCCGGACGCTCCGGACCGGGATCCATTTTTCATCGGTCAATGAAAAGAAACAGGTCCTGCTGGTTACCAGTTCGTTTCCAGGGGAGGGGAAGACGACCGTTGCTGCCAACCTGGCCGAAACCATGGCCAAGACCGGCTCGCGCGTTCTGCTGGTCGGCTGCGACCTGAGGCGCCCCTCACTGCATACGATTTTCGACCAGCCCCGCTCTCCGGGGCTGACCGAGATTCTCATCGGTGATGTCGATATCGACGCCGCCATCCATAAAACCGGCATCAACAAGCTTGACTTCATCAGCGCCGGCCTGACTCCGCCCAACCCGGCCGAGCTTATCGGGTCCAGGCAGATGGGGGAGGTGGTCGGGAGTGTCAAGGGGGAGTACGACACGATTATTCTCGATGCCCCGCCGATTCTCGCGGTTACCGACGCTGCACTTCTCTCCGAGCACGCCGACATGATACTGGTCGTGCTCGAGGCCGGTCGCGTTCAGATCAGGGCGCTGCAGCGCATGAAGGAAATTGTCGGTTCGCTGCAGGCCAGGGTTGCCGGCATGGTGCTGAACGACAAGACCGGCAAGGGGATGGAGTATTACAGTTATTACCGCGACCGTTACGGCAAGTACGGTTACGGTCAGTACGGTTACTACAGCAGCGGCTACGGCGGCGTAGAGAGGCGGCGAAAAGGCCTGCTCGGCCGCTTCCGCTCGAACAAGGAGGGCTGATAGCTCGAGAATCCGTTTCGGCAAAACGTCTCCGTAGAAAGCGGTGGGCACTCAAGGCGAGAGCGAATGGGGCAGGTTTCGGACCTGCCCTTTATTTTGCCGTCACACCGGTTGTGCCATGGCATCCTTGTCATATTAAATTATGCTTAATTGTGCTCTCTAACCTATTGAAAATTCGTGTTTTTGAAATGCATCAAGTTGTGGCTCGATAATTGCAAAATAGTGATATCAGTTTTTTCGGGAAGCAGCGCAACGTCCTTGTGCTCGACAGCACTTTTTAAGGTAATTCAACAGCTTAGGAAGAGTGTTCTGCGCAGTGGCAGCCTGCGGTCCCGCACGGTGTATACGCAAACATTGCGTGATAATGCAAAAGTTGTCCTGTTAGCGGTTATTTCGAGTTGCGTTTATGTCTGCTGAGAGAGCATCTGAATACAGCCAACGGAGAAGTGTTATGAGCAAGCATTGGAGTTGTTTGCTGGTCGGAATCTGCCTGATGGCCTTGACCGTATCCCCCGCATTTTCAAGGGTTGGTGAACTTGACCCGAGTTTCGATGGAGACGGCAGGCTCGATCCCGCCGCCGGACTGAATGCCGAAACCGGGTCGGCGGTGGTCATCCAGGCCGACGGGCAGATCGTCGTCGCCGGTCACGCTTCAAATGGCGCCGATTTCGATGTGACGGTCAAGCGCTTCAATCCGGACGGCAGCCTCGATGCCACGTTCGGTTTAGGCGGGGTCGCGTCGCTGCCTCTGTCCGGGAACGACTACGCCGCCGATATGGTTCTCCAGCCGGACGGGAAGATTCTCGTCGCCGGTCATCGCAATGTCGGTACCCACGACAATATCCTGATCGTCCGTTTCAACGCCGACGGCTCTCTCGATACGACCTTCGACTTCGACGGCTATGTTCTGAACGATTTCTCCGGTGCAGGCCAGAACGATCAGGCGAACAGCATCGCCCTCGGTTCCGGCGGCGAGATCTATTTTGCCGGTCGGACCTCCGTTGCCAGCAACAACGACTTCGATTTTGCCGTCGGGCGCCTGCTCAGCAACGGCCAGTTCGATGCCGGATTCGGCACGGGCGGCAAGGTGACCCTCGACATCGGCGCCACGGCAGGTTCCATTCCGGTCGACAGCGATGACCATGCGTTCGGTATCGGCGTGCTTTCGGCCGCGAATGCCAATCGCGTGATCATCGCCGGCGTCTCCGACAATTCCGGGACGAACGAAATCGTCATCGTCGGCCTCGACTCTGCCGGAAACCTCGATGCCGGCCTCGGC
>JBFHOZ010000174.1:0-4320 GCA_041592975.1 Desulfuromonadales bacterium
CGGCTGATTTTCAACACCGACGTGTTCTGTTTTGCCTCCCCCTTCCTGGAGAAAGAACTGCCCCCCCGGTTGCTTCATCCCCGGCGCATTTTCGACGGCGTGGTGGAAGGGGTCGAGCATGGCGGTAACAAGAGCGGCATCCCGACCGTCAACGGCTCCATCGTCTTCGACGAGCGCTTCGCCGGCAAGCCGCTGGTCTACTGCGGCACCGCCTCGATCATGCCGCGCACCCTCAACGGCAAGCCCTGCCATGAGAAAAAGGCACAGGTCGGCGACCACATCGTCATGACCGGCGGCCGCATCGGCAAGGACGGCATCCATGGCGCGACCTTCTCCTCCGAGGAGCTGCACGAGGGTTCGCCGGTCACCGCCGTGCAGATCGGTGACCCGATCACCCAGCGGCGCATGTTCGACTTCCTGTTGATCGCCCGCGACCGTGGCCTCTACAACTCGATCACCGACAACGGCGCCGGCGGCCTGTCCTCTTCGGTCGGCGAAATGAGCGAGGACACCGGCGGCTTCGAGCTGCACCTCGACCGCGCCCCCTTGAAATACCCCGGCCTGCAGCCCTGGGAGATCCTCATCTCCGAGGCCCAGGAGCGCATGACCCTCGCCGTGCCGCCGGACAAGCTCGACGCCTTCCTGACGCTGGCCGGAGAGATGGATGTCGAGGCGACCGATCTCGGCGTGTTTACCGACAGCGGCTATTTTCACTGCCTTTACGAAGGGAAGACGGTCGCCTGCCTGTCGATGGACTTTATCCACGGCGGCGTGCCGCAGATGGTCATTCCCGCAAAATGGCAACCGAAGGTTCTTGCCGAGCCGGATTTCTCCCAACCTCAGGATCTCGGTGCGGAACTGGCGCGACTTCTCGGAAGGCTCAATATCTGCTCCAAGGAGTCGGTGGTGCGCCGCTACGACCACGAGGTTCAGGCCGGCACGGTCATCAAGCCGCTGGTCGGCGTCGCCAACGATGGCCCCTCAGATGCTGCGGTCTACCGGCCGTTGTTCGACTCCTTCGAGGGGGTGGTCGTCTCCCATGGCATCTGCCCGAGCTATTCGGACATCGACACCTACCACATGATGGCCTGCGCCATCGACGAGGGGCTGCGCAACTATGTCGCGGTCGGCGGCAACATCGAGCATGTGGCCGGACTCGATAACTTCTGCTGGTGCGACCCGGTCAAGAGCGACAAAACCCCCGACGGGGAATACAAGGCGGCCCAGCTGGTGCGCGCCAACAAGGCGCTGTACGATTATTGCGTCGCCTATGGCGTGCCACTGATCTCCGGCAAGGATTCGATGAAGAACGACTACCAGATCGGCGACACCAAGATCTCGATCCCGCCGACGGTCCTCTTCTCTGTCATCGGCAAGATCGACGATGTGCGCAAGGCGGTCTCCATGGACGTCAAGCGTCCCGGCGACCTGGTCTACCTGCTCGGCGAAACGCGCGATGAACTCGGCGGCTCGGAATATTATGCCGCGCGCGGCGAACGCGGCAGCCGGGTGCCGCAGGTTGAAGCAAGCAGCGCCCTGGCCCGCTACAGGACGGTCAATGCAGCTCAGAGGCAAGGGTTGATCGCCTCCTGTCACGACCTGTCGGACGGCGGCCTCGGCGTCTCCCTGGCGGAGAAGGCTTTCGCCGGCGGCTTCGGTGTCCAGGTCGAGCTCGGCAAGGTCGATGCGGAGTCCGGTCTGCGTGCCGACAAACTGCTCTTCTCCGAATCACAGAGCCGCCTGCTGGTGACCGTCCACCCGGACTGCCGTGCGGCTTTCGAGGCCTTGTTCTCCGGCCAGAGCTGCCGGCAGATCGGCGTCGTGACGCAGGAGCCGCTGTTGCAGGTTGCCGCAGCGGACGGGTCCCGGTTGCTGAGCGCCGCGATCGACCAACTGAAAGAGGCGTGGCAAGCGCCGTTGCGGGAGATGTAAGATGGCCAGGACTGTCAGAGCGATTGTCATTGCCGGCAACGGCACCAACTGTGAACGGGAAGTGGCCCACGCCTGCAGGCTCGCCGGGGCGGATGTCGCCGATATCGTCCATATCGCCGAGCTGCTCGCCGGGCGGGTGCGCCTCGATGATTACCACTTCCTCAATCTCGCCGGCGGCTTCCTCGATGGCGACGACCTCGGCAGCGCCAAGGCCGGGGCCAACCGCCTGCTGCACGCGCAGGTTGCCGGTTCGAATGGCACCGTCGCCGACCAAATACGCCAATTTGTCGCTGATGGTAAGCTGGTCATGGGCGTCTGCAACGGTTTCCAGCTGATGGTCAAGATGGGGCTGCTGCCCGGTCTCGACGGCAGCTTCGATCAGACCTGCTCGCTGATGCACAACGACGGCGGACGCTTTGAAGATCGCTGGGTGTGGCTGAAGGTCGATGCGTCTTCGCCCTGCGTCTTCACGCGTGGTCTCGAAGGCCTTTATCTTCCGGTCCGACACGGTGAAGGGAAATTCGTCGTCGATGGCGAGTCGACCCTGAAGCGGCTTGAAGATCAGCATCTCGGCGTCCTCAAGTATGCCGATGCCCAGTTGAAGCCGACCCAGGATTATCCGGCCAACCCCAATGGCAGCGTCAACGCGATCGCCGGCGTCTGCGACCAAAGCGGCCGCCTCTTCGGCCTGATGCCCCATCCCGAGGCCTATATACATCGCACTCATCACCCGCGCTGGACCCGGGAGCCGGAATTGCCGGAAGAGGGGATGGGGCTTTGGTTTTACAGTAACGCCATGCAATATATTCGCGACGAGCTCCTATAGAGCCGGAGAGGTCGAGGTCTGCCATTGCCTGCCGGCCATGGCAGACAGGCGCGCGATGCACGCGGCATCGCGCGGCATACGGAATGCGACATCGAGAGGGCCGATTGTCCGGCCCCGGAGAACGGTGACATATGTTTGACAAGTTACAGGATGAATGTGGCGTCTTCGGTATCTTCGGCCATCCCGAAGCGGCCAACCTGACCTACCTTGGCCTTTATGCACTGCAGCATCGCGGCCAGGAAAGTTGCGGTATCGTCTCCAGCGACGGGACGAACCTGCGCGCCTACCGGGGAATGGGGCTGGTCTCCGACGTTTTCAGGCGCGACGCGATCTTCGATGAGATACCGGGACGCAATGCCATCGGTCACGTGCGCTATTCGACCGCCGGCAGCAGCGACCTGAAGAACGTCCAGCCGATCATGGTCGATTACGCCCGCGGCAGCATCGCCGTGGCGCACAACGGCAACCTGGTCAATGCCCAGGAGGTCCGTAACGAACTTGAGAGGTCGGGTTCGATTTTTTCCACCACCTCCGACACCGAGGTACTCGTCCATCTGCTTGCCAAGTCGCAGAGCGACTCGCTTGCCGACCGCATCGCCGAAGCCTTGAGCGCCGTCAAGGGCGCTTACAGCATCGTCTTCCTCACCGAAACCCGGATGGTCGCGGTGCGGGACCCGAACGGCTTCCGGCCGCTTGCCCTCGGCAAGCTCAACGACGGCTACGTGGTTGCCTCGGAGACCTGCGCCTTCGACCTGATCGAAGCCGAATTCATCCGCGAGATCGAGCCTGGCGAGATGATCTTCATCGACAAACACGGTCTGAAATCCTACCGACCGTTCAAGGAGACGTCGCCGTCGCCCTGCATCTTCGAGTTCGTCTATTTTTCCCGCCCCGACAGCTTCATCTTCGGCAAGCAGGTGTACACGGTACGCAAGGAGATGGGACGTCAACTGGCCCGTGAACACCACGTCGATGCGGATGTGGTCATCGCTGTCCCCGACTCTGGTATGCCGGCGGCCATGGGATACGCCGAAGAGTCCGGGATCCCTTTCGAACTCGGCCTGATGCGCAATCACTATGTCGGACGCACTTTTATCGAGCCGCAACAGTCGATTCGCCACTTCGGGGTCAAGCTCAAGCTGAACCCGGTACGCGATATTATCGAGGGGAAGAGGGTGGTCGTGGTCGACGACTCGATCGTGCGCGGCACCACCTCGCGCAAGATCGTCAAGATGATCCGCAACGCCGGCGCAAGGGAGGTGCATATGCGCATCTCCAGTCCGCCGACCAGCTTCCCCTGTTACTACGGGATCGACACGCCGTCGCGCAAAGAGCTGATTTCGTCGTCGCACACCATCGAGGAAATCAGCCGCTACATCACCGCCGACTCTCTCGGTTATCTCAGCAGGTCCGGGATGCGTGCCGCTGCCGGGGTCCCGGATGGCGTCGCATCCGGGTATTTCTGCGATGCCTGCTTCAGCGGTGATTACCCCGTCAAGTTCCCGCGCCTGAAAGCGGACAGTCAGTTGGGCCTCTTTTAGGGGCCAGTTATGAATTGTGAG
>JBFHOZ010000175.1:0-4318 GCA_041592975.1 Desulfuromonadales bacterium
AAACCAAGTTGTTGCGGAAGGGCATACGCATGGTTCGTGGTCGTGATGTCAATCTTCTCCGTTCGATGGCGGTTGAGAAATTCATGAATGCCGAGTTTGAAACGATTCGCCAGGACATGCTTCTTGTTGACATCCTTAATAAAGCGGAAAAGAGCTCCTACCCTCATTTCCCCGTCCTGGACCATCAGGACCAGCTGGTTGGAATGCTGTCAATGAGCGACCTGAAAGGCTTCCTCGCTGAAGTCGGCGATCTCGGGAAGCTTGTTGTCGCATCAGAGATAATGACGAAACGTGTCGTTATTGTTCGTCCCGACGACAACCTTGAGACCGCCTTTGAGATCTTCGAGGGAAAACAGATTTCTACGCTTCCTGTCCTTTCCAGAAACGGTGAGTTGCTTGGTCTGTTGAAAAAGAGCGATCTTCTGCTTGCCTATAACCAGAAGATTCTCAAGTTCAATCAATGGGACAGGAGTGTTCACGGTCATTAAAGACAAAAAAGGGGACAGATCTATTTTTATCAAATAAGAGCAGTCCCCTTGTCGGCTTTTCAATGCCCCAGACACCTCTGTGTTTCGGACGTTACTTCTTCCCCAGAAACTCCATCCCCAAAAGCGACACGTCATCCTGAAGCGGCCGGTCGTGGCCGAAGGCCTTGAGCTCGTCGAGCACCGAGCCGCAGCTCTCCTGCAGCGACCTGCCGTCGCGGGTCAGGGCGTCGACCAGGCGCTCGGTGCCGAACGGCTCGCCGCCGAAGTCGCTGTAGTCGGTCAACCCGTCGGAGTAGAGGAAGATCCGGTCGCCGGGTTCGAGGACCAGCCGGTCCTCCTCGTAGGGGCCGGTGTCGAGCAGGCCGATCAGGCCGCCGCCGGTGTCGAGCCACTCGATCGCGCCGCTCTTGCGCAGCAGCAGCGGCGGCGGGTGGCCGGCGCAGCTGTAGGAGAGGACGCCGGTCCGGATGTTGATCAGCAGGTAGACGATGGTGAAGAACTTGTCGAAGCGGTCGAAGGGGTACTCGCCGGCGAGCTCGCACATCACCTCGGCCGGCGACAGCAGCCGGTAATAGGGGGGCTCGGCGAAGACCTTCTTGACCACCTGGCTGGTGTGGGTGGAGAGCGACTGGTTGACCGACACCGTCACCATCGCCGAGGAGATGCCGTGGCCGCTGACGTCGAGGAGGAAGGCCATGACGTTCTCCTCGTCGACCTGCAGCACGTTGAACAGGTCGCCGCCGATCTTCTCGAAGGGGGAGAACTGCCAGGCGAAGGACATGCCGGGGATGTTCGGCATCCGGCTCGGCAGCAGCGAGCGCTGGATCAGAGCCGCCGAGCGCAAATCCTCCTCCTGCTCCTCGTTGCGGGCGAGCAGCCGGTTCTGCATCCGTTTCAGCTCCCGCGCCTGCCAGCTCAGCAGGCGGTGCAGGGCGATCTTCTCCGACCACTCGAGCAGGTTGTGCCGGTCGCGGACGATGCCGTAGGGGGGCTCGGAGGCGGCGGGCGGGAAATTCTCCCCGTCCGCCGAAAAGAGCAGGCAGGGGATCTGCCGGTGGCGGCAGCGGTCGATCAGGGCATCGCACGTCCCGCTGCGCGTGCGGCGCCAGCCGGCCTCGAGGATCAGCAGGCTGTCGGGCCCCTTGGCAACCTTGCGGGCCGCTTCCGGGTCGTCGCTCCAGTGCAGCGCGTAGCCGGTCTCTTCGACCAGGCTGGCGACCTCCTCCGGCAGGGCGCCGCGGTTCCGGGAAATGAGGATTGCATCCGTCATATCAATGCTTTCTTTACGTTCACGCCACTTTACCATTATACTGCCGGGAACGCATGAATTCTTTCTCCCCGCAGGAGCCGCAATGCCACAGCTACTGATAGTCGGATACGGCGATATCGGCGAACGCGTCGCCCGGCTGGCCCTTGCGGCCGGCTTCGCGGTGACCGCCGCCGGCCGCTCGGTCGAACTGAAATCCTCTTCCCTCGACGGCGACATCACGCGGTTCACCGCCAACCTCGACCGCCTCGGCACCCTCGCCGACCTGCCGACCCGGCAGGCGATCGTTCTCTACCTGGCGCCGCCGCCGCCGCACGGCGACACCGACCCGCGGGTCGAGCTGTTCTGCAAGAGCATCTACAACAACGAGCTGCCGGCCAAGGTGGTCTATATCAGCACCAGCGGGGTCTACGGCGACTGCGACGGCGACCTGGTCGACGAAACCCGGGCGCCGCACCCGGAGACCGACCGCGCCAAGCGGCGGCTCCACGCCGAGACGACCTTCCGCACCTGGGGGAAGCAGCACGGCATCCCGATCGTCACCCTGCGGGTCGCCGGCATCTACGGCCCCGGCCGGCTGCCGATCGAGCGGATCAAGGCGGGGACCCCGGTCCTGAGGAACGAACAGTCGCCGTTCAGCAACCGCATTCACGCCGACGACCTGGCCCGGGTCTGCCTGGCGGCGGTGCAGAAGGGGACCGACGGCGCCATCTACAACGTCTGCGACGGCGAGGAGAGCACGATGACCGAATATTTCCTGGCGGTCGCCCAGATGTTCGACCTCCCCTATCCGGCCGAGATCACCATGGCGGAGGCGCAGACGCAGCTCAGCCCGGAGATGCTCTCCTACCTGCTCGAATCGCGCCGCCTCGACAACCGGCGCATGCTCGAGCGGCTCGGGGTTAGGCTCGCCTACCCCGACCTGAAATCGGGCCTCAAGGCGATTCGCGACGCAACGGCCGGGGAGTCCCGGGCCGGCGCGCCCGGAACCTGATACGCCGGGAAGCGCGAAGGGTCCGCTATCGCCGCCTGTGCATAATTGACCATTTTTGTTATCATTGATACGCAACTGTCACTGACGGGGGAACACAGGTGTCGTACGAACCGCAAAACTACGAGCTCGACTTTGACCCCAAGGTCCTGAACCGGTTCATCTTCCTGTTCAATATCGCCCGCCATCATGCCCAGACCTACCCGGTCAGCCACCCGCAGATCGCCAGGTCGGTGCAGAACTTCCTGGTGCTGCTCGACAACCTGCTCGAATACCGCGACGAGATCACCATCGGCGTCGCCCGGGACACCCTGATCGTCGGCGACGCCAGCCTGGAGAAGAACGCCGTCTTCCGGGACCTGGCCAACTCGCTGTTCGACTGCGACATCGCCTCGTTCACCATCCGCCGGTCGGTCACGCCGGACGAGATGCTCGACTTCTACCAGCTGCTCACCCTCGACGCCGACGACATCCGCTCCCGGGGTGGCGTCGGCAACCTGCTGCGCGAGGCCGGGGTCGGCTCGGTCCGGGTCATGGATATCGACTACTCCTCGTTCCACTCGACCGAGATGGAGACGATCAAGGCCCCGACCAGGGAGGAGGAGGAAGAGATCGTCGACATGCCGTGGGAGAGCTTCATCAGCGGCCTGATCGACGGCCGACTGAGCGCCGACGGCGAGTCGGCGGTGGCCGAAGAGCTCGACCCGGCGACCCTGGCGCAGCTGCTCAACCAGCACAAGCTCAACCAGGGAAACGCCGAGGAGAAGCAGGGGGAGGACAGCTACGAGGCGACCATCACCTCCTTCTTCAAGGAGCTCGAGAAGGAGAGCCTGAGCGACAAGCAGCGGGCCGCCTCGCTGATCCGCCTGGGGAATTTCGTCGACCAGCTCAACCCCGACCTGCGCCGCGACCTGCTCAACAGCACCTTCGCCACCCTCGGCGATCGCACCGAGCTGGCCGAGAGCATGCTTAACGGCGTCTCGCCGGCGACCCTGATCGAGATCTTCGGCGAAGCCCGCGACGAGAAGATCGAGACCCCCCCCGGCCTGCTCAACCTGCTCGCCAAGCTGTCGCAGAACGCCGCCAAGGACCCGACCACGGCGCGGGTCATCCAGAAGCATGTCGAGACCCCCGACGAGGAGCTCGAGGAGCGGATCCGCACCATTTTCCAGAGTGGCAACCCGGGACAGTTCATCCCCGACGACTACCAGAAATTCCTCAAGGACGTCCTGACCCTGGAGAAACTCGACGACATTCCGCCGGAGACGGTGACCGAGCTGACCGACACCCTCGACGGGCACCAGATGGAGATCTCGGTGCTGAATGTCATCCTCGACCTGATCGACGACGACCCGATGTCGGACCACGCCGAGGTGATGACCGGAAACCTGGTCGACCTCGTCCACTACTTCATCGAGGTCGGCGACTACCAGTCGCTGGCGACCGCCTACGACAGGCTGAGCGAACACCGGGAGGAGTCGGAGGCCTTCTCCATCCCGATCGCCGAGGAGACCCTGAAAGTCTACGAAACCGAGGCGTTCACCAACGCGATCCTCGACGGGCTGAACATCT
>JBFHOZ010000176.1:0-4205 GCA_041592975.1 Desulfuromonadales bacterium
CGGCGACGGCGGCCGTCATCGCCGAAGGGAACCTCGACGGCGTCATCCGGGGCGAAGGGGAGGAGACCTTCGGCGAACTGGTCGAGATGCTGCTGCGCGACCGGCGGCTGAGCCTGATCCCGGGACTCTCCCTGCCGCGGGACGAGCATGTCGTCGACGGTCCCGACCGCCTTCCGGCCGATCCGGCCGCGCTCCCCTCCCCCTGGCTGAGCGGCGTTCTCACCCCCCCGGCCGGCGGCGGGGTGCTCTGGGAGGTCGCCCGCGGCTGCCGTTTCGATTGCAGCTACTGCCTCGACAGCCTCGGCTACAGGAACGTCAGCAAGCTTCCGGAAGAGCGCCTGGCGGCCGAGCTCGCGCTGTTCAGCGAAGCCGGCGTCAGCCAGATCTGGGCCCTCGACTCGACCTTCAATTTCCCCCCCGAAAGGGGCAAGCGCCTGCTGCAGCTGCTGGCCGGCCACGCCCCGGAGATCCATGTTCACCTCGAGGCGAAGGCCGACTATCTCGACGAGGAGATGATCCAGATGATGGCCCTGATCCCCTGTTCGGTGCAGATCGGCCTGCAGTCGTTCCACCCCCAGGTGCTGCGGGCGATCCATCGCTCCCTCGATATCGACTCCTGCGTCGACAAGATTCAACAGATGGCCGAGGCGGGGATCACCTACGGCTTCGATTTGATCTACGGCCTGCCGACCGACGATCTCGACGGCTTCCGCAGCAGCCTCGACTCCGCCCTCTCGCTGCGGCCGAACCAGGTCGACCTGTTCCCCCTGGCGATCCTCCCCGGCACCGCGCTCCACGCGCAGCGTGCCGACTTCGGACTGGTCGCCGCACCATCCCCCCCCTACGAGATCGAACGGAGCGCCACCTGGACACCCGACATGCTCGAAAAGGCCCGGCTGCTCGCCGCGGCGACCGATCTGTTCTACAACCTCGGCCGCGCCGTCGGCTTCTTCACCCCCCTGACGGAACTGACGGGGAAGACGCCGGTGGAGTTCCTCGAGGGGTTCGCCGACTGGATGCTGCTCCACCAGGGGGTCTACCGGTCGGTCCTGCTCGACAGCGAATGCTGGCTCCCCGAGGAGATCCTGCCGATGCAGGAGGGGTACGTCCAGCACCTGCTGCTGCAAGCGCATCGCGAACCGGTGCTGCAGGCGGCGCTCGACCTGATCCGCTACCACTTCCACTACGCCGAGACCCTGCTCGGCGAGGAGGTGACGCCGTCGGACGACTTCGACAACGGCGCCCCGTGGGAGAGGACCTGGAAGAGATCGCCGCATGTCCGCCTGGTGCCGTTCTCCTACGAGATCCTCGACCTCATGGAGATGGACGAGATCGACCTGCAGGAATTCTCCGAGCTGTTCCGGCCGGTCGGGTCGGTCGCCCTCTTCTGCCGCCGCGGCGGCGAGGTGCTGTGCGAGTCGCTCGAGGAGGACCTGCTGACGCTGCTGAGGAGCTGCGACGGCCGCCAGACGCCGGAGGCGATCTATTCCGGTTCGGTCTCCCGCAAGGCGGGAGAGGAGATGATCCGCTTCGCCGCCGCCGAGGGGTTCATCGTGCCGGTCGGCTGAGCCAGTGAGCAAAGTTATTCCGCTCAAAGGCGGCGATCCACCAAGAAAGGCGGACGGGAATGGTCCCCGCTGCTCAAGTGCAGGCTTCGATCCCGACCTGATCGTAAATCCATTTGAAAATGGCGAGGTCCCTTCTTCCGGGCATTTATGAAGGTTTATGTCTTTACAATTTCCGGGCTGGCGACGATCGTCTGCTGGTATTTCATATTGAGGAGCGACGACCCCTGGTTTGCCAAAGTCCTCTCCATGATTGTCTCAATGCTCCCGATCCTGGGGCCTTTTTTCTATCTGACCCTCTTTCACAACACTCCAGACGTCAAGCCGGCTGACAAGCAGGCAGGCATGAGTCACTGGCTGGGCCCTTATCGTCGCAGAAAAAACTACGACCCTGTCTTTCCGCAACAGGACAGGAAGAGGAACAGAGACTGAGCAATGCGCTTTGCGGAGATGTCCCGAACCCTGTGTACGCCTGCCGGGTGTCCGCAAGCAGCCCGACGGGGCATTCGCTGCACATGAAAAAGGGCCGGCATGGTGCCGGCCCCCGTTTCATTATCGCCACTCTCTCGCCCCTATTTCAGCAGCAGGTCCATCACCCCGCGGTAGGTCTCCCGCTTCCGCTCCGATTTCTCGTAGAGGCTCGATGAGAAGATCGCCGTCGCCGCGTGCTCGGCCATCATCGAGAAGAGCTGGTAGTCGATGGTTTCGAACTTTTCCTTCTGCACCAGCAGGTTGTAGATCGCCAGCACCCCGGTCACCTCGCCATGGATGACCAGAGGGATGGCCGCCAGCGGGGCGAGCGGGTCGTTCGACCCCTCGACCACCGACCCCTCTACCAGGTAGATCTCCTGGTCGCCGACCACCCGGCTGAAGATGTCGTTCTCCGCGAAGGGGATCTCCGGCGGGAACTCCCCCTCCTCGAACCCTTCGCCGCTGAGAAAATCGAGGGTGTCCGACCCCCTGTGCCGCATCAGCACGGCAAACCTCTCGGCGCCGATGAAGTTGATGGTGATCTCCTTGATGATCTCGACCACCTGGTCCTGGTTGAGCACGGAGTGGAGGCGCGAGGAGGCGACGTAAAGGTTGGTGAGATTGTTGTTGATCTCCTCGATCCGCACCAGCTGGTTGGCGAATTCGAGGTTCTCCTCCTCGAGCTCGCGGATGCGGGTGCGCAGGTGCTCGCTGTCCGACTCGAGCCGCGTTTTCAGCTCCTGCAGCTTCTGCATCTGCGCATGCAGGTGGTCCGGGCTCGCCGCCGCGACCGCGGCGGCCTTGGCGACCGGATCGAGGGATGCGCCTTCCGGCTCGTGGTGGACGATGTAGACCCCGCACCCCCCCTCCTCGGCCGACGCCAGGCGGGCGACCTTGCCGAGCAGCCGGATCTGCTGGTCGCCCGGCAGCTCGAGGCTGATGCCGACCACCGTGCCGATGGCGAACTCGGTCGAGGTCTCGAGGAAGATGCCGTTGCGCGACAGGTCCCTGGCCCAGACGGTCCCGGACCAGGACTCGCTTTCGAGCAGGACCGGCAACCCGACCGTCTCGCGCGGCGACTTGCGGGCCTTGACGTTCCCCATCAGCCGCTGGATCTTTTCGATCAGCTCCTGCTTGTTGACCGGCTTGGGGATGTAGTCGTTGCACCCCGCCTGCAGGCATTTCTCCACTTCGTTGCGCCGGCCGGCGGCGGTCACCATGATGATCGGCAGACTCTTCCAGCGCTCGCTGGCGCGCAGACGCCGGCAGACCTCGTCCCCGTCGATGCCGCTCATGTAGAGATCGAGCAGCATCAGGTCGGGCGCGATCGACGCGATCCTCTCCAGGACTTCCTCCCCCGACATGGCGGTGTAGAGTTCGTGCCCGAGTTCGACCAGCAGCGATTTTTCGAGTTCGAGAAAGAGTTCGACGTCGTCAACGAGGAGAATCTTCGACATAATTCCAAGTGTACCTGTCCGGGAGTGATCTTCAGAAACTAACCGACCCCGGTCAAAAAGTAAAGCCCCCTCGGGAGGGGGCCTTGCAATCGATAACTGAATGGCTTTCAGGCCACGTCCTTCAGCCGCTGCTGGTAGTGGGGACGACCGCGGATCATCGCGCGGATCTCGTCCACGTCCGGAACGCGGCCCGAGACCCTCAAATCGTCATCGATGAGCAGGGCCGGCGTCACGTAGACCCGGTTGTCGATCATCTTCTTGCTGTCCCGGTAGAGATGAACCTCGGCCTCGACGGACATGGATTCGAGCGCCGAACGGACATTTTTCAGGGTCCGGTCGCAGCGGTGACTGCTGTCGGGTCGACAAAGGATATCGATACGCATGGTCAGTGTCTCTTTCCGCCTCCAGAGGTTATTGATTACCCATCTGGTTATATTTTAACCTTTTCTGCACGAATGTCACCTGATTTTACACCGCGTTCAGCTTCCGGTCGTCTTTTGTATCGATAACGAGCTGATCGTCCTCCACCTCGACCCCGATCGTCGCTCCGTCACCCACCTCGCCGGAGATGATCGCGCGGCCGATCTTCGTTTCGAGCTGGTGCTGGATGTAGCGCTTCAACGGCCGCGCGCCGTAGACCGGGTCATAGGCGGCCGCGGCGATGAAATTCTTCGCGGCGTCGCTCAGCTCGAGCAGCAGGTGCCGCTGCGCC
>JBFHOZ010000177.1:0-4179 GCA_041592975.1 Desulfuromonadales bacterium
CCACAAGACCCTGCCGATGAATGTCCACCTGCGGGTGACCAATCTGAACAATGGCCGCTCGACGGTGGTCCGCATCAACGACCGGGGGCCGTTTGTCCGCGAGCGTATCGTCGACCTGTCCTTCAGTGCCGCGAAGGAGCTCGACATCATCGGGCCCGGGACGGCACCGGTGCAGATCGAGGTGCTCGGCTATCGCGACGAGCCGAAGGGAAGCTCGACGCCGCATTACACCCGGCCGGCGAGCTACGAGGTCGGGCCGTTCATGATCCAGGTGGGGGCCTTCACCGTGCGGGAAAACGCCCAGCGCCTGGCCGCCGACCTCAAGGCCCGCTACGGCAGTTCCGCCGTTGTCGAAGGCTGGGTCGCCGGGCAGCGTTTCTACCGCGTGCGCGTCGGTCTCTACCCGGACATGCTCAAGGCGGAAGAGGCCCTGCTGCATTTTGAGCAGAATGGCTACCGCAGCTCCTTTGTCGTGGCGAAATGACAGGATGTAAACGATGAGTCCGCAGAAAAAGAGTGTCTACCGCGTCTTCTTCGTCAGCCAGGGGAAAGGTTATGAGATTTACGCCCGCAGGGTGAGCCAGGGCGAGATGTACGGATTTGTCGGATCGAGGAGATCGTCTTCGGCGAAAAGTCGACGATCGTCGTCGATCCGAACGAAGACGCCCTGAGAAGCGAGTTTGCCGGCGTCAAACGGCTGCTGATTCCGTATCACGCCGTCAGCCGCATCGAGGAGGTCGCGCGGGAGGGGCAGGCGAAAGTCATCCCTCTGGGGGGACAGGGGACGGCCAACGGCAGCGGCCCGCTGCCGCCACCGTTCAAGAAGGAGACCTGAGCAGTCCGCATTGTCCGGTGGTAGCGCATCAAAAAAAAACAGGCCGGCAACCCCGAGGGTGCCGGCCTGTTCTGTGCCTTGGTGCGGTGGATCGTTATTTACGACCGGCGCGCTTCGAAGCCTTGAGCGGGTTGACCTTGACTTCGGAGATCTTGACTTCCACCTTGCGATGGGTCGCGTAGTTGCACAGGCCGGTCGACCACTTTTTCAGCGGGGCCGGGGCCTTGGTGCAGACCGGGCCGATGGTCCCTTCGACGATATTGTCGCAGCCGACGCACATCTCGATAACGTTCTGGCAGCTGTTGTCTTCAAAAACACAGCCTTGCTTGCCCCAGAAAGTGCATTCCCGACCGGGAAGAACGGTTTGACACTGCATGATGGGTACTCCTTTGCCTGCGTGCATGTACTGGTTTCAAAGAGGCCTTTTCTACTCCGATTTGCACCGCCCTGTCAACAAAAAAGCTCACGAACTCCTGCCTGTTGACCTGATTCTTTTCCTCGGTTAGTTTGCAGGGATGAAAGATGACGTTCGGGCCGGCAGCCGTCTCTGGGAGTCCCTGTGTCGCAGGTGCGGCCGCTGCTGTTACGAAAAAATCGAATACCAGGGGACGATCTATTACACCGACCAGCCCTGCGAGTTCCTGGACCTGGAAACCTGCCTCTGCCGCGTCTATGAAGAGCGCGAGACAAGACGACCGGGTTGCGTGCGCCTCACGCGGGACCATCTCGCCAGGGGGTTCCTGCCGGCGTACTGCCCCTATGTCGCCGGGTTGGAGGACTATCCCGCCCCGGTCCTGCCGGACGATGAAAGCCAGTGATCTCTGTGCGGACTAGAAGGTGCGCATTCCTGTGATATGATTCAGTACGGGCTGCGGCCTGTGCATCTCGACGACTTGTGGAGGGTTTCACATGCATCCGATCAAATTCGGCACTTCAGGCTGGCGGGGTATCCTCGCCGAAGACTTCACCCTCGAAAACGTGCGCATCGTCACCCAGGCGATTGCCGACCATGTGCGTGAAGACGGCAGCGCCGGGCAGGGCCTGGTCGTCGGTCATGACAGCCGCTTCCTCGGGGCGAATTTTGCCAGGGAAACGGCACGGATCCTGGCCGGTTCGGGCGTTCCGGTCTTCCTCTGCAAGCATGACACCCCGACGCCGGTCATCGCCTGGGAGATCATGCGTCGCGGCACCGCCGGGGCGATCAACTTCACCGCCAGTCACAACCCGTGCGAGTACAACGGCATCAAGTTCTCCACCGCCTGGGGCGGGCCGGCCCTGCCGGAGGTGACCCGGGACATCGAGCGGCGCGCCAACGCCATGCAGGGAGAGATCTGTTACCGCGACATGCCCCTCGACCGCGCCAGGCGCGCCGGGCTGGTCGAAGAGATCGACCCGATGCCGGCTTATCTCGCTGAAATCCGCAATAAGGTCGACCTCGCCGCCATCGGCCGCTCGGGTATGACGGTCGTCGTCGACCCGATGTTCGGCGCCGGCCGCAACTACGTCGACTCCCTGCTGGTCGAGGCCGGCCTGCTGGTGCAGACGGTCAACGCCGGGCACGACCCCTATTTCGGCGGCATGCCCCCCGATCCGTCACCCGACCACCTCCACGCTCTCATGACACGGGTCAGGGACGACAGCCGGATCCTGCTCGGCCTGGCAACCGACGGTGACGCCGACCGGTACGGCATCATCGACGCCGACGGCACCTTCATCGAACCGAACTACATCCTCGCCCTGCTGTACGACTACCTGCTGCGCCGCAGGGGAGAGCGGGGCGATGCCGCCCGCTCGGTCGCCACCTCGCACTTCCTCGACGCGGTCGCCGCGCATCACGGCCATGCCGTGCGCGAGACGCCGGTCGGCTTCAAGTACATCGGCGAGTTCATCCGTGACGATGAGATCGTTATCGGCGGCGAGGAGAGCGCGGGGTTGAGCCTGCGCGGCCACGTCCCCGACAAGGATGGCATCCTCGCCTGCCTGCTGGTGGCCGAAATGGTCGCGGTGGAAGGCAAGTCGCTTGGCGAGTTGCTGAACGACCTCTACCGTCGCGTCGGTGAATTTCACACGGCGCGCACCAACCTGAGGTTGTCGACCGAGCTGGCGAAGAAGGTCGGCGGCAAGCTCGACGCGCCTCCGAAGAGCCTGGCCGGCCACAGCGTCGTCGACGTCATCACCACCGACGGCGTCAAGATGATCCTCGACGACGGCTCCTGGGCCCTGTTCCGCAAGTCGGGGACCGAGCCGGTGGTGCGGGTTTACACCGAGGCGGGGAGCAAGGCTGCGCTGGATGAACTGACGAAGGCGGCGGTCGGGTTTGTGGAAGGCTGAAATAAAGTGCTGAGCGATGAGCGATGTGCGATGAGTGGAGGAAACAGTGCTGAGCGATGAGTCATTATAATTTTCCTCATCGCTCATCGCCCAGCACTCAGAACTGCAAAGAAAGCCCCGGTCGCCCGGGGCTTTCTCTTTGCGATTTCACAGTCCGAGCTGCTTGAAGAAGTCGTTGCCCTTGTCGTCCACCAGGATGTAGGCCGGGAAGTTGACGACGTCGATCTGCCAGACGGCTTCCATGCCGAGCTCGGGAAAATCGATGCACTCGACTTTCTTGATGTTCTCCTCGGCGAGCAGGGCCGCCGGGCCGCCGATCGAGCCGAGGTAGAAGCCGCCGAACTTCTTGCAGGCCTCGGTGACCTGCGGCGAGCGGTTGCCCTTGGCGATCATGACCATCGAGCCGCCATTCTCCTGCAGCAGGCCGACGTAGCTGTCCATGCGGCCGGCGGTGGTGGGGCCGAAAGAGCCGGACGGCTTGCCGGCCGGGGTCTTGGCCGGGCCGGCGTAGTAGATCGGGTGCTTTTTGAGATACTCGGGCAACGGCTTGCCGGCGTCGAGGATCTCCTTGAACTTGGCGTGGGCGATGTCGCGGCCGACGACGATGGTGCCGTTGAGCAGCAGGGCGTCGCCGCACTTGAGCTTGGTCAGCTCGGCGAGGATTTTCTCCATCGGCTGGTTGAGATCGATCTTATGGCCGTGCTCGTGCTTGGCCATGCGGTACTGCTCCGGCAGCAGGCGGCCCGGATCGCGGTCCATCTCCTCGACGAACAGGCCATCCTTGGTGATCTTGGCCTTGATGTTGCGGTCGGCCGAGCAGGAGACCGCCATGCCGAGCGGGCAGGAGGCACCGTGGCGGGGCAGCCGGATGACGCGGATGTCGTGGGTGAAGTATTTGCCGCCGAACTGGGCGCCGATGCCGAGCTCGCAGGCGGCCTTCTGCAGCTTCTCCTCCATCTCGACATCGCGGAACGCCTGGCCGTGCTCGTTGCCCTTGGTCGGCAGGCCGTCGA
>JBFHOZ010000178.1:0-4164 GCA_041592975.1 Desulfuromonadales bacterium
AAGCACGACCTGTTCCAGCAGTATCCCTTCTTCGGCGATCAGATCCCCCTCGACGTCGACCTTGCCGACGGTGAACTGCTCCCCTTCGATGATCTGGATGAACACCTCGAGGTTTTCGCCGTCGACCAGCGTCACGTAGGGCTGCTTGACCCTGACCTGGATGTACCCCTGGTTGAAGTACAGATCCTTGATGATCTCGAGATCGGTCTGGAGCAACTCCTCGTCGTAGGTTCCGCGGTCGGTGAGCCAGGACATGAAATTGCGTTCCTTGGTCTGGATCGCCTTGCGCAGCTTGCGGGCGGTGAAGACCGTATTCCCCTCGAAATTGATCCTGTCGATCAGGACCTTCGAACCTTCGTCGATCTTGAAGGTGAGGGTCGCCTCGTTGTTCCTGTTGACGTCGAGAACCGGTTCGATGCTGGCGGCATGGAACCCCTTTTCGACATAGGCCGCCTTGATCGCTGAAATCGATTCCGAGGCCAGCTTGGGGTTGTAGATATCCGGAACCCGGATGGTGACCAGCGGGCTCAGCTTGCTCTTGGAGAGCTCCTCGTTCCCGGCGAAATCGATCTTCCTGACCAGCGGTCTTTCAACCAGGCGGTAAACGAGCAGGGTCTCGCCGTTCTGTTCGACGATCTCGGCGGCGACGTCATCGAATCGACCCAGTTTGAAGATCTCCGCCAGGTCGGCGTCGATCATGTCCGTCGTAATCTCGGTGCCGGGTATGACCTTGATGACGGCCTGCACGGCCGACAGATCGAGCCGCCTGTTCCCCTCGATGACAACCCGGTCGACCCGATAAACGTCGGCGAAAGCAGTCAGCGGCAACGCCAGGATACAGAACAATAGCAATAAACGTAATTTCATCCGATTCAATCCAGAATTCCTGTTACCCGGCCAGAAGGCGCCCGTCTTCCATCCGGACGATCCGGTCCATCCGTTCGGCCAGCTGCTCGCTGTGGGTTACGATAATCATTGTCAAGTCACGTGCTTCGTGCAGCCTCTGGAAGACGGCGTAGATGTTCTCCGTGGTCCGGCTGTCGAGGTTGCCGGTCGGCTCGTCGGCCAGCAGTATCTTCGGCTGCATGACCAGGGCGCGGGCGATGGCGACCCGCTGCTGCTCGCCCCCTGAAAGCTGACCGGGCTTGTGGGTCAGCCGATGCGAGAGGCCAACCTCGGCGAGAACCGACTCGGCCCGGCTGATCGACTCGGCCTCCGGCAGCCGCGCAATGAGCGCCGGCATCATGACGTTCTCCAGGGCCGAGAACTCCGGCAGCAGCTGGTTGAACTGGAACACGAATCCGACGGTCCGGTTGCGGAAACGGTCGAGCGCGGCGCCGTCGAGCGCGAAAACGTCCTCGCCGTCCACCCGGACGCTCCCCGAGGAGGGGCGGTCGAGCACCCCGAGGATGTGCATCAGGGTCGTCTTGCCGGCGCCGGACGCCCCGACGACGGCCAGCCGCTCCCCTTTTTCGACCGAAAGGCTGACGTCTTTGAGCACATCCACCCGGCTCGCGTCAGCACCGTAGCTTTTGTAGAGTCCCTCAACGGTTATCACGGTTCATCCTATTCGTAGCGCAAGGCCTCGGCCGGGTCCATCCGGGCGGCGTGCCAGGCCGGGTAGACCGTCGCCAGCAGGGAGATGACCATCGCCATGGCGGCAATCGACACCACGTCGCTGGCGAGCACGACCGACGGGAAGTGGTCCATGCCGTAGACCGACTGGTCGAAAATCCTGATATTGAGCAGGCTTTCGAACCACTTGATGATCGGGTCGGCGTTGACCGCGAGCAGCAGGCCGAGAACGGTGCCGAGGAAGGTGCCGAGGGTGCCGATCACCAGCCCCTCGAGCACGAAAATGCGCATGATGCTCCTGGAGTTCGCCCCCATCGAGCGTAGAACGGCGATGTCGCGGGTCTTCTCCATGACCACCATGATCAGGGTCGTGGCGATGTTGAAGGCAGCGACGAGGACGATGATGCCGAGGACGATGAACAGACCGAGCTTCTCCAGACGGAGGGCCGACAGGAACGAGCCGAACATATCCTCCCAGGAGCGCACCACCTGCGGGTAGCCGATCACCTCGCGCAGTTCGGCGGCGACCGGCGCCGCCTGGTCGAAGGATCCGACCTCGACCTCCAGCCCGGAGATCTGGCTGCCGAAATCGAGAAATTTCTGCGCTTCGTCGAGGGAGATGTAGGCAAAATAGGTGTCGAAGAAGCCGCCGCGCTGGTTGAAGATGCCGACCACCTGGAACGGCTTCATCTTCGGGATCATCCCGAACGGGGTGATGGTGAACATCGGCGGGATGACGTTGATGGCGTCGCCGACGGCGACGCCGAGCGTCGTCGCCGAATCGATGCTGATGATGATCCCCGGCAGCCGCCGCTCCGGGGCGAACATCAGGTCGGTCGGCTTCTGTTCGCCGATGGTCAGCATCCGCTGCTGCAGCACCTTGTTGTTACCGGCGACCCCCTTGACGCTGACCGCCGCGACGTTCCGGTTGGAGAGCAGCATCGCGTGCTTGGAGATGAACGGCGTCACGCTGGCGACTTGCGGGGCGGCCGTCCGGATCTGGTCGACGAGCTCCGGGTAGTTGTCGATCCCTCCGCCGTGCTGCTGGACCAGAATGTGTGGCACGTTGCCGAGGATCTGCTGCCGGACGCCGTCGTGGAAACCGGTCATGATCGCCAGCACCAGGATCAGCGAGGCGACCCCGAGGGTGACACCGGCAATCGAAATGAAGGAGATGACCGAGATGAAGGTCTGCTTCCTCTTGGCGCGCAGGTAGCGCATGCTGACGAACCATTCGAAGTTCATGCTTGAGCCGTTATCCTAAGCCTGCTTGCGGAGCTGCGGAAAGAGAATGACGTCACGGATCGAGGCGGAGTTGGTCAGCAGCATGACCAGCCGGTCGATGCCGATCCCCTCGCCGGCGGTCGGCGGCAGGCCGTATTCCAGGGCGCGGATGTAGTCCTCGTCCATGGCGTGCGCCTCCTCGTCGCCGGCCGCCTTTTCCTTAAGTTGGTCTTCGAAGCGCCCCTTCTGGTCGATCGGGTCGTTGAGCTCGGAGAAGGCGTTGGCCAGCTCGCGACCGACGATGAACAGTTCGAAGCGATCGACCACGTCCGGGTTCGCATCGTTGCGTCGCGACAGGGGCGACACCTCGGTCGGGTACGCGGTGATGAAGACCGGATTCCAGAGCTGCGGTTCGGCGACCTCGTCGAAGATCTCGGTCAGCAGCTTGCCGTGCCCGATCCCCTTGTCAACCTCAATTCCTTTGCGTTTCGCCCAGGCAAACAGCTCGTCATATTTTTCAATGTCGAGCATCTCTTCGGAAAGATCGCTGTACTTGACGATCGCTTCGCGCACGGTCAGCCGCTCCCAGGGAGCGGTCAGGTCGACCTCGCGGTCGCCGTAGGTGAACCTGAGCGCGCCAACCACCTGCTCGGCGACGTGGCAGATCAGCTTCTCGGTGAAGTCCATCAGGTCCTCGTAGGTCGCGTAGGCCTGGTAGAACTCCATCATGGTGAATTCGGGATTGTGCTGGATCGAGATCCCCTCGTTGCGGAAATTGCGGTTGATCTCGAATACCCGCTCGAAGCCGCCGACCACCAGGCGCTTCAGGTAGAGCTCCGGGGCGATGCGCAGAAACAGGTCCATCTTCAGGGTGTTGTGATGGGTGATGAACGGCTTGGCCGTCGCGCCGCCGGCGATCGGCTGCATCATCGGCGTCTCGACCTCGAGGAAGTCGTGCTCCTGCATGTATTCGCGGATCAGGCGGATGATCTCGGTCCGCTTGCGGAACACCTCGCGCACCTCGGGGTTGACGATCAGGTCGACGTAGCGCTGGCGGTAGCGGGTCTCGACGTCGGTCAGGCCGTGCCACTTCTCCGGCAATGGCTGCAGCGACTTGGTCAGCAGGCGGACAGCGGAGGCCCGCAGGGAGAGCTCGTCGGTCTTTGTCCGGAACGGCACTCCGGCGACGCCGACGATGTCGCCCACGTCGAAGGTCTGGAACAGGCTGAAATCCTCTTCGCCGAGCTGCTGCTTCGCCACGTAGACCTGGATGCGCCCCGAGCGGTCCTGCAGCTGCACGAAGGCGGCCTTGCCGAAATCGCGCATCGCCATGATCCGGCCGGCGACGACGTACTCGGTGTCGAC
>JBFHOZ010000179.1:0-4158 GCA_041592975.1 Desulfuromonadales bacterium
CCCCCCTCTCCTTCGAGCATCGAAAAGGAGATCACGTTGGTCGCCTTGTCGCGCTGCAGGTAATCCCGGTTGATCCCCCGGATCTCGTCGTCGTCGACGATCAGGACGGACAGCTCCGCGTCAGGACATCCCAAGTCGCTTAAGATCCGATGTGCCACCTTCCGCAGCATCGGCTCCCTTATCGGCTGTTTCTTTTGTCTGTTCTCGATCTGGATCATTGCTTTTTTTCTTGTCGGCGGCGGTCTTCTTGCCGGTGCCGTTCTTTTTTTCCGTGACCCGCTCCTTGTAGACCGGCTCGGGATAATCGACCCGGTGGTGAAAAATCCCCCCGAGAATCTTCTCGAAGCTGTTGGCGATTTTGTGCAGGTCCTTGAGGGTCAGCTCGCATTCGTCAAGCTGACCGTCGATGAAGATGTTGTTGATGATTTTCTGCACCATGCCGCGGATGCGCGCCGGGGTCGGATCGGTCAGGGTCCGGCCAGCGGCTTCGACCGCATCGGCCAGCATGATCAGCGCCGCCTCCCGGGTCTGCGGCTTCGGGCCGGGATAGCGGTAGTCGCGCTCGTCGACCTGCTGGACGTTTTCGTCGACCTGGTTCTTGGCCTTGTCGTAAAAGAACTTCATCAGGCCGGTACCGTGGTGCTCGCGGATGACGTCGATGATCGCCCCGCCAAGCCTGTTCTCTCGGGCGATCTCGACGCCGTCCTTGAGGTGGGCCATGAGGATCAAAGCGCTCATCGACGGGGCGAGCTTGTCGTGCCGGTTGTCTCCCGAGCCGACGTTTTCGATGAAGTAGAGCGGCTTTTTCATCTTGCCGATGTCGTGATAGTAGGCCGCGACCCTGGCGAGCAGGGGGTTTGCGTTGATATCCTCGGCGGCGGCCTCGACCAGGTTGCCGACCACCACCGAGTGGTGATAGGTGCCGGGAGCCTGGACCATCAGTTCGCGCAGAACCGGCGAGTTCATGTTGGCCAGTTCCAGCAGCTTGATGTCGGTGGTGTACTTGAACATGTGCTCCACCAGGGGGATCGTGCCGGTGACGATGATGGCGCAGATCAGGCCGTTCGCCAGGCCGAAACCCGCCTTGTAGAGGAGCTGCAGGTCGAATTCCCGGCCGGCGAGAAGCTGCAGGCCGAGCACGATCAGCAGGTTGACGATTGCCAGCCGGAACCCGGCCCGGTACAGCGTCGCCCTTTCGGCGCAGTGCCGCACCCAGTGCGCGCCGGTAAGGCTGCCGGCAAAGGCGTAGAAGGTGAGAAAAAGCGAGTTGCCGAAGAAGATCCCGACGAGCATCGCCACGAGGACCGAGAAGAATATGGCGACTTCCGAATTGAGGACGATCCTGACCAGCATGGCGCCAACGGCAAACGGCACGGCGTAGTAGTAACTGGCGGAATCGATGTAGGGGAAGGCGCTCTCGAGGGCCGACGCGACGAAGATCGCCAGCTTGATCAGGATGAACAGGCCGATGAAGGTCGTCGACAGAAAGAGCAGGTCGCGGTTGTTGAGCCTGTACTTGCGGATGTTGCCGGTGGCGAAGCGATGGCAGACAAAAATCAGCACCAGCGTCAGGAGCAAAAGCCCCATGGCGGTCCGGATGTTGCGAAGGTCGCTGCCGATGTCGCTCAACGCCTTCAGGCGCTCGACCTGGTCGGCGTTCACCCGTTCCCCCTCGCGGACGATCATCTCCCCCTGCTTGATCTGGTAGACGACGGCGGCTACCGATTCACGGGCATTCTGGCGGCGCGACTCGAATTCGCTCTTGTTGAAGGTCAGGTTGGGGCGGAGTATCTTGCCGACCAGTTCCTTCAGGCTTCTCTTTTGCGAGGCCGTGAACTGCTTGCTGCCGGCGATTTCCCGGGCGAACAGGTCGGCCGCATCGCCGAGGCCGATGGCTTCGTCGACCGTCTTGGTTGCGACCTCTTCATCGGTCGTCATGTCGCTGATGACGACGCCGCGTTCCAGTTCGTTCCGGAACAGCTGCAGGTTGGCGACCACCTTGCTGGACATCGTCGCGATCAGGGCTTCGCGCAGCGCCCGGGCGGCGGTGTTGTTGCCGGCGATCTTCCTGAGCAGCCCGACTTCGTCGTCGCTCAGGCTGGTCCCGAGCAGGTTCTCGATCTCTGCCTTGACGTTCTCGGCGGTCCGGCTCTCCGTCAGTTCCGCCCGGGACAGGTCGAGCGCCTGCTGAATCCGGTTCACCAGGGAGACTTCGGCCTCCGGGTCGAAATCGTAAACGGGCAGCACCGCCTCCTCGGCCTCGGCCCGTTTCTTCTCGGTCAGCTTCTCGTCGGGGATCAACAGCTCGCGCGGCGCCTTGACGTCGCGGGAGGCGATATCGCCAACGTTGTAATAACCGGGTGTGAAACCGCCTTTGGGAATAATGATGAAGGTCAGGACGAGCGCCAGCAGGAACATCAGCAATTGCCGCTGATAGCGCGCATCCAGCGAATCGGTTATCCGGGCAAGGAAAGACTTTTTCCTGCCGCCTCGCGACGATTCGGGTTTGCGATCACTCGGTGCCATACGCTGATAATTCCATTTCCCTATTTTTCCCGACGCGACCTGTCGTACGCCTGGACGATCCGCTGTACGATCGGATGGCGAACGACATCCCGGTCGCTGAAATGATTGATCGAGATCCCCTCCACCCCCTCGAGAACCTTGACGGCATCCACCAGCCCCGAGCGTCGGCCTTCGGGGAGATCGACCTGGGTAACGTCGCCGGTGATTACCGCCCGGCTGCCGAAACCGAGGCGGGTCAGAAACATCTTCATCTGTTCGCTGGTCGTGTTCTGCGCCTCGTCGAGGATGACAAAAGCATCGTTCAGCGTACGACCGCGCATGAAGGCGAGCGGCGCGACCTCGACAATCCCCTTGTGGATCAAATCCTGGCCGGCATCGAAATCGAGCATGTCGAACAGGGCATCATGCAGCGGGCGCAGGTACGGGTTCACCTTTTCGGCGATGTCGCCCGGCAGGTAGCCGAGCTTCTCCCCCGCTTCGACCGCCGGCCTGACCAGAAGGATGCGGCTGACCTCCTTCTTCTGCAGGTACGCGACCGCCATGGCCATCGCCAGGTATGTCTTGCCGGTGCCGGCCGGGCCGACCCCGAATACGACATCGAAACCGCGCATCGCGTCGATGTAGGATTTCTGGGCGAGGCTCTTCGGGGAGATGACCTTGTTGCGGGCCGATATCAGCACCGTATCAAGGAAGATATCCCTGAGATGAGCCCTCGAGTCGCTGCTCAGTATTCGGCTGGCATAGTCGAAATCGGTCGGATAAAGAGGGTAACCCTCTTTCAGCAAAGAATAAAGCTCTTCACATAACCGTATGGCAAGTCGCACCTGGGGTCGATCGCCATCCAGGACCAGCCGGTTCCCTTTCGAGGAAATCCGGACCCCGAGATAACGTTCGATCAGTTTGAGATGACGGTTCTGCCGTCCGAAGAGGAGGTTGGCCAGATTCTGGTCCTCGGCGACAAATTCACCCGTCGTGGCATTTTTCGTCAACAGGTCATCCTTCATATGGAAAACGCTGATAAAAATACCACCGACCCATGGGAAAAGCAATCTGATTTCACCCGCCCGGAAAAAGGACTTCCAATTTCAATCTGCTGTGCTATATATAGTTCGCTTCGCAATATCCAATACACTTCTGATTCCATACATCACCCACAGGAGAGATCATGAGCGAAATCATCGACATCTATGCCCGCGAGGTCCTCGATTCCCGCGGCAATCCGACGGTTGAAGTCGAAGTCTATCTCGACAGCGGCGCCATGGGACGTGCCGCCGTACCGAGCGGTGCCTCGACCGGCGAACGCGAGGCCCTCGAACTCCGCGACGGCGACAAGAGCCGCTACCTCGGCAAGGGGGTGACCAGGGCGGTCGACAACGTCAACGAGATTATCGCCGAGGCTCTGATCGGCTGGGAAGCGACCGATCAGACCGGCATCGACCGCAAGCTCCTCGACCTCGACGGAACCGATTTCAAGAGCAACCTCGGCGCCAACGCCCTGCTCGGCGTCTCTCTCGCCTGCGCCAAGGCGGCTGCCGAGGACTCCGGCCTGCCGCTCTACCAGTACCTCGGCGGAACCAACGCCAAGGAGCTGCCGCTGCCGATGATGAACATCATCAACGGCGGCGAACACGC
>JBFHOZ010000180.1:0-4020 GCA_041592975.1 Desulfuromonadales bacterium
CGCCGAGCCGGAGGCGCTCATCGCCGTCGCCGAGCTGGCCGACAGCAGCGTCAACTTCTATGTCCGTCCCTGGGTTGCGACCGCCGACTACTGGCCAGCCCGCTTCGACCTGATCGAGAAGATCAAGATCGCCTTCGACGAAAACGGCATCACCATCCCGTTCCCGCAGCAGGACGTTCACCACTACCGGGTGCCGGGAGATGCCGGCCCCGGGGCATAGGCGATGGCCCACCGGACCCCGCGGAGCTCCTATGTCGAGCTGACCGAGCGGCTGAACCGCTTCCCCCAGGGAGCGCCCCCCTCCGAACTGCTCTACCGGATTCTCGGCATGCTCTTTTCCGAACCGGAGGCGGCGCTGGTCGCCAAACTGCCGATCCGCCCCTTCACGGCGGAAGAGGCGGCCGCCGCCTGGAGCGTCGGCGCCGCCGAGGCCGAGTCGATCCTCCAGCGGCTGGCCGAGCGGGCGCTGCTGGTCGACATGGAGGTCGGCGGCCGCATGGAGTATGTCCTGCCGCCGCCGATGGCCGGCTTTTTCGAGTTCGCCCTGATGCGGGTACGCGACGACATCGACCAGAAACTCCTCTCCGAGCTCTACGAGCAGTACATCACCGTCGAGGAGGACTTCATCAAGGCGCTGTTCGTCACCGGCAGGACCCAGCTCGGCCGGGTCTTCGTGCAGGAGCCCGCCCTGCCGGTCGGGCAGTCGCTGCACGTGCTCGACTTCGAACGGGCGACCGAGGTGATCGCGACCGCCACCGACATCGGCGTCGGCATGTGCTACTGCCGGCACAAGAAGCGGCACCAGGGAACGGCCTGTGGCGCCGAGATGGACATCTGCATGACCTTCAACACCGTCGCCGAGTCGCTCAACCGGCACGGCGTCACCCGCCGGGTCGACAAGTCCGAGGGCCTTGAGCTGCTGCACCGGGCCTGGGAACAGAACCTGGCGCAGTTCGGCGAGAACGTGCAGAACGGCGTCAACTTCATCTGCAACTGCTGCCCCTGCTGCTGCGAGGCGATGCTGGCGGCGCAGCGGTTCGGGCACATGAGCCCGGTGCACACCAGCAACTTCATCGCCGAAATCGACGGGAGCTGCACCGGCTGCGGCCGCTGCCTGCCGACCTGCCCGGTCAGGGTGATCTCCCTGGAGAGCGAACGGGAAGACGGGGCCGGACCGAAGCGGGCGGTGATCGACAAGGAACTCTGCCTCGGCTGCGGCGTCTGCCAGCGCAACTGTCCGGCCGATGCCATCGTCATGATGGGGCGCCGGCAGCGGGTGATCACGCCGGTCAACTCGACCCACAAGACCGTGCTGATGGCAATCGAACGGGGGAAGCTGCAGAACCTGATCTTCGACAACCGGGTGCTCTGGAGCCATCGGGCGCTGGCGGCGGTTCTCGGGGTGGTGCTGAAGCTCCCGCCGGTCAAGCAGCTGCTGGCGAGCGAGCAGGTCGGGTCGCGCTACCTGGGGGCGCTGTGCCGGAAATACGTGGCCTTCGGTCCGTCCTGACGGACCGAGGATTCGGGCAGGATTTCACGAAAAGAGCTTGTCGATCAGTTCGCGGTATTTTCTTTCGATGACGTGACGTTTCTTCTTCAGGGTGTTGGTCAGCTCTTCGCCGGGGGTGAACTCGTGCTCGAGGAAGCCGATCTTCATCAGCTTCTCGTGCGTCTTGAAGCCCGCCTTGGGGTGAAGCAGCTTGTTGATCTCGTGCCGGGCCCGGTCGAGCAGCCCCTTGTCCCGGATCATCTCCGCCTCGTCGCTCCGGCTCCGCTGGAGCTTTTCGAGGGCGAACTCCTTGAGCTTGTCGAGATCGGGAACGATCAGGGCCGCCAGTCCCTTGCGGTCCTGCCCGACGAGGACGGCGTCCTTGACGAAGGGGAGCATGGTGATCGTCCCCTCGATGCGCGAGGGGTCGACATTCTCGCCGCTGGCCAGGACGATGATCTCCTTGGCGCGGCCGGTGATCAGCAGCTCGCCGCCGACGGTCAGCTTGCCGAGGTCGCCGGTCCTGAGGAACCCGTCGTCGGTGAAGGCCTTGCGGTTCTCTTCCTCGTTGTCGTAATACCCCGGCATGACCTGCGGCCCCCTGACCTGGATCTCCCCCTCGGTCCCGGGCGGCAGCGGCCGGTCGTTCTCGTCGGCGATCCGCAGCTCCGTTCCCGGCAGCGGCGGGCCGAGAGTGCCGAAGATCTCGCAGTTCAGCCCCCGGGCGGCGATGGCCGGGGCGCATTCGGTCATGCCGTAGGCGTTGACGATGCGGATGCCGAGGGCGTCGATCCACTCGTCGAGATATTTCGGCAGCGAGCCGCCGCCGCTGACGGCGAGGCGCAGCTGGCCGCCGAACCGCTCCTGGACGAGGACGAACTTCTTCTGCGCGACCCGGTACGGCAGGGCGAGCAGGACAACCCTGGCCAGGGCCAGCAGCTTGCAGGGGATCGTGTTGACGAGGAAATCCTTCCGGAAGCGGGGGAGCTGGTTTTTGAGCAGCCGCCGGTTGCGCCGATAGATCGTCGAAACCCTGACCAGCAGCCTGAAGATGCGGGCCTTCCCTTTCCCCTTCTCCTCGAGGGCGGCGTTGATCCGGGTGTAGAGCGCCTCCCAGAGGCGCGGCACCGAGCAGACCAGGGTCGGCTTGTAGTACTGCAGATCCTCGGCGAAGGTCTTGACCGAGGAGTAGACGGTGCAGCCGCCGCTGGCGATCGCCATGTATTCGGCCGCCCGCTCGAAGATGTGCCAGGTCGGCAGGACCGAGAGCCAGTAGTCGTCCTTGCCGAGATCGACCACCTTCGGGATGGCTTCGACGTTGTACATGACGTTGCCGTGGGTCAGCATGACCCCCTTGGGGTTGCCGGTGGTCCCGGAGGTGTAGATCAGGGTGAAGACGTCGTCCTTCTTGAGGCTCCTGCCCAGCGCCTCGAATTCGCGGATGTCCGCCGGCGTCACCGCGCGGTCCTCCAGCAGGTCGTTGTAGCTGTAGTGGTTGCTGAACAGCTTGTGGTCGGCCTCCCCCTCGATAAAGAAAATGTTGCGGAATCCCTTGCCGGCGAACATCTCCTCGTGCTTTTCGAAGAGCTGGCGGGTTTCGACGATCAGGAACTCGCAGCCGGAATGGTCGATGATGTACTCCAGCTCGCGGGTCGGCGCGTCGCTGCCGCGCGGCACGCCGACCGCCCCGAGGGCGATCAGGGCGAAGTCGGTGACGATCCAGGCGTAGCGGTTGTCGGAGAGGAACAGGACCTTGGTCCCCCGGCCGATCTTCTTGTCGGCAAAAGCGCGCGACAGCAGCAGGACGTCCTCGTAGAACTTGCGGTAGGTGACGACATGCTCCTCGCCGATCGCCCGGTAGATGAACGCCTCGCTGTCCGGGTGGACGCGGTTGGCGCGCAGCAGCACGTCGTGCAGAGATCGGAGTTCGGATTGAGCGCTCATATGTTCCCCTTTGCCCCAGTCTACCATCATACGTAAGTTTTCCTGCTCACGGCAAGCAGGTAATTTAATATCTGCCTGATCTGACACCGGTTTTTCACCGTCATTGAACAAGGGCGCAGCAGCTGCTATAAGTGTGAAGTGTGAACGGCGCGAAAAGAAAATGGTTTCCGACCTTGCTGCTGAGTGTTCTCCCCTTGCTGCTGCCGGCCGGTCCGGCGACGGCCCGATCATCGAAGGGGGAGGCAGCCCCCAACGCCAACATCTGCCGGGAGGAATCCGGCATCTGGAGGTTAAGCTGATGTCGTCGCTGCTGCTCGCCGAACTTCTGGTCGTCGTTCACTTCGCCTTCATCCTGTTCGTGCTCCTCGGCGGGCTGCTGGTGCTTCGCTGGCCGCGCCTCGCCTGGATTCACCTGCCGGCGGCGGTCTGGGGGGCGGTGGTCGAGGCGATGGGATGGATCTGCCCTCTGACCCCCCTGGAGAACCGTTTCCGCATGCTGGCGGGGGAGGAGGGGTACGGCGGCGATTTCGTCTCCCGCTACCTGCTGCCGCTTATCTACCCGGCCGACCTCACGCTCGACCTGCAGC
>JBFHOZ010000181.1:0-3980 GCA_041592975.1 Desulfuromonadales bacterium
ATAATCGAAGATCTCCGCGCGGGAAGAGAGTCTCTCGCGGTGGTTCTCGAGAAGCTCGACCGCGTCGGCAGTCCGCGACAGCTTGTGGAGGTTGTACCCCCGGTGGATCAGGGCATCCTCAAAGACATCGCTCTCAGGCGGAATTTCGGCAAAGATCGCCAGGGCGTCCTGCCACAGCCCCTCCTCCTCCAGGGAAATGCCGAGATAGTAGCGCGCCTGCGCGTCAGCGGGATCAGACTCGACCAACCGGCGAAAATAGTCGGCCGCCACCGGCCATTGGCGTTTCTCGAAATGGAGCAGCCCGGCCTTGCGCAGCGCGGTGGGATCGTCCGGGTTCTGCCCGAGGATCACCTGAAGTTGAGCGAGCGCGTCGTCAAGCATCTCCCGCTCGACATAGACCCCGACGAGCCGATGCCTGAGCCGCGTGTCCCGCGGATTGTCCGCAAGGGCGTCGTGATAGAGCTTCAGCTCGTCCTCGCGACGCCCCTGCTCGGCGTAAAGTCCGCCGAGTTCGGTAATGGCAAGAAAAGAGTGCGGGTTGATCCCGAGCAGTTCCCGGTAGGCCTGCTCGGCGAGAACGTCGAGGTCCGTTTTCCGGTACGCCCGGGCGAGGGCCAGTCGGGCGAAGCTGTTGTCCGGGGACGATTCGATCAACGCCCTGAGAACCGCGAGCGACTTGCCCATTTCGTTGACCCGGTCGTAGAACAGGGCAAGCTGCAGCTTGATCCGCTCGCTGTCCGGATCGATCCTTGCCGCTTCCTCGAGATGATCCAGCGCCGCCGGATAATCGTCTCTGACCGACAGCAGGTTGGCCATCAGCAGGTGCCCCTGCAACAGCTCCGGGTCGGCGATCAGGGCATTTTCTGCGGCCCGCAAGGCTTTATCGATTTCGTCGAGGTGGAGATAGACCTCGGCGAGAGTGACCAGCAGGTAGGCCGAATCGGGATCGGCGGCCACCGCTTTTTCCAGCGACACGGCAGCCGCGGCAAGGTCTCCATCCATCCCGACAAGCCGCGCCATGGCGAAATGAAAGAGCGCCCTCGAAGTGGACTCTTCAAGGCGCGAACGGTGCAGATCGTCGTCGCCGACAGGGGGCGCATCCACATGGACCTGCGGCCGGACGGACTGGCAACCGGCAGAAAGCAGCGCCAGGAGAACCACCGCCGGAAACAGTATTGTCAATCGTGAGCCATTCATGAACGAACCTTCTGAGGGAACCGCATTTCGGGATGGTTGCATACTCCTCGAAACTAACACACGCAAGACTTGCGCGTCAATCGGGATAACCTACGTAATATAGCACCTTTACAGCTGTTTTGATTGTGGTAACTTATAATAGCGAGCAAGGTGAGGAGCAGAGCTGGAATGGCGACCAACAATTCGGAAAAATTGCGTGACAGCTGGGTTCTCTGTTTTGTTCTCGGATTTGTCATGCTCAACTACCCTTTTCTGCACATCTTCAACAAGGCAGAAACCTATTTCGGCATACCGGTCCTGATCCTCTACTTCTTCATCGGCTGGCCGGTATCGATTGCCGTCATCTATCTGTTTTCAAGGATTATCGACCATTCGCCCAAGGAAGACACGGTCGACAGCAACGGTGAGAAGGAACCATGATACCGGTCTCGGTTGTCGCCATCGCATCCCTGCTCTACTTCGGCCTGCTGTTCGCCGTCGCCTACTACGCCGACAAGCGCCGCGAGCAGGGGCGAAGCATCATCTCGAACTCCTACATCTATTCCCTGTCAATCGCCGTCTACCTGACCTCGTGGACCTTCTACGGCAGCGTCGGGCGGGCGGCGACCAACGGTCTCGATTTTTTGCCGATCTATCTCGGCCCGACCCTGATCGCCTTCACATGGTGGTTCCTGCTGCGCAAGATCATCCAGGTCAGCAAGGAACAAAATATCGTCAGCATCGCCGACTTCATCTCCAGCCGTTACGGCAAATCGCAGGCCCTCGGCAGCGTCGTCACCGTTTTCGCCGTGCTCGGCATCATGCCGTACATCGCCCTGCAGCTGAAAGCGGTCGCCGACACCTTCGACCACCTGACCACCAACCCGGAAAGCCTCACCCGCGGGATCAGCTACCTGCTGCCCAACCTGCCGGTGACCGTCGACACCGCGTTTGTCGTCGCCCTGCTGCTCGGGCTCTTCGGGGTCCTGTTCGGCGCCCGCCATCTCGACGCCACCGAGAGGCACGAGGGTCTGGTCGCCGCCATCGCCCTCGAATCGCTGGTCAAGCTGGTCGCGTTCGTCGCCGTCGGCATCTACATCACCTACGGCCTGTTCGACGGCTTCGCCGACATCTTCACGAAATTCAACGCCTGGTATCCGGAGAGGCAGTATCTGCTCCACCTCTCCCCGGAACACATCCCCTACTCGCGCTGGTTTACCCTGACCGTCATCGCCATGATGGCGTTCATGTTCCTGCCGCGGCAGTTCCACATCATGGTCATCGAGAACTCCAACATCGAGCATATCAAGAAGGCGATGTGGCGCTTTCCGGCCTACATGTTCCTCATCAATCTGTTTGTCATCCCGATTGCCCTCGGCGGACTGCTGCTGAGTCACGGCGACACCACCAACGCCGACTACTTTGTCATCGACCTGCCGCTCCTCAACGGCCAGACGGGGCTGGCCATGTTCGTGTTCATCGGCGGGTTCTCCGCCGCGGCCGGGATGGTCATGGTCTCCTCCGTCGCCCTGTCGACCATGATCCTCAACCACATCGTCATGCCGATCATACTCAAATTCAGGCTGGCCGAATCGAACATCTCCGGCATCCTGATCAACATCAAGCGGCTTGGCATCATCGCCGTCATTTTCCTCGGTTATTTCTATTACCGGATCATCGGCGAGTCCTACGCGCTGGTCAACATCGGCCTCATCTCGTTCATCGCCGCGACCCAGTTCGCGCCGCCTCTGATCGGGGGTCTCTACTGGCGCCGGGCGACCCGACGTGGCGCGATCCTCGGGCTCTCCCTCGGGTTCATTATCTGGTTCTACACCCTGCTGATCCCCTCCTTCGTCCGCTCGGGGTGGCTGCAGAGTGACATCCTCGAGGAGGGGCTTTTCGGAATCGCCGCCCTGCGTCCGCTGGAGCTGTTCGGCCTGACGGGATTCGATATCTGGACCCACTCGCTGTTCTGGACGATGTTTTTCAACATCGGCGCATTTTTGACCCTCTCCCTGCTGACCAGGCCGAGTCGCCACGAAGCCGAGCAGGCCGGCAAGTTCATCGACGGACCGGACCACGCAGCGGCCTTCTCGGTCCGGGAGCGAATCGACAAGGCGCCGACGATCATCGAGTTTGTCGAGCTGATGGCGAAATTCATCGGCGAAAAAATGGCTCACCAGGCCATCGCCCGATATCTCGGCGACCGCGAGATCGACCAGAAAGGTAGCCTGTCCGAGTATGAACTCCCCAGCCTGAAACGGTTTACCGAGCGGACCCTGGCCGGCTCGGTCGGCGCGGCGCCGGCGAAGATCATCATCGAGAACTACCTCGAGACGCGCGGCAGTACCATGCAGGACGTCTTCGACATCTTCGGCACGGTCACCCTGAGCCGCACGGCGAGCCGGGAGCAGCTGAGCGTTCTCTACGAGGCGGCCCGCATCGCTGCCAGCGGCCGGAACCTGCAGGACATCCTCGACAGCATCCTCGACCTTTTGCGGCAGCAGTTCAAGTTCGACCTCTGCGTCATCCGCATCCTTGATCCCGAAACCGATACCCTGGTCGTCAGGAGTCACAAGGGAATAACCTCGCAGCAACTCGGCGAATCGGAGCGGAACCTCGACACCACGACATGCATCGGCGAGGCGTTCCTGACCAACCAGGAAATCGTTGTCAACGACATCGAATTCATGGACAAGCCCTTTTCGGCGGAGATCGCCAGACGAGAGAAGATCGTCTCCCTGGCGCATGCGCCGATTTCGATCGAAGGGGAGCCGATCGGCGTCCTGTCGGCTTTTTCAAGA
>JBFHOZ010000182.1:0-3918 GCA_041592975.1 Desulfuromonadales bacterium
CCTGCTGCAGGGCCGCGGCGATCGAAGGGCAGCTCCGGGCCGGCAGGCCGATCCGTTCGGCCGCGGCCTGCAGCTCCGCCTGCGGCAGCGCCTCCTCGACCGGCGGTTCGACGCAGTAGACCTCGGCAGTGTGCGCCGCCAGCGGGGCGAGGAGCTCATCACATTTTTTATCAGCTTTCATGCCGACGATCCAGTGTACTCCGCCGACCTTTCGGTCGCGCAGGTAGCCGGCGAGGCTTTCGGCGCCGGCGCCGTTGTGGGCGCCGTCGAGCAGCACCGTGCCGTCGGCCAGCCATTCGAGCCGGCCGGGCCAAAAGAGGGTTTCGACCCCGTGGCGCAGCGCCGCTTCCGGCAGGTCGTAACCGGCCTGCTGCAGGTGCTCGGCCGCTGCCAGGGCGGTCGCCATGTTGACGAACTGGTGCCGCCCGGGGATGCCGGGGCGCAGGCCGTCGAGGCGGGTACGCAAGCCGAGGTAGTCGAATATCTCGCCCCGATCCGCAAACCGGAACTCCCCGCCGCAGAAGTCGATCGTCGTCCCGAGCCTGGCCGCTTCGTCCCGCAGGGATTTCTCGGCCGGCGGCTCCTGCGCGGCGCTGACCGCCGGAACCCCGACCCGCAGGATGCCGGCCTTCTCCCGGGCGATGGCGTCGAGGTCCTCGCCGAGGTGCCGCTGGTGGTCCCGGGCGATCGGCGTCAGGACGCTGAGCAGCGGCTTGACCGCGTTGGTCGCATCGAGACGCCCCCCCAGGCCGACCTCGAGGACGGCGATCTCGACTTCGCTCTCGGCAAAGAACTGCAGGGCCAGGGCGGTGGTGAACTCGAAGAAGGTCAGCGGCAACTCGCCGGCAGGCGGCCGCATCTCGGCGACCAGCTCGGCGACCCGCCTATCGGGGATCGGCTCGCCGTTGACGCGGACCCGCTCGCTGAAGGAGTGCAGGTGCGGCGAGGTGTAGAGCCCGGTCCGGTGGCCGGAGCGGGCCAGCATCGCCGCCAGGGCGGACGCGGTCGAACCCTTGCCGTTGGTGCCGGCGACGAGGACGCTCTTGAAGCGGCCTTCGGGATGACCGAGACGGGACAGGAACGTCCGGATGTTCTCAAGGCCGAGCTTGATGCCGAACTTCTGCAGACCGTAGAGAAAATCCAGGCTCTGCTGATAGGTCATCAATCAGCGTTTCGTGAAAATCTTGAGGACCTGGGACAGCTTCTGCTTCATCTCCTGCCGCCGGACGATCATGTCGACCATGCCGTGCTCGAGCAGGTACTCGGAGCGCTGGAACCCGTCCGGCAGTTTCTGGCGGATGGTCTGCTCGATGACCCGCGGACCGGCGAAACCGATCAGGGCGCGGGGTTCGGCGATATTCAGGTCGCCGAGCATGGCGAAGCTGGCGGTGACGCCGCCGGTGGTCGGATCGGTCAGCACCGAGATGAACGGGATGCCGGCGTTCTTCAGCTTGGCCAGGGCGGCGCTGGTCTTGGCCATCTGCATCAGGGAGAGGATGCTCTCCTGCATGCGGGCGCCGCCGGAGGAGGAGAAGACCAGCACCGGCGCTTTCAGCTCCAGCCCCTTCTCGATGACGCGGGTGATCTTCTCGCCGACGACCGAGCCCATGCTCCCCCCCATGAAGGCAAAGTCGAACACGGCGACGACGACCTTCATGCCGTCGATCTCCCCCTCGCCGCACTTGACCGCGTCGCCGCCGCCATGCTTCTTGACCGCCACCTTGATCCGCTCCTTGTAGGTTTTCGAATCCTTGAAGCTGAGGAAGTCGACCGGCATCATGCCGGCATCCATCTCGACGAAGGTGCCGGCATCGAGGACCAGGTCGATCCGCTCCTGGGCGCTGACGCGGAAGTGGTAGTCGCATTTCGGGCAGACGTTCAGGTTGCGCTCGATCTCCTTGCTGTAGATGATCTCCTCGCAGTTCTTGCACTTCGTCCAGAGCCCCTCGGGCATATGGACCTTCTTGTTCTCGACCGGGGTGATCGGCGCCTTCGATTTCTTGAACCAGGGCATGTCGGTTACCTCATTTTTGATTATAACAGTTAATTCAGATCTCAAACTCTTCGCCGCCGTCGAGCACCTGCAGGCGATCGTCGCCGAGGGCGGCAAGCTCTGCCTGCAGCTCTTCGAGGAACTGCGGCTTCATGTGAAACACCTTGATCGGGACATCGCGGTCTCCGAATTTCTTCAGCTCTTCCTGCAGCATGGCCGGGGTGAGGTGGCCGCTGATTTTCGCCAGCTTCTCCATCCGGTTCGGAAACGACGCCTCGACGAAGGCGATCTTCAGATCCTCGGTCTCCCGGGCCATGCGCCAGAGATCGTCGGTCGTCGTCGTGTCGGCCGAGTAGAAAAGCGAGCCGCTGTCCGATCGGACGCAGTAGCCGACGGTGTAGACCGTGTGGTTGGTCTCGGTCCAGCGAAAGTGGTAACCGCCGATCTCCTGCTCGCCGCCATCCTGCAGCGGCAGCAGCTTCACGGTCGGCTCGCCGTTGCCCGGGAGCCGGGTGAAGTCGGGCCAGACGTGGTCGTTGAAGAGATGGCTGTGGACCGCCTCGAGCACCGGTTCCGGGGCATGGATGCGCATCGACTCGGGGCGACCGAAGATGTTGTCGGCCAGAAAGGCGAGGTCGACGATATGATCCATGTGCGCATGCGTCAGGACGATCTCCTCAAGGGCCAGCTGCTCCCCCTGCGACAGGGCACTGGAAATCGTCCCGGCGTCGAGGAGCAGCTTCTCGTCGATCAGCAGGCTGCTGGTGAACCGGCCCGGTATGCGCGAGCCGAAGCAGCCGAGGACACGAATCTTCATCCGTACCGGCCGGCGGGACCGCTCAGGCGGCCCTGCCCAGCCCCTCCTTGAGAGAGAGGATAAACGACTTGACCCGCGGCAGCAGTTCGTCGCTTCTGCCGTGGGTCTCGATGATCTTCACCAGGGCGCTGCCGACGACGACCGCGTCGGCGAAGCCGGCGACGGCGGCGGCATCTTCCCTGGTGGCGATGCCGAAGCCGACCGCCACCGGCACCCGGCTCTTTTCCTGCACCCGGCGCACCGCCTTTTCGATCGCCGCCGCGTCGACCTTCTGGCTGCCGGTGATCCCGGTCATCGAGACATAGTAGAGATACCCCTCGGCGGCACCGGCCAGCCGCGCGATCCGGTCGTCAGGGGTCGTCGGCGCCAGCAGGGTGATCAGGTCGATGCCGTTCGCGTCGAGCTCGCCGTGGATCTCGTCCGCCTCTTCCGGCGGCAGGTCGACCAGCAGCAGCCCGTCGACCCCGGCGGCGGCGGCATCGACAGCAAACCGGTCCGGGCCGTAACGGAAGACGGGATTGTAGTACCCCATCAGCACGATCGGCACGTTGCTCCGCTGCCGGACCTCCCGGACGACATCGAGCACCCCGGCAACCGTGGTCCCCGAAGCCAGGGCCCGCTCGGAAGCGGCCTGGATGGTCGGACCGTCGGCCATCGGGTCGGAAAAGGGGATCCCGAGTTCGATGATGTCGGCGCCCGCCTCGACCAGGACATGAATCAGCTCGACCGTCGTCGCGATATCGGGATCGCCGGCGGTCAGGAACGGAACCAGGGCTTTCTCGCCGCCCCGCCTGATCTCTTCAAGTCTCTGTTCAATTCTGCTCATAGCGTCATAAAAAAAATACTCAAGTTTTTAATATTAGTGAATAATTGGCGTCATTTCAACCGATTTCCGCGGCCAGACGCCGGGTGTCGGCGAGAAACGAACGAAACATCTCCGCCGTCATCCGCCCGGTCTGCACGTTGTAGCGACTGGTGTGATAGCTGCCGGCGAGCCAGAGGTCAGGGCCGATCATGAAACGTGCACCGTGCGCAAAAGGGTAATCCTTGAGCCTCGCAATCATGCCGGCGTCCCGGAAATACCTGAGGCAGCTGTCGAAAGCGCCGC
>JBFHOZ010000183.1:0-3744 GCA_041592975.1 Desulfuromonadales bacterium
ACTGACCACCGCCAACCTGCTGCTGCAGCTTTACGGCGAAGGTTACGATAACCTGCTGCTTCTGCCGTTCGACCGGATCATGCCGGCCCTGCAGAGCGGCGAAGCAGATGCTGGCGTCATCATCCACGAGTCCCGCTTCACCTATCAGCAGCTCGGTTTTTATCAGGTGCAGGACCTTGGCGCCTGGTGGGAGGAGGAGACCGGTCTGCCGATCCCCCTCGGCGGCATCCTCGCCAAACGCTCCCTCGGCGCGGAGACGATCCGGTCGGTCGACGCGGCCGTCCGCCGCAGCCTCGAATACGCTCACGCCCATCCGGACGAGCCGCGCAGCTATATCAAGGCAAATGCCCAGGAACTCGACGATGCGGTCATCGACAGCCACATCGATCTTTACGTCAACGATTTCTCCCTCGACCTCGGGGCGGAGGGAATTCGGGCGATAGAGACGCTTTTGTCCAAAGCGGAAGAGAGGGGATTGGTTCCGGGGTGTGATAAGCCGTTGATTGAAAGCTGACAAAGAATACAGCATAGAGGCAACCAGACAACAAATACCAAAGGGGACAGCAATCATTACTGTCCCCTTTTCTCTTTTCTGTCTTACGACTTCTGTATTCTGCCCTCTTCTTTTATCCCTGCAAATGCACCTGTCGAATGAAGCCGGCCTCAACCGCCTCCCCAAGCTTCGCAATCACCGCATCTTCGACCGGCGAGTCGACCGAGAGCACGACCATCGCCTCGCCGCCGATCTCGCGGCGGCCGAGGTTGAGCGCGCCGATGTTGACCCCGGCGTCGCCGAGGATGGTGCCGATCTTGCCGATCAGGCCGGGGCGATCTTCGTAGGTCAGCACCAGCATGTGCGGCTCCGGGGTAAAGTCGGTGTGGAAATCACGCATCTGCACGATCTTCGGCCGCCCCTCGAACAGGGTGCCGGCAACACGGCGACTCCCTTCGGGCGTTTCAATGGTGATGGTGACCAGGTTCGAGTAAAATTCGGTCTCGGTGCTGCGCCCCTGCTCGACGACGATACCGCGGCTTTTTGCCACCAGGTTGGCGTTGACCATGTTGACCTCCTGGTCGGCGTGACGGCCGAGCAGGGCGGCCAGGCCACGAACTGTGATCGGCGCGCAGTCGTAGTTGGCGAGCTTGCCGTTGTAGAAGAACTTGACCTTTGACGGATTGGCCGGTGCCAGCTGGGTGATGAAGTCGCCGAGGGTGGCCGCCAGGTTCATGTACGGCTTCATCGTCTCCATCAGGTCGGGGTCGAAGCGGGGGATGTTGACGGCGTTCTCGACCGGCTGGCCGTCGAGGTAGTGGATGATCTCGCGGCTGACGTCGACGGCGACGTTCTGCTGCGCTTCGAAGGTGTTGGCGCCGAGATGCGGGGTGACGATCATCTTCGGGTGGCCGATCAGCTTCCGGAGCACATCATCCCTGGGCGGCTCCTCGCTCCAGACGTCGAAGGCGGAGGCGGCGACCTTGCCCGACTCGAGCGCCGCGAGCATCGCCTGTTCGTTGATGATGCCGCCCCGGGCACAGTTGACGATCAGCACCCCGTCCTTCATTTTTTCGAAGTGCCCGGCGTTGATCAGGTCGGTGGTCTCCTCGTTGAGCGGCGTGTGCACCGAGATGACGTCGGCCATCCCGATCAGCTCGTCGAGAGCGACCAGGCGGGTGCCGAAATCCTCGGCCCGCTTCTCGCTGATATAGGGGTCGCAGACGACGACCTCCATCTCGAAGGCGCGGGCGCGGCGCGCCACCCGGCCGCCGACCTTGCCGAGACCGATGATCCCCATCACCTTGTCCTTGAGCTCGTGGCCGGTGAACGGCGCCCGCTTCCACTCGCCGCTCTTCAGGCTGGCGTTGGCCGCCGGGACGTTGCGGCACATCGACAGCAGGATCGCCATGGTGTGTTCGGCGGCCGAGTTGGTGTTGCCGAAGGGCGCGTTGACGACGATGATCCCCTTCTCGCTGGCGGCCGGCACGTCGACGTTGTCGATGCCGACCCCGGCGCGGGCGACAATCTTCAGCCGCGTCGCATGCTCGAGCAGCTCGCGGTCGACCTGGGTGCCGCTGCGGGTGATGATGGCGTCGTAGCCGCCGATGACCTTGTGCAGCTCGTCGCGGGAGAGCCCGAGGCGCACGTCGACCTGGACGCGGTCGTCGTCGAGGATCGGCTTGAGCCCCTGTTCGGATATTTCGTCGGTGATGATGACTTTCATGATTAATACCTCAAATTTTTTAACGGAGAGCCGGAGAGGTGGAGAGGTTAAGAAAAATCTTTTAAATTTTCTCTCCGTCTCACCTTCTCTGCGTCTCTCCGTTAATATTTTTTCTTTTAAATGAAGAGCGGAATTTTAGGCCCTTTGCGGCTCCCTGTCAACGTCAGTATAGCGAATGAAAAAAGCCCCGCAGCGTTTGTGCTGCAGGGCTCGTGTCCGGTCGGCATTCCTCAACCGTTGTTCTTCTCGAATTCCTTCATGAAGTCGGCCAGCTTCTCGACCCCGGCCAGCGGCATGGCGTTGTAGATCGAGGCGCGGATGCCGCCGACGCTGCGGTGGCCTTTCAGGGCATAGAGCCCCTGGGCGCCGGCTTCCTTGAGGAACTTCGCCTCGAGCTCCTCGCTCGCCAGGTTGAAGCTGACGTTCATGGTGCCGCGGAACTCCGGCTTGATGACGCCGCGGTAGTAGTCGCCGGCGTCGATCAGGTCGTAGAGGATCTTCGCCTTCTGCTCGTTGCGCTTCTCGATCGCCGCGATGCCCCCCTGCTCCTGCATCCACTCGAGGACCAGACCGGTCACGTAGATGGCGAAGGTGTTGGCGGTGTTGGTCAGCGAGTTGTCGGCGGCGCAGACCTTGTAGTTGAGCAGGGTCGGGGTCTGCGGCGAGGCGTACTCGAGCAGGTCCTCGCGGATGACGACGAGGGCGGTGCCGGCCGGGCCGAGGTTCTTCTGCAGGCCGGCATAGGCACACCCGAGTTTGCTGAAGTCGATGACGCGCGAGAGCATCTCGGAGGTCTGGTCGATGACCAGCGGTACGTTGCCGGTCTCCGGGAAACGCTGCCAGCGCGAGCCGTACAGGGTGTTGTTGCCGGTGATGTGCAGGTAGGCGGCGTCCTGGTCGATCATGTCGGCGGTGATCTCCGGGATATGATCGTAGTTGCTGTCGGCGCTGCTGGCGATGACGCGGATATCGCCGAACGGCTTGGCGTCCTTGTGGGCCAGCTTGGCGAAGTTGCCGGTTTCGACGTACAGGCACTTCTTGCTGTCGGAGCGGGCCGCGAGGTTGAGCGGCAGGGCCGAGAACTGCATGCGGGCGCCGCCGTGCACGAAGAGGATCTTGTAGTTGTCCGGCAGGCCGGTCAGCTGACGGAAGCGCTCCTGGGCCTTGTTGAGCACCTCCTCGAACTGCTTGGCGCGGTGACTGACCTCGATGACCGAGACGCCGAGCCCCTGGAAATCGAACCACTCCTGGTGAACTTTCTGCATGACCGGTTCCGGCAGCATGGCCGGTCCGGCACCGAAATTAAACACTTTGCCCGACATAAAACGTTCTCCTTGATATGAAATAGGACTTCGATTCCGGCTGTTTACAGCAGTCTGACCTTGATGACGCCGTCGATCGCCTCGAGGGCGTCGACCAGGTCCGGTTTCGGCTCGCGTTCAACGTCGATCAGGTTGTAGGCGACATCGTCGCGGCTCTTGTTGATCATGTCGATGACATTGTGATCACGCTCCGACAGGACGCC
>JBFHOZ010000184.1:0-3729 GCA_041592975.1 Desulfuromonadales bacterium
CCTTCATGTCGCGGTTGGTCGCGGCGATCACCCGGACGTCGATGTCGATATTGCGGCTCCCGCCGAGCCGCCTGATCTTCCGGTCCTCGAGCACCCGCAGCAGCTTGACCTGGAGGTTGAGGTCCATCTCGCCGATCTCGTCGAGGAAGATCGTCCCGCCGTTGGCCTCCTCGAACAGGCCGATCTTCCTGTTCTTGGCATCGGTGAACGCACCCCGTTCGTGTCCGAAGAGCTCCGATTCGAGCAGGTTAAACGGCAGCGAACCGCAGTTGATCTCGATAAAGGGCTTCTCCTTGCGCGGCGACATGTTGTGCACCGCCCGGGCCACCAGCTCCTTGCCGGTACCGCTCTCGCCGGTGATCAGCACGGTTGCGCCCTCGTGCTTGGCAACCTCCCTGACCTGGCGGTAAACCTGCAGCAGGGCCGGACTGGAGCCGACCATCTCGGTATCGCCGAGGATCGATTTCCCCTGCGATTCGCGGCGCAGCTGGCGAACCTCGCGGCGCAGGCTCTGGGTTTCGAGAGCCAGCTTGACGATCAGGCGGATCGCATCCGCCTTGAACGGTTTCTTGATGTAGTCGTAGGCGCCCATCTTGAGCGCCTCCACGGCGCTCTCCACGGTGCCGTAGCCGGTGATGATGATGACCAGCACATCCGGATCGACCTCCCGCATCTCCCGCAGCACGTCAAGGCCGCTCTTGTCGCCAAGGTTGAGATCGAGCAGGACCAGATCGACCTCCTCCTCGGCAACCTGCTTGACCGCCTCGTCGGGGCATTCGGTCGAATAGGGTCGATACCCGTCCTCGGTGAGGATTTTTTCGAGGTTCTCGCGGATGAACGCCTCGTCGTCGACGACAAGTATTTTTTCCATGATCCGTTCCTGTATCGGGGACTGTTTCAGGCCGTTTTTCGCCTATTAATAAAAAACAATACACGAATTCGACGCCCCGGACAATAATATAGGCGAATTTTGACCTTTTTTGTGCTCAGGGAACAATAATGAAGTTAGATATTCGGCGGGAATGGCGGCATTCAGCCGCTTCGGCGGCAGGGGAACGAAAGGGTGAAGATCGCCCCGCCGCCGGGCGCATTGTCGACCTCGATCCGGCCGTTGTGATCGGAGACGATGTTGTGGGTGATCGCCAGACCCAGGCCGGCACCTTCCCCCTTGGTGGTGAAGAACGGTTCGAAAATATCGTTCATCTGCTCCGGCGGAATCCCCTTCCCGGAATCGCGGAAGGTCAGCCTGACCTCATCTTCGGCACTCTCCGCCTTGATGCGCAGGACACCGCCGCCCGGCATTGCCTCGAGGGCATTGGTCACCAGGTTCAGGAATGCCTGCTTCAGCTTGTCCTTGTCGAGCGGAATCTCGGGGAGGGCCTCGTCGATAGCGGCTTCGACCGCCACGCCGGCCTTATGGCACTGCTTGTCGACCAGGTACAGCGTATCCTCGAGGACGGCGGCCACCGAACCGCGACGCAACTCGGAGCGCGGCTGGGTCGCGAAGTGCAGCAGCTCGTTGACCAGCCCCTCGAGCCGCTCGATTTCTCCCAAAGCGCGCACGATCGAGCGCTGGTCATCCTCGTTGCCGATCAGGCGATCGTGCAATTCGTCCAGCATCAGGCTGACGCCGGTGAGCGGGTTGCGGATTTCATGGGCGATGCTGGCGGAGAGGCGGCCGAGAGAGGCAAGCCGATCGACCCGCGCCATCCGGCGGCGCATCTCGACCCGCTCGGTCACGTCCTCGACGGTCAGCAATTGTCCGGACGCCTCGCCGCCGCCGAGAGAGAGGATGGCGATCCGGAACGTCTGCTCCTTGCCGCCCCGCTTCACCTCGACATACTGGCTCCAGGAGTCCGCCCCCGCCGTATTCCGGTCGATCCCCTGCCGGAACGCCGCATGAAGCTCCGGCCAGGCCTCGAGGATGTCCGCTAGCGGCCGACCTCTCATTTCGGGGTCGATGCCGAGAATGCGGGCCGCCGGTCCGTTGAGGGTGGTCAGATTCCCGTCCGGGTCGAGGGTGAGGATGCCGGTTTCGACATGCTCGAATATCGCCTCCTTGAAGTTCCTCTCCTGCAGGATCTCGCGCCTGGAGCGCCGCAGCGCCTGGAGGGAGGTCAGCAGACGGGAGCGCCGTTCAACCAGCTCCCGCGACATCTCGTTGAAGGATTCGGCCAGTTCCCCGACCTCGTCGCGGGTGGTCACGGCGACCTCGGCCACCTGCCGCCCCCGGGCCATCTTCTTCGTCCCGTCGATGAGGTTCTGCAACGGCCCGACGACGCCGCGCGACAGCTCGAAGGCCACCAGCAGAACCAGGAAGCCGGTCATGCCGATCATCAGCATGGAGCCGCGCACGAAGCCGGATATTTCGCTCCGGATCAGTTCCGATGTCTCGGTGGCCGCCTTGTGAAACTGGTTGACCTCGGCGCCGATGGTGATGCCGCCGAAGACGCCGCTCAGGCGGTAGGATCCGGTATCGTAACGGATCGGCGCGTACGCCATGATCTTCTGCGAGCCGCCGACATTGGTGACGTCGACCACGCCGGAGCGTCCCTTGATGACCGCCTCGGCGACGTTCGGGTAATTTTCGTGGATGAAATCGGCGTAAAAGAGGTTGAAGGGGATCAGGCCGGTCGCGATCTCCTCGGGGGTCGACTTTTCCGTGTAGGGAGGCACCAGCCGCCCCTCCCGGTCGAGGCCGCGGATGTCCCAGTACTTGGGATGGGTCAGCATCCAGCCTTCGTCGTCGAACATGAAGGCGTAATTGCCGCTGTCGTAGGAGGGGAAGACGACATAGCTCTCCTCGGTCGGGGTGATATGCTGGGTGAACTCCATCAGGTGGCGATGGTCGAGGGAGAGGACCACCACGCCGCGCAGGGAACCGTCCGGATGGTACACCTTCAGGGCGAAGCGGATGACCCCTTCGTACTTCTCCCCCTCGATGGCCGACTCGGGGTTATTGGCGCTGCCGAGCTGCTGAAGCCTGTTGACGTGCCAGCCGACCAGGTGCGACACGTAGATCTCCTCCGGCGGCAGGGCCAGAGCCTGCTGAAAGTAGTCCTCCAGCAGGTAGGTGGTGTTCTCCGGCTTCGAGACGTCGCGCAGCTGGCGAACGATCCGCCCGTTACTGACCCGCAGCCGCTCCTGTCCGGAAGCGTCGACAAACGCCAGCTCGCGGTACGTCGGGATCGCTTCCCTGGTTTCGACCGGTTCGGCGTTGGTCCCTCCCAGGTACCAGACCTCACGTTTGTGGGCATCGAAAAAACCGAGGTAGGCCGGTTCGTCGACCGGCAGCAGGGCGAGGCTGCGAAGGTCGGTCTCGGCTTCGTGGAGGAAATCGGACACCTCGCCGGCCACCATCCTCGCCCGCAGCTCGAGAGCCCTGGCGGCCTGGTCATCGAGAGCCCGGGTGGTGTTTTCGCGCAGAAGTTTTTCAATCGTGCGCAGGCTCTGGTCGGAATTGAGCGCCAGCAGGATCAGGGGGAGAAGTGACAACGCCCAGAATGCGAGCAGGACCTTCATGCGCAGGGAGAGGCGAATCATGGCGCAAGTATATCAGCCGATGCGGTGAGAAAGAAAGGGAGATCAGCCGGGCGGGAACGTCCGCCCCGGTCAGGAGGTCTTGCGACCGCTGGAGAACAGCTGTCGGGAATTGATCGCCAGAGGGAGCAGTTCGCGATGTCTCTCGAGAGCGGCATCGAGCGTCGGTCCGTCGTTGATGATGACATC
>JBFHOZ010000185.1:0-3727 GCA_041592975.1 Desulfuromonadales bacterium
CGAAATGAAGATGCAGGAAGACCTGCTGATCAAAATTGCCGAAGGGGTCGCGGAAAGTACCGGCGAGGACTTTTTCAGGGCCCTGGTTGACCGGCTGAGCGTCGTGCTCGAGGCCGATTACGCGTTTATCGGCGAAATGCGTCCGGAGAGCCCGAACGAAGTCACCTCCCTGTTCGCTTACGCCGACGGCAAGCCGGCCGACAACTTCACCTATGACCTGGCCGGGACGCCCTGCGAGACAGTCACGCGCCAGGGGGTCTGCACCTTCCCGGAGGGGGTGCAGCAGCGGTTTCCGCAAGACGAGATGCTGGTCGACATGGGCGTCAATGCCTATGTGGGGGCACCGCTGATCGGCAACGCCGGTGTGCCCCTCGGTATCCTGGTGGTTCTTTACCGTCAGCCGAGGAAGATTCCGCACCATGTCGAGCGCGTCATGCAGATCTACGCGGCCCGGGCGGCCGCCGAGCTGGAGCGGCTCGGCGCCGAAGAGGATATCCTTTTGAGTGAAAAGCGTTACCGCGAACTGTCGAGCGAATACAATGTCGTGCTTGACGGGATCCGGGACGCGATTGTCCACATCGGGCCCGACTTCAACGTCATCTGGGGCAACAAGGGGATCGCCCAGCTCCGGAATGTCGACATTGACGAGATCACGGGGCAGGACTGCTCCCTGCTCTGGGGCTCGGCCGGGGCCCGCGTCAGGGAGAGCGCCAAATGGGTCCTGGATTTCGGCACTCCCGTCGAAATCCTTTTGAAAACCGAGGACAACAAGAACTGGGGGGTGAAGTTTTTCCCGATTCAGTCGGCCAGCGGCGCCGTGACGAGCGTGATTCAGATTGCCAGCGACCTGACGGAAAAGACCCGCCTGCGCGACCAGGCGGCCCGCTCGGCCCATCTTGCCGCCCTGGGCGAACTGGCCGCCGGGGTGGCCCACGAGATCAACAACCCGACCGGGATGATCCTCCTCGACATCCAGATGCTCAGGGATGCGCTCGGCGACCTGATGCCGCTGCTGGACAGGCACGGAGTGGTCCTGGAGGACACGAAGCTCGGCGGCCTCCCGTTCGGCCGGTTCCGCCAGGAGGCGCCGCTGGTGCTGGACGAGATCCTCGAGGGGGCGGAGCGGATCAAGCGCATCGTCGAGGAGCTGAAGGATTTCTCCAAACCGTCGACCGGCGAGAAGAACATCGTCGATCTGAACGAAATCGTCAGAAAGGCGGTCAGCCTGGTCCGTAACCCGCTGAAAAAGGCGACCGATCATTTCTCCGAGAAGTATGCGCCCCGGCCGCTGCTGTTTGCCGGCAACGCCCGGCGGCTCGAGCAGGTCATGGTGAACCTGCTGCTCAACGCCTGTTACGCCATGTCCGACCGCACCGGTGCGATTCACGTCGAGACGCGGGACTGCCCCGACCGGGACTGCGTGCAGGCTGTCGTCAGGGACGAGGGGGTCGGGATCGAGCCGACGGTTCTGAAGCAGATTACCGACCCGTTCTTCACCACCCGGCGGGACGCGGGCGGCACCGGGCTCGGCCTGTCGGTGTCCAGCCGCATCATCGACGAGCATGAAGGATCGCTGTCGTTCGAATCGCAGCCGGGCGCGGGAACGACGGTCACGGTGGAGCTGCCGACATCCGAAAAGGTCACTGCCGATGAAAGAGACTAGCTACCAGAACCTGACAATCCTGATCGTCGACGACGAGACCTCCTGGCAGCGGGCCCTGGGGCTGTCGATCGAGCGCCATCTCGGGATCTGCGTTGTCGCCTGCCAGGACAGCCGTCAGGCGCTGACCGTACTCGAGAGCGTCGACGTCGACCTGGTCATCCTCGATATCACCATGCCGTTTCTTTCCGGGGACGAGCTGCTGACCCGGATCAAGGAGCGCTACCCGCAGCTGCCGGTGATCATGACGACCGGGCTCGCCCAGGTGGAACTGGCGGTCAAATGCATGAAGCAGGGCGCCTTCGATTACTATGTCAAGACGACCGAGATCGACCGGGTCCTGAACGGCATCGAGCGCGCCCTCGAGCTCTCCCGGCTGCACCGCGAGAACCAGCAGTTGCGCGACCGCTTCCTGCGCGACGAGATCGAGCATACCGAGATTTTTGCCGGCATCCGTTCGCGCAGCAAGAAGATGCGCGCGGTCTTCCAGTATGTCGAGGCGATCGCGGCGGGGAACGAGCCGGTCCTGGTGCTCGGCGAGAGCGGTTCCGGCAAGGAGCTGATCGCCAGGGCGATTCACCAGATCGGCTATGCCGACCGCCCCTGGGTTGCGGTCAACGCCGCCGGCCTGGACGACAACATCTTTTCCGATACCCTCTTCGGACATGTCAGGGGGGCGTTCACCGGCGCCGACCAGGACCGGCCCGGAATGATCGAAAAAGCGGCCGGGGGGGTGCTGTTCCTCGACGAGATCGGCGATCTCAGCAACGCCTCCCAGGTCAAGCTGCTCCGCCTGCTGCAGGAGGGGGAGTATTATCCCCTCGGCAGCGACCGGCCGAAACGGCACAACGTCCGGTTTGTCTTTGCCACCAACCGCGACCTCGACACCCTGCAGCAGGCCGGCGATTTCCGCACCGATCTCTATTACCGCCTCAGCGCCTACCGGGTGTCCCTGCCGCCGCTGCGGCAGCGCCTCGAGGACATCCCGCTGCTGCTCGAGAAGTTCCTCCGGGAGGCGGCGGAGTCCCTCGGACGCGAGCTTCCGGATGTCGACCCGCGGCTGGTCCCGCTGATCCAGGGGTACGCCTATCCGGGGAATGTGCGCGAGTTGCGCGCGATGGTCTTCGAGGCCTTCAGCCTGCACAAGTCGGGTCCGCTGGGGGCGGAGGCGTTCAGGAAGGCGGTCGGTTCCGGACCGGCCGCACTCCCGTCCGAGCAGTCCGGGACCCTTCCGGACGAGGTGCGGTTCCCGGCGACCCTCCCGACCCTGAAGGAGGTCGCCGATCTTCTCGTCGACGAGGCGATGCGCCGCAGCGGCAACAACCAGACCCGTGCCGCCCGGCTGCTCGGCATCTCCCGCCCGGCGCTGAGCAAGCGGCTCGCCGGCCGGCAGCCGTAACCGTAACTTTCGTTACGAGTTCCCCTAAGCATCTGATTCGTAGGACATTTTTTGCATAATGCCGTTTTCGGCGTAACTTTCGTTACCATCTCCTCATCGATTTCCTGCAAGCCGTTCACTCTAAAAAATCATGTAATTACAACAGGTTGTCGTCTTGGGCCGAGGTTGGTACGCCCCTTGCTCTCTTGTCCCGGTAACGGTTCAATTATTATCGGGAAGCGAGGGGCGGATGGATCACGAAGTGCAGGTGCTGATACTCGATTGTCACGGCGAATCACGGCCCGCCATCTGTTTCCATCTCGAGGTGGCGGGGTTCAAGATGCGGGTGGTGGCCGATGTCGACGAGGTGCTCAACCTGTTGAACAATTCGCGGATTACCGGAGAGCGTTTTTGCGGATTGCTGGTCAACAACCCGTTCCTGAATGTCGATATCGCCAGCATCGTCGAGCAGATCGGCGCGCTCGGCATCGACATCCCGGTTGTTTTCGTCAAGGAATCGGAGAGTCTGAAGCGGATCGTGCAGGCGCTGTCTCTCGAACACCGCCGCCCGCGGGTGTACCACTCCGAACCGGTCAGGGTCGCCGAGCTGCTGAAGATGTTCCGGACGCAGCAGGGTCTGGCAGGGAAGGATGACGGCACCCTGTCGACAGCGGTATAGGAATGAGGAA
>JBFHOZ010000186.1:0-3644 GCA_041592975.1 Desulfuromonadales bacterium
GAGGTCGATCACGCCGTCGGCCACCAGCTTCAGTGTGAGCGGCAGTGCTGTTTCAAGCCCGACGATGCCGTTCATGGCGAGGTTGAACTCGACGTTCTTCTCGTCGAGATGATGCGGTGCATGATCGGTGGCGATGGCGTCGACGGTGCCGTCGGCCAGCCCCTTGAGCAGCGCCTGGCGGTCTTCCTCACTGCGCAGCGGCGGATTCATCTTGGCGTTGGTGTTGTAGCCGCGCACCGCTTCGTCGGTCAGGGTGAAATGATGCGGGGCGACCTCACAGGTGACCCTGACGCCGCGCGCCTTGGCCTGGCGCACCAGCTCGATCGAACCCTTGGTCGACACGTGGGCGACGTGCAGGTGGGCGCCGGTGAACTCGGCCAGCATGATGTCGCGCGCCGTGGCAGCATCTTCAGCCACCCAGGGGATCCCCTTGAGGCCGAGTTCGGTGGCGACCGGGCCGTCGTTCATGACCCCCTCGCCCACCAGCTGCAGGTCTTCGGCGTGGGTGATGACCGTCATGCCGAAGGGGCGCGCGTACTCCATCGCCCGGCGCATCAGCTCGCTGTTGCGGACCGGCTTGCCGTCGTCGGAGATGGCCGGGCAGCCGCATTCGCGCAGCTCGCCGATTTCGGAGAGCGATTCGCCGTCGAGACCCTTGGTGATGCTGGCGACCGGGTAGACGCGACAGTGCCCTTCCTTCGCGGCCTTGTCGAGGATGTAGCGGGTCACCACCTGGTTGTCGTTGATCGGCTTGGTGTTCGGCATGCAGGCGACCGCGGTGAAGCCGCCGGCGACCGCCGCGGCGGTCCCGGAGACAATATCTTCCTTGTACTCAAGGCCCGGATCGCGCAAATGGACATGAATGTCGATCAGGCCCGGAGTCACCAGCTTGCCGGCAGCATCGATCACTTCGGCGCCCTTGGCATCAACCTTCTCACCGATCGCGGCGATCTTGCCCTTCTCAATCAGGACGTCGCGGATACCGTCAATTCCCTGTGAAGGGTCGATGACCCGGCCACCCTTGATCAGCAGATTTTTCATATGTTCACCTCTTGTCAGGTCAGAGTTCACGAAGACTGGGTCTGCATCGATTCGACGCCGCTCACCAGGTACAGCAGCGCCATGCGCACGGCCACGCCGTTCTCGACCTGGTCGAGGATGACGTTCTGCAAGCCGTCGGCGACGTAGGAAGAGATCTCCACGCCGCGGTTCATCGGGCCGGGGTGCATGACGATGGCGTCCGGCTTGGCGAGCTTGATGTTGTTCAGGTTCAAACCGTAGAAGCGCGCGTATTCACGCAGGCTCGGCAGCAGCGTCTTGCCCTGCCGCTCCAGCTGGATGCGCAGCATCATGACGACGTCGACACCCTTGATCGCCTCACGCATATCGGTGAAGACCTCGACGTTGCCGAGGCGCTCGATGCCGGGCGGGAGCATCGTCCCCGGGGCGCACAGGCGAACCTTGGCCCCCATCTTCGACAGGGCATAGATATCGGAGCGCGCCACCCGGCTGTGAGTGATGTCACCGACGATGGCGACCTCCAGCCCTTCGATCCGCCCCTTGTGCTGGCGCATGGTCATGAGGTCGAGGAGCGCCTGGCTCGGGTGTTCATGGGCACCGTCGCCGGCGTTGATGACCGAACAATGCTCGAGTCGCTCCGCCAGGTAGTGCGGGGCGCCGGAGTGGCCGTGGCGGATGACGATGATGTCCGGCGCCATCGCCTCGATATTCTTCGCTGTATCCTCCAGCGTTTCACCCTTGGTTGTCGACGAGGTCGACCCGGAGATGTTGACCGTATCGGCCGAAAGGCGCTTGCCGGCGATTTCGAAGGAGAGGCGGGTGCGGGTGCTCGCCTCGAAGAACGCATTGATGATCGTCTTGCCGCGCAGGGTCGGGACCTTCTTGATGTCGCGGGTGTTGATCTCGCGGAAGGCCTCGCCCGTGTCGAGGATCAGCTGGATGTCCTCCCGTGAGAGGTTTTCGATGCCGAGAATGTGCTTGTGCTTGAATGACATGCTGCGCCTCCTGCCTTTATGGCTTGATGAGCCGGACCTCGATCGGGTTCCCGTCTGCATTGAAATCGACAGCGACATCCTCGCCGCGCGCTGTCGGCACATTCCGGCCGACGTAATCGGCACGGATCGGCAGTTCGCGGTGGCCGCGGTCGATCAGGACCGCGAGCTGGATGGTGCTGGGCCGGCCGAAGTCCATCAGGGCGTCCATCGCCGAGCGGATGGTGCGACCGGTATAGAGGACGTCGTCGATCAACACGACATGGCGACCATCCAGCGGAAACGGGATGTCGGTCCGGCCGATCGGCAGGTTGCCGCGTGCGGCGAGGTCGTCGCGGTACATGGTGATGTCGACCGTGCCGAGAGGGACTTCAGTTCCTTCTATTTCGCTGATGCGCTTGCGGAGCAACCTGGCCAGGTCGACGCCGCCGCTGCGGATGCCGACCAGGGCGAGATTTTCGCACCCCTTGTTGTGCTCCAGAATTTCATGGGTGATCCTGGTGACAGCGCGGGCAATGCCCGCCTTGTCCAGAATCACGGTCTCAGCCTTGGCCATGGACTACCTCCGTCGGCAAAAGGGCAAAAAAAAGACCTCCCCGTTCAGACACGGAAAGGCACAGATTGTTTCTTTTGCAGTCATGGTGATGCATTGCGGCCACCCTTGCCGACCTCTCTGGATCGACTTAAAAGGAGACATCCTCCGGCAAACTTTCGGCACTATAGCAAGGGGTCCTGATGGAGTCAACGGCAAACCCCGCCATGCTGCACGTTTTCTTGCGGCCCTTGTTCTCTGACCTTCGACATGCGTTATAATGAGCTTGCAAGTTCAATTATCAGAGAGGAAAACCATGAACGTCACCTATCCAATAACGGTCTTCTACGACGGCGCCTGCGGCGTCTGCTCGACCGAAATGGACTACTACAAAACCCAGGCCGATGAGCGCGTCTCCTTCGTTGACATCGCCGCCGCGGACTTCGATGCCGCCCGTTACGACAGGACGCCGGACGATTTTCTTAAAATGCTGCACGTCTGCGATGCTCAGGGGCAATTCTTCACCGGGGTCGAGGCGTTTCGCCGCCTCTGGGAAGCCCTCCCCTCGCCTTTCTATCCGATGCTCTCGGGCTTTGTCGGCCTGCCGGGATTCAACCTCGCGGCGCGTACCGGCTACGCCGTCTTCGCCCGTTTCCGACACCTGCTGCCGGGGCCCCGCAACGGCAGTTGCCCCATGCCGAAGCAAAACGGCATCACCAAACATTGAGGAAAACCCCCATGGCCTACGACGAACACCTGGCCGACCGCATCAGGCAGACATTTCATGACCTGCATGCGGTTGCCGAAGAAAAAAAGATGATGGGCGGACTGTGTTTCCTGGTGAACGACAAGATGTGCGCCGGCGTCGTTAACGACACCCTCATGGCGCGCATCGATCCGGAGGTTTATGCTCAGGCTCTGGAACGGGAGGGGTGCCGCGAGATGGACTTTACCGGCAGGCCGATGCGGGGTTTCGTCTTTGTTGAACCGGAGGCGCTCGATGACGACCGTGATCTGGAGTCCTGGATCAGGCTGTGCCTCGACTACAACCCGAAAGCGAAGAGCAGCCGGCGAAAAACGAAGCGGTCACAGAAAGGGCC
>JBFHOZ010000187.1:0-3636 GCA_041592975.1 Desulfuromonadales bacterium
CGACAGCACCTGGTTGAGCATCTTCGGTACGTTGCGGTTGGAGAAGGCGATGCGGTGGCCGGTGGAGCGCTCCAGGGCGATATTGGGGAAGTTGACCGAGTTCTTGATGTTGCCGTTCTCGAGGAAATCGACCAGCTGGTCGCCGATCATGATGGCGCAGTTCTCCTCGGCCTCCTCGGTGCTGGCGCCGAGATGCGGCATGGCGACGACCTTGTCGTTCCCCATCAGCTCCCTGACCGGGAAGTCGGTCATGTAGCGCCGCACCCGGCCGCTCTCCAGGGCGTTGAGGATGGCGTCGGAGTCGACCAGCTTCTCGCGCGAGAAGTTGAGCAGCACCGCGCCCGGCCTGCAGCTGTCGACCGTCTCGCTGTTGATCATGTTGCGGGTGGCCTCGAGCACCGGCAGGTGCAGTGAGACATAGTCGGAGCGGGAGAGCAGCGACTGGATGTTCTCCATCCGCTGCACCTCGCGCGGCAGCCTCCAGGCGGCTTCGACCGACAGCGCCGGATCGTAGCCGATGACGTTCATGCCGAGGGTCAGGCCGGTTTCGGCGACCAGGGAACCGATGGCGCCGAGTCCGACGACGCCGAGGGTCTTCCCTCTCAGCTCGTAACCGCCGTAGGCCTTCTTGCCCCCCTCGACCACCTTGTGCAGCGCCTCCTCGTCGAGGCCCATGCCTTCAGACCGGACATAGTTGATGCCGCCGATGACGTCGCGGGCGGCCATCAGCATGGCGGCAACGGTCAGCTCCTTGACGGCGTTGGCGTTGGCGCCGGGCGCGTTGAAGACGACGATGCCGCGCTCGGTGCAGTTGTCGACCGGGATGTTGTTGACACCGGCGCCGGCCCGGCCGATCGCCTTGACCGAATCACCGATGTCGCCCGGCTGCAGGACATGGCTGCGCAGCATGATGGCGTCGGGATGACCGAGCTCGCTGGCCACTTCGTATTTTTCGCGGCTGAACTTTTCCAGTCCCTTGACCGAGATCGCATTGTAGGTCAGAACCCTGATCATGAATCTCCTCCTGAGAGCATGCAGTCAATCTTCAACGGAATGCCGTAAAAACAGCTGAAAACAACGCTCATACTTAACATGCCGGTTACAGCGGTTCAACAGTTTTCGTGCAATTTCCGACGAAACCGGCCCTGCCCACGAAGCGCCTATTTGACGACCTTGAGGAACCCCCCGCCGCCGCCCGCCGGGGTACCCTCCGGCGGCGGTTCGGGAGGGTCGGCGCCGAGGGTCGGCAGAGTCCCCTCGCGGGCCATTTTCTCGATCGCAGCGGCGACGGTCAGGCACTGCTTCATGCAGACCCTTTTCGCCGGGCAGACCTCGCAGTCGGCCTCCCCGCCGGCGGCCCGCAGGGCGTGGATGACCAGCTCGACGGATTCGATCTGGTTCAACGGTATAAAAAACATCTAAAGCCTCTCTTCTAACGCAAAGACGCAAAGGAAACCAGGGAACCGAGCACCAACAATCTGTCATTCCCGACTTGATCGGGTATCCAATTCCTGAACCTGAACTGAAAATGGCTCCCCGTTTTCACGGGGTTGACAATCCGGTTGTCAGATTTTCTTCCCCGCCACCTTCGCAAACTCCGCCAGCTTCTTCATCATCGCCGCGAAATCCTCCGGGCGCAGCGACTGCGGCCCGTCGCTGGTGGCGACCTCCGGATGCGGGTGGACCTCGACGATCAGGCCGTCGCAGCCGGCGGCGACCGAAGCGTAGCACATCGACGGCACCAGGCTGGCATGGCCGGTGGCGTGCGACGGGTCGATGACCACCGGCAGGTGGGTCTGTTCCCTGAGCACCGGCACCGCCGAGATATCGAGGGTGTTGCGGGTGGCGGTTTCGAAAGTGCGGATGCCCCGCTCGCAGAGGATGACCCGCTGGTTCCCTTCGCTGAGGATGTACTCGGCGCTCATCAGGAACTCCTGGATCGTCGTCGCCATGCCCCGCTTGAGCAGGATCGGCTTGTCGAGCTGGCCGAGCATCTTCAAAAGGGCGAAGTTCTGGACGTTGCGGGCGCCGACCTGCATGATGTCGGCGTACCGGGCGACCAGCTCGACGTCGCGCGGGTTGACCACCTCGGTGACAATCGGCAGGCCGCTCTCCTGCCGCGCCAGGGCGAGCAGCTTGAGCCCTTCCTCCTCCATCCCCTGGAAGGAGTAGGGGCTGGTCCGCGGCTTGAAGGCGCCGCCGCGCAGGACCGTCGCCCCGGCCGCCTTGACCGCGTGCGCCGTCTCGACGATCTGCTCCTCGCTCTCGACCGAACAGGGGCCGGCCATCACCACCAGCCGTTCGCCGCCGACCGCCAGACCGGGAGCGATTTCCACGGCGCTCGGCTCCGGCTTGACCTCCCTGCTCGCCAGCTTGTACGGCTTGAGGATCGGCACGACGCTCTCGACCCCCGGCATCGACTCCAGCGATTGAAGAACGGCCTTGCCCCGCTCGTCGCCGATCGCCCCGACGACATCGCGGGTGGTGCCGTGAATGACATGCGGCTTGTAGCCGAGCTCCTTGATCCGCTTTTTCACCTCGGCCAGCGCCTCCTTGCCGGCACCGGTCTGCATGACGATAATCATTCCTTCTCTCCTTTAGGGATCGGTACTGTTCGAAAAATCCGGGCAGAGGTTCGGCTTGCTTCTCCCCGCGGCCCATTTTCCGATCCAAAAAATGAAAAACCACGGAGAGTCCGAAGCCTGCCCGTGGTCTGGTTGCCTGAAATAAAACGATGCGTTAATCCAGCAACAGCGCTCCCCGGGCAGACGGCCGAAAGCAAAAGCCGAACCCAAAAAAGAAGAACCGGAAGCTGGACATCAAATGCTGCATAGAACCTGTTTCTCCAAGATGATTTGCGACTCTAGCAGAGCCAACCCGCGAAGACAACAATTTTCTTGACACTATTCAAGCGTTTCGCTATAAACGGGTCTTCCGACATGCCCAGGTAGCTCAGTCGGTAGAGCAGAGGACTGAAAATCCTCGTGTCGGCAGTTCGATTCTGTCCCTGGGCACCAGAAGAATCAAGGGGTTACGCTAATGCGTAGCCCCTTTTCTTTTACACCCCGACCGGACGGTTAAAATATTCTTACGCTGCAGGCTTGCCATCTCTCCGTCACGGGCTAAACTGTAAGCCACACGTGCCCCTCCCGCCGCGATTTAACGGTTGTCAAGGCCAACACCTCTTAAGAAGCCAGAGCCTCGAACATATCAGATACCGGATACGATGTGCGCCAAACCGGCTGCGAGGCCGGGACGGAAAGCCACGGGTCTTTCGCTTGTGGAAAGACAGCCGGGTTGCTTGTGAAAACTCAACTTCATCGGTGCACCCGGCTTCACATACAGAAGCCTGCGAGAAATCGCTGTCAACGATCCTGTGAATCCGAGTCGCAGGCGAAGCCTTCCACAATGGGGGTGCATGATGACACCGCATTCATTTCCGAGGATGTTCCCGGGCCACCTGCAAGCTGCAGCCACCACACTCCTGGCACTTCTCCTTCTGCTTTTGACTGCCGGAACCACTTGTGCCGAGAAGATCTACTGGGTCGATTCGGCCACCAACAAGATCCAGAGGTCGGAACTGGACGGCACCGCCCCGGTCGATGTCATGACCGACATGACCGGATATCCGGGCAA
>JBFHOZ010000188.1:0-3633 GCA_041592975.1 Desulfuromonadales bacterium
GAACCCGCGACCTCCGGCGTGACAGGCCGGCGTTGTAACCGACTCTACTACAGCCCCGCGAAGTCAGAAGAAAATAGGAAACGAAAGATGATCTCTTCCGCTTCCTATTATCGATCGATCGATTATAAAAAACGAGTGGGTGCCGTCTATTAGTTGACAGCGTCCTTGAGAGCCTTGCCGGCCTTGAATTTCGGAGTGTTGGCGGCAGGAATGTTAATCTTCTGGCCGGTCTGGGGATTCTGACCGGTACGTGCAGCACGCTTGCTGACGCTGAAAGTACCAAAACCTACGAGAGAAAGTTTTTCACCAGCCTTGAGAGCATCAGTAACAGCATCACAGAAAGCCTTCAGAGCCTTCTCGGCATCAGCTTTGCTCAGACCCGCCTTCTCCGCCATCGCATTAACAAGATCAGCTTTTGTCACAACATACCTCCATGATTATTGTTATCGTTAAGCCCTGCTGAAACGCGCTATATATATCAAAGTCGCGAAAAGAGTGTCAAGCAATAATTAGCCCTGAAGCCCCTTTTTAAGCCATTTAATGGGGGAGTGAGTCGCCCGCTTCGGAAACTTCCTGCGGTTCTCCGGAATAAGGCGGAAGCGGCATGCTCATCGAGAGCGCCTCCTCGAGCACCTCGTCGACGTGCGATACCGGAATTATTTCAAGGTGTTTGAGTATCTGCGAGGGGACCTCCTCGAGATTTTTCTCGTTATCCTTGGGGATCAGCACCCTGGATATGCCGGCTCTCTTGGCTGCCAGGAGCTTCTCCTTCAGGCCGCCGATCGACAGCACCCGCCCGCGCAGGGTAATCTCGCCGGTCATCGCCAGGCCGCTGTCGACCTCCTTGCCGGTCAGGGCCGATGCCAGCGCGCTCGCCATGGTAATGCCGGCGGAAGGACCGTCTTTCGGAATCGCCCCTTCCGGAACGTGGATGTGAAGATCAATTTTCTGATAGAAGTCCTTCTCCAGGCCGAGCTGCTGCCAACGGGAGCGGACGTAGCTGAGCGCCGCCTGGGCCGATTCCTTCATGACCTCGCCGAGCTTGCCGGTGACGGTCAGCTTGCCGTTGCCGGGAAGAACGACCGTCTCGATGTTGAGCACCTCGCCGCCGACCTCGGTCCAGGCCAGACCGGTCGCCATCCCCACCCGGCTCTCGTCGTCCTTCACCCCGTAATCGTAACGCGGCACCCCGAGGTATTTCTTGACCTGCTGGGCGGCGACCTGGTAACGCTTGTCCGGATTTTTTCCGGCCGACTTCACCAGGTCGCGGGCGATCTTGCGACAGACATTGGCGATTTCCCTCTCCAGGCTGCGGACCCCCGCTTCGCGGGTGTAGCGCCTGATGATCTCATACAGGGCGCTGTCGGAAAAGCTGACCTGCGCGGGCTTCAACCCGTGCGCCTCGAGCTGCTTGACCAGCAGGTAGCGCCGGGCGATATGGAGTTTCTCCTCCTCGGTGTACCCTTCGATCCGGATGATCTCCATCCGGTCCCGCAGTGGGGGCGGAATGGTCGGCAGGGTGTTGGCCGTGGCGATGAAAAGCACCTGCGACAGGTCGTAGTCGACATCGAGGAAATGGTCGGCGAAGGTCGTGTTCTGCTCCGGGTCGAGAACCTCGAGGAGCGCCGAGGAAGGGTCGCCGCGGAAATCGGTGCTCATCTTGTCGACCTCATCGAGAAGGAAGACCGGGTTTTTGACCCCTGCCTTGCGCATCCCCTGGATCACCTTGCCCGGCATGGCGCCGATATAGGTGCGGCGATGGCCGCGGATCTCGGCCTCGTCGCGCACGCCACCCAGGGACATCCGCACGAACTTGCGGTTGAGCGCCCTGGCGACCGAACGCCCGAGCGAGGTCTTGCCGACGCCCGGCGGGCCGACGAGGCAGAGGATCGGCCCCTTGAGCTTCTTGACCAGCGCCTGCACGGCGAGATACTCGACGATCCGCTCCTTGACCTTCTCCAGGCCGTAATGGTCCTCGTCGAGGATGTTTTCGGCCTTGTCGACATCGAGGCTGGCCCGCGACCGCTCCTTCCAGGGGATCGACAGCAGCCAGTCGACGTAGTTGCGCACCACCGTCGCCTCGGCCGACATCGGCGACATCATCTTCAGCTTGCGCAGCTCGGCGGTCGCCTTTTCGGTCGCCTCCTTCGACATCTTCTTCTTGTCGATCTTCTCTTCGAGTTCCTTGATTTCCTGCTTGAACTCGTCCTTGTCCCCCAGCTCCTTCTGGATGGCGCGCATCTGCTCGTTGAGATAGTACTCCTTCTGGCTGCGCTCCATCTGGCTCTTGACCCGCCCGCGAATCTTCTTCTCGATCTGCAGGATTTCGACCTCCTGCTCGAGGAGCGCGATCAGCTTTTCAAGCCGCTCGACGTGGTCGAACGACTCGAGGATCTCCTGACGATCGGGGATCCGGACCTGGAGGTGGGCGACGATCGAATCGGCGAGGCGTCCCGGCTCCCGGATGCCGGAGATCGTCGGCAGGACCTCCGCCGGGACCTTCTTGCTCAGGTTGACGTAGTTTTCGAAGGCGTTGTTCGCGCTGCGCATCAATGCTTCGTTTTCGGGCGTCGTCGTGACCGGTTCATCGACCAGCTCGGCCTCGGCGAAGTAGCAGTCGTCCTTGCTGACGAACGAGCCGAGACGGGCACGCTGCTTCCCTTCGATCAGAACCTTGATCGTCCCGTCAGGGAGCTTGAGCATCTGCACCACCTGGCCGATGGTGCCGACTTCATAGATGTCGCCGACCATCGGATCATCGACCTTGGGGTCGAACTGGGTGGCCAGGAAAACCGACTTGTCGCTTTCCATTGCCGTCTCGAGCGCCTTGATGGAACGGGGGCGGCCGACGAACAGCGGCGTGACCATGTAGGGGAAAATGACGATATCGCGCAAGGGGAGCAGCGGATAGAGCTTGCCGCTGCCCATTCCGGACGGATTGGCAGTGTCAGAAAATTCGGACATAGGGCCTTTGCGATTGTGAGGGGGGAGGCTCAGGCCGATTCGGCAACATCGTAGACAACGATCGGCTGCGCCTGGTTGTAGATGACATCCTCGCTGATGACGACCTCCTTGACCCGGTCCTGGGACGGGATATCGTACATCACGTCGAGCATGGCATTTTCCAGGATCGACCGCAGACCTCTTGCCCCGGTTTTACGTTTCAGCGCCTCCTTGGCGATCGCCAGCAACGCGCCGTCGGTGAATTTCAGCTCGACCTTTTCCATGTCGAACAGTTTCTTGTACTGCTTGACGAGGGCATTCTTGGGTTCGGTCAGGATCTGCACCAGGGAACCCTCGTCCAGCTCATTCAGGGTCGCGACGACCGGAAGCCGACCGATGAATTCGGGGATCAGCCCGTACTTGAGGAGGTCGGCCGGCTCGACACCGGCGAGAAGCTCGCCGACATTCTCCTCGCGCAGCTGACGGATATCGGCACCGAAACCCATGCTCTTGGCGCCGACCCGCTGGGCGATGATCGACTCGAGCCCGGCAAAGGCGCCGCCGCAGACGAACAGGATGTTGGTCGTGTCGACCTTGAGGAACTCCTGCTGCGGGTGCTTGCGGCCGCCCTTCGGCGGCACCGATGCCGTCGTCCCCTCGATGATCTTCAATAGCGCCTGCTGGACCCCC
>JBFHOZ010000189.1:0-3575 GCA_041592975.1 Desulfuromonadales bacterium
CCCGGATCGGCGGCGCTGACCGGACAGACTGTGCACAGCAGGGCGAGCAGGGGAAGGATGCCCGCCGATCGGGTCATTCTAGCGGACATGGGATCCCCCGAACGAATAGAGATCGATAACTACGGTCGCCGCAAGCTGTTTTTCTCCCGGGACCAGGGCGAAACGGGTGATCCGCTGGCGGCTTTCGAGTTTCTGGAGCAGGTCGAGGTACTCGGCGACCTTGCGGAATTCTCCGGACAGGGAGACCTGCAGACGCTGTGTCTTGAGGTCGCTGACGCTCTTCCTGCCGCGCCCGGTGCGGGCGGTCTGCTCCTCGCGGTAGGCGCTGGTGGTCACCTCGTGGTTACGCAGGCCAACCTGGCTGGCGCAGCCGTAGAGGGCGTCGGTGAACGCGGCGATGTCCGTCTTGCCGGCATAGATTCTTGCCAGGTCGGCCATCGCGATGGCTTCCTGCTGCAGGGTGAGTTTTTCGGCCTGCACCTTGGCGACTTCTTCGCCCAGACGTTTCACTTCTCCCTGGCGGTTGTAATAGATGCCGCCGACCAGGAGAAGCCCAAGCAGGGTGAAAAGGAGAATCCGCTTCATCTCAGGGCTTCCTTTCCGGCGTCCTGGTGCGACAGCTCACCTTGATCTTGATCAGCTTCTCTTCGCCGACGCGCAACATGGCGATCTCGGGGTCCTGTTTGCATTCCAGGGTCGGCGATTCGTCGAGGGATGCCATCAGGGCCGTGAAGATCCGCTCGTTCTTCCAGGGGGTTTCGTGTCGGGTCACCGCGAGCAATTCGAGAACGCCTGAGTCGTCTTCCTGGCGGTAGTTGATGCCATCGAGCTGGACCTCGACGGGGAGACGGTCGGCGACTTCACCGAGCATCGCATAAAGCGCGGGCGTCGTGTCGTCAAGCTGCTTGAGGAACCGGAGACTCGCAGCCCGGTCGCGTTCGGCGGCAGCAGTCGCCTGGAGGAATTGCAGTTCAGCGGTTTCACTTTTCAGCCGCTGCTCCATGCGGCGGATCTCGAGCTGGGAGGTGACCACCACGGCGGCCAGGAGCAGGACAACGACGGCGCCCGCGGCGAGGGCCCGGGTGCGTGAGACGGCGCGCGTCGGTTTGCGTGTCTCGGCGGGGATGAAGTTGACGAAACCGGCCTGCCCACGCGCTTCAGCCAGGCCGAAAAGGGGGGTGTAGGGGCGGCTGTCGTCGAGCTGCCCGGCGAGCAGGTCGAAGGCCGCGGCCTCGACGTCCATCGCCTCGACCAGGGATTCTTCCAGGCCCTCTATGCCTGATTCGGGGCCGCACAGCCAGACCTTCTCGATGGCAGAATGGGGGTTGGCGAGCATGTACTGCGAATAGATGCCGTGGATGACGTTGAGGATGGCGAACAGCCGGCGCTTGATCGCCCGGCTGCGTTCGGCAGCGTCGCTGCTGTCGTCTTCCCGTTCGACTTCCTGGATGGCCAAGGTCTCGTAATGCAGAAGCTCGGTCGGCGAGAGGAAGATCGCCGTAATTGCCTCGGAGCTGATGTCGAAGATTGCCTGGGCCTGGAGGATGTCGTCGCGGTGCGCGGCGAAGGCAGCCAGGTTGGCCTGCAGTCCGGTGGAGATCGTCTCCAGCCGGACGCCGGCTTTTTCGAACAGCTGCCGGTATCCGGCCACTGTCTCCCGGGAGACCTGCTCGGCGAGAAACGCTTCCTTGTCCTGCTGGGGGGAGAGCGGTGTGAGGCGGAAGATCGGCTCGCGTTCACCAGTGGCCGTGGTTATGCTGCGCTGGATGATCATTTCCACGTCGGCCAGCGGCATCTCCTGGAGGCGATAGGTGTTGAAGCTCACCTGGTCGTTGCCGAGCACCAGGTGGGCCCGTTCCGGCTTGTGTCCGGCCTTGGCGACCAGCGTCGCAATCAGGTCCTGCAGAGTCCGTTCGTCGTCCAGTGGCCCGGGCGTCGCGCTGGCGGCGAGCACCCGTTTCCCCTCGGTGACCAGGGCGCGCAGGTCACGCCCGCGCAGGTCTATGAAAAGGTGCGTCGTCTCTTTCATGCCGGTCAGTCGATCCTGTAGTAGAGCGTCGGCGGGTTCACCGAGATTTCATTGAGTCCGTTGCTGACGAAGATCGCCATGTCGTTGGTCTCTTCCAGCAGGGCGCTGCAGGCGGCGTCGCTGAAAAGCCGGCTGCGCAGGGTGACCCGGCCGATCGGCAGGGTCACGGGGAAACTGGCGTCGATCGCCTGGCTGACGGTTTTCGGCACGCCGGATTGCACCAGGCCGATATTCAGGGCGATGCAGCTGCTGGTCATTGTTGCAAAACCGGTGCCGTTAAGATAACGGACGCGCAGATCGGCATAATAGGATGGGGTGGTTTCTGTGGTCGCGGTCACGGTGACGCTCAGGTTGCCGCGCACACGGTCGGTCGGCCAGACGTCCTTGCCGAGAATCTGCAGGGCGAGGTCGCTGTTCTCGTCGATGTCGTCGGCATTGCCGAAGGTTCGGTCCGGCCCGGCGCTGCGCAAGGTCGCCGCGACCTCTTCGCCGGAAACCACCAGCGGCGGGTCGTGTTCCGCGTAAGCGATCGGATTCCCCCAGGCGTCGCGCTTGAAGGTCGCCGGGTCGAAGCCGCCGAGATAGGGCCCGTTCCAGCCGACCCAGCTCCCCGAGTCGCTGACCAGGTCGTCGAGGTTGGCGGGGAGGTCGCCGACATCGCCGACGAAACCGTAGTGGCTGCGCACGCCCTGCTGGTAGAGGTTGGGATCGCCGGCGATGGCTTTTTTCAGCTCGGCCATGCGCTCGCGCGTCTGGGCGATCTCGTTGCTCTCCCAGACACGGTACATCATCGGCACCAGGACTCCGGCCATGATCGACAGGATGGCCATGGCGACGACGATTTCGATCAGTGTGAAGCCGTTTCTTCTCATCAGCGCCCCTTGATGTTGCCGACGATGCCGTAGAGCGGCAGGAAGATCGACAGCAGGATGATCAGCATCATGATGCCGAGGCAGACGACGATCAGCGGTTCTATGACCGTGAACAGCCGCTTGACCGTTTCCCGCACCTCCTTGTCGAATATTTCGCTGGAGCGGGCCAGCGCCCCTTCGATGTTGCCGGTTCTCTCGCCGAGAGAGACCATGCTGAGGACCAGCTGCGGTACCGTGTTCGTCGCGGTCAGGGCGGCGGCAACGGACCCGCCGCTCAGGATCGCATCGGTGACGCGGGACAGGCGCGCCCGCAGCTCGCTGTTGTTGACGACACCGGCCGCGGTGTTGAAGGTCGCCTGGATGTCGAGCCCGGAGGCCTGCAGCGTCGCCAGCGTCTTGAAATAGCGTGACAGGCTGATCTTGTTCAGCAGTTCCCCGATGATCGGCAGCTTGAGCAGCAGGTTGTCGACCGTCCTGCGCACGGCCGGTTTTCTGACCAGGATCCGGTAGGCGACGGCGGTCGCTGCCATGGCGAAGCCGATCAGCACGAAGTATTCACGGGCAAAGCCCGAGATCGCCATGACCATCCGGGTCGGCAGCGGCAGGTCGGCGTTGAGGCTGGTGAGCACGCCGATCAGGGACGGGAAGACGAAGACGAACAGGATGATGCCGAG
>JBFHOZ010000190.1:0-3539 GCA_041592975.1 Desulfuromonadales bacterium
GGCGGTATCGCGCTTGACGACCACCTGGTAGGTCAGGGTGTCACCGTCCGGGTCGGTGGCATTGCCGAAGGTCAGGGTCGGGGTGGCCGAATCGACGGCGCTGCCGCCGACCGGACTCTGCGGCACCGGCACGGTCGGGGCGCGGTTGACATTCACCGGGCTCTGGCCGCCGTCGACGCCGAGGATTTCGATGCGGCCCGTATCGCAGCCGACGAACAGGCGGCTGTTGACGGTGTCGAAGATCACGTCGGAGACATTGTTCAGCTGGCCGATGGCGAAGCCCGGCTTATTGTATACGCCGAGGTAGCCGAAGGTCGCGCTGGTGACGCGAATCTGCGAGGTGAAGAACTCGAGGAGATAGCCCCGGCCGAAGGCGTCAAAGGTGAGACCGCGGGGAGCATGCATCACCGGCGTGCCGAAGTTCGCCGCCGTGCCCTTGAGGTAGGCGACGACGCCGGCGACGCTCAGGTCGGTATTGAGCGTGAACACCTGCACCTTGCCGTTCAGCGCCGACGCATCGGCCACCACGACCTTGCCGGCAGGGTTGATCGCCATACCGCCAATCTGCTGGAACTGGCCGTTGTTCACGCCGATCCCGCCAAACTTTGCCCGGTACTGCCCGGCCGCGTTGTAGATCTTCACCAGCATCTTGCCGGCGTCGACGACAAAGACGTTCCCGGCGGCGTCGAGGTCGATCTCACCGACCGAGGCGAACTCCGGGCCGGTGCTCTCGGCGCCCGCCAGGGTGCCAAGCACGCTGCCGGTGACGGCGTCGGCGATCACCACCGCCTGCTTGCGGGCGACATACAGGCGCGAGCCGTCAGGGGTCACGGCAAGACCGCGCCCCGTGGCCTGCAGCTTGAAGCTGCCGAGCAGGGTGCCGAACGGGTTGAACTTGTGCACCAGGCCGCCACGGGCATCAGCCACGTAAAGATTACCGGCCCCATCCAGGTCCATCGCCCCCGGTACGCGTAATTTCTCAGCCTTGATCTGCCCGAGCGAGGCAAAGGTCGGCACGCCGGCCGCAAGCGCCGGACCGAGCCATATCACACCAAGGCTCAGTGAAATCACTGTCATCAGGCGTAAAGTCTTGAGGATACGTTTCATTTTATCGTCTCCCACCGGTGCGACACAATCTGAGTAAAGTCAATTATTGCAGGTAGTTAACTACACAACCTAAAGCTTGCAGGGCATGCGACGCTTATCGTCTGCACATAGATAGATGCAACCTTGATACCAAGACGATTTTCCAGTGAATTGGCGCGGCTGGGGACTGGGGACTGGGGACTGGGGACTGGGGGCTGGGGTTCCAGCCCCCCGGGATCAGGCGAGAAAACCGAATTTTTTCATGCGATAGCGGAAGGCATCGATACCGAGGTTGAGTTTTTTTGCAGCCTTCGATTGGTTTCCTTCGGACACCTCGAGGGCCTGGCGGATGAGCTCCCGCTCGACATCTTCGATATCGATCCCTTCGGGCGGGATGCGCAGGCTCATCGGGCCGGAGGCGATGTCTCCGGCGCGTGAAACCAGCTCGCGTGGGAGGTGTTCGAGCATGAGCGTCTCTTCGTTTTCGAGGATGATCGCCCGCTCGATGATGTTGCGCAGTTCACGCACGTTCCCCGGCCAGGTGTACTCCTCGAGGAACTTGCGGGCCATCTTGGACACGCCCCTGACCGTCTTGCCGAACTCGCGGCTGTAGTGCTTGATGAAGAACTCGACCAGCGGCATGATGTCGTCCCGCCGTTCGCGCAGCGGCGGCAGATAGATCGGGATGACCTGCAGCCGGTAGTAGAGGTCGTTGCGGAACGTCCTCTCCTCGATCTTTTTCAGCAGCTCCTGGTTGGTGGCGGAGACGATGCGGACATCGACGGGGATCTCCTTGGTGCCGCCGACCCGGCGGAAGGAGCGCTCTTCGAGGACCCGCAGGAGCTTGGCCTGCATCCCCATCTCCATGTCGCCGATCTCGTCGAGGAAGATGGTGCCGCCGTCGGACATTTCGAACAGGCCGCGCTTCTGGGTCTTGGCGTCGGTAAACGCCCCCTTCTCGTGACCCATCAGCTCGCTCTCGAGGAGCGTTTCCGGCACGGCAGCGCAGTTGATCGCCATGAACGGCTTGTCACGCCGGGCGCTCTCCATGTGGATGGCGCGGGCGATCAGTTCCTTACCGGTGCCGCTCTCTCCCTGGATCAGCACCGTGCTGGCGTCGCTCTTGGCCACCTTGCGCACCATGTCCAGCACCTGCAGCATGTGACGGCTGTCACCGATGATGTTGTCGATGCCGAACTTGCTGGCCTGGGCGGAGCGCAGGTGGGCGACTTCCTTGCGCAGCTCCCTGGTTTCCAGGGCTTTTTTGACGATGATCGAGAGTTCGTCGAGGTTGAAGGGCTTGTTGATGTAGTCGTAGGCCCCCATGCGCATCGCCTTGACGGCGGTTTCGAGAACCCCGAGGGCGGTGACCATGATGACCAGGATGTCGCTGTCGAATTCCTTGACCTTCTCCAGGACGTGCAGGCCATCCATGCCGGGGAGCTGGATATCAAGGAGCATCAGCTCCGGGGGGTCCTCCTGCACCTGGCGCAGCGCGTCTTCGCCGTTGGCGGCGGTCGACACCTCGTAGCCCTGCTTTTTCAGGGACTGTTCCAGCGACCAGCGGATCAGGTGTTCGTCGTCAACGACCAGAATTCTCGTCTTGCGCACGTTTATCCTCGTTCTTGACCGGTGAGGATTCCTCTCTCACCGGCAGTTTGATGATGACCCGGGTACCTTCGCCAAGCCGGCTCCGTATGTCGATGCTGCCGCCCTGCTGCTCCATGAGCTGCCGGCAGATCGCCAGCCCGAGGCCGGTCCCCTGGCTCTTGGTGGTGAAAAACGGGGTAAAAATCTTCTCCAGGTCTTCGGGTTTGATCCCCGGGCCGGAATCGCCGACCAGCACCCGGACAAATGTCCCGTCATCCTCTTCGACCAGCTCGGTCGTCAGCAACAGGGTGCCGCCCTCCTTCATCGCCTGGATGGCATTGATGATGACGTTAAAAAATACCTGTTGCAGCTGCTTCACGTCAACCCATACCGGCGGCAGGTTGCGGGTAAATTCCTTGCTCTGATGAACATTTTTCGCTTCCGGGTGCTGGGAGACGAAAAACATCGTCTTGTTGAGCAATTCGTTGGTGTCGACGACCTCGCAGGTCGGCTTGCCGGGGCGGCCGAAGAAGAGCAGGTCGGTCGCCGCCTTGTCCAGCCGGGCGATCTGCTCAAGGATCTTGTCGACTACCTCCCGGCGCGGGTCATCGGCGGCAAAATCATCGAACAGCACGGTGATGGCGCCGCTGATGGCGGCGAGCGGGTTCTTGATCTCGTGGGCGATCCCCGCCGACATTTCGCCGACCGAGGCCAGTCGGTCGACCCGCTCCATCTGCTGATAATGACACTGCTGGAGCTCCTCGTTGGCCTGCCGCAGGCGATCGACCATGGAGTTGAAGCTGTCCACGAGATTGCTGACTTCATCCTCGCTGCGCGCTTCGAGCCTGACGTTCAGGTCACCA
>JBFHOZ010000191.1:0-3507 GCA_041592975.1 Desulfuromonadales bacterium
CCCTGTTCCATCCCGACGTGCCGCAGGGGGTGCTGGAACTCGAGGAGGGGTTTTTCGCCTTCCGGCGCTTCGCCGCCGCCGCCGAGATCGTCTGCATCAGCAACCTGACCGACCGGAGCGGCGTGGTCCGGCTTCCCGCGAGCATGCAGGATGCACTCTGGCATGACCTCATCCGGGGAGCCGACGTTGCCGATATCGACATGACCTTCCAGCCCTATCAGACGATGTGGCTGAAAAAATCCTGAAACCGGCACTCCTTACTTGTTGTCCTCCTCCACCGCCTCGTAGATATGGTCGAAGATATCCGGAATGGCGCTTGATACCCGGTTCCAGCTCGGCATGAACGGCGTCTCCATGGGGTTCTGCAGGAAGATTTCGCCGGCCCGCATGATGTTCTCGGCGAACAGTTCGACCGCCTTCTCCTCCTTGTGCCGGTCGATGGCCAGGCCGTTGAGCAGGGCGTCGTTGTGGTAGGCCTCGATCAGGTCGAGGGCGGCGCGGAAATAGGTCGCCTTGAGCGTACGGAACGTCTCCAGCGAGAAGACGTGTCCCTGGGTGGCGAGTTTGCGCACCACCGCCTTGATGATGTCGGTGCTCATGCGCGACAGGCCGCCCTGCGGGTTGTCGGCCGAGAGGTCCTGGTGCTTGTGATCGTAGGTGTCGGCGATGTCGACCTGGCAGATCCGGTTGGTGGCGTAGTTGCGGTACATTTCCGAGATGACCCCGATCTCCAGCCCCCAGTCGCTCGGAATGCGCAGGTCGTTGAGCACGTCGGAGCGCATCGAGAATTCACCGGCCAGGGCGTAGCGGAAGCTGTCCATGTACTCGAGGTATTCGTTGTGGCCGAGGACTTTCTGCATCGACTTCAGCAGCGGAGTGACCAGCAGCCGGCAGACCCGCCCGTTGAGGGTGCCGCCCGCGATGCGCGAGTAGTACCCCTTGCAGAACTGGTAGTGGAAGTTCGGATTGGCCACCGGGTAGAACAGCCGTGCCAGCAACTCCCGGTCATAGGTGACGATGTCGCAGTCGTGCAGGCCGATCGCCTTGCCCCGTCCGGAAGCGAGAATATAGCCGAAGCAGTACCAGACGTTACGCCCCTTGCCCATCTCGGTCGGCGCCAGGCCCTTCTCCTCGAGCATCGCGTCTATGGCCCGCAGGCGCGGCCCGTCGTTCCAGAGAATGCGGTGATGCTGCGGCAGCCGGCCGAAATATTCCCGGGCGTATCGGAACTGGTCGGCGTCGGCCCGGTCGAGCCCGATCACCACTTCGCCGAGGTAGTTGACCCGGGCGATCTCGTCGAGGATCGGGCCGAGAGCCGGACCTTCCAGCTCCGAGAAGAGCGACGGCAGCACCAGCGACATCGGCCGCCGCTTGGCGAAGCGCGCCAGATCCTCCTCGAGCTCGGCCAGGGGCCGGCGGGTCAGGTTGTGCAGCGTGGTGATGACGCCGTTCTGGTAGAAGTTTCCCATGTCAGACTCCTTTTTTGTCGAGTATCTGCTGCATGGCGGCCTGCCAGCCTCGCGGACCCGTCTCCTGCGTGTAGATGACGTTTCCGGGCTTGTCGAGAACCAGCGGCACACCGCCGTCGTTCCTGATGACGACAGAATAATCGGCCGCTTCGAGCATCGGCAGGTCGTTCGGGCCGTCCCCCAGGGCGACGGAGGCGAAGGGGGGCGAACCTTCCGCGGCGAATTTCTCGAGCAGCCAGAGCATCGCCGCCCCCTTGTCGGAGTTCCCCATGACGTGAAAAAAGCGGCCGCCGCTGACGACCTGCAGGTCGCGGGCGGACAATTCGCGACGGAAGGAGTCGAAGCTCCGGTTATCATCCTGCCAGAGGATGGGTTCGGAACAGGCCCTTGATTTCGCCCGGACCGCCTGGTCTGCGGAAAGCCCCGTCCGTTCGGCCACCTCCCCGGCCGTCATGTCGGAAAAGCCGCGAAATTTGAAGTGACGCGCGCGCCGCAACGCTTCGAGAACCGCCACGATCTTCCGGTAGGGCTTGCCGAACAGCTGCAGCGTCACGTCGCTGTCGTCGGCGCGCCCTGCAAAGTAACCCCCGGGGATGCAGACGGCGCCGCCGTTTTCGATGATGAACGGATGGCGGTTCTGCAGCGCCTGCCGCAGGTCAAGGACCTCGGCGATCGTCTTGCTGGTATTGAACACCAGCGGGATGCCGGCGGAATCGATCCTGGCAAGCGCCTGTTCGGCGGGACGCCAGCAGTAGCTGTCATGGTCGAGCAGGGTGCCGTCGAGGTCGGTAAAGACGATGAGCCGCTTCATGGTTGTTCTGCGGTGCAAGGGGGGTGCCATGGCCAATTATACCTGAAATCATGGCGTTCCGTGCTGATCCTGCGGACCCTTCGGTCACGTTGTGGTGAATATTTGTGCAATGAGCCGCCGGAGGGGAGACGCGCCGGTGGTTTCGCGATGCCGCAAATGTTTGACAGCCGGCGGCTTTCTGGCGTATACAGGACAGCCGGCGGCAGGCATGTTCACGCAGTCCCTCGCATCTGCACGCCTCCCCTGTCGATATCGCAGCCTGTATCTGAAAGAGAGATTTTTTCAATGATGAACCTGAAGCCTGAAGTCGTCGCCCGGCTCGAGCGGGTGCTGAAATCGGTCGAGATGCTTCTGCCCAAGGCGGTCGAGCCGGTCGACTGGACCAAGACCCATGCCGCCAACTGGCGCCGCCACTCCTTCTCCGGCTACCTCGAGCCGGTCAGGGTGACCGACAATACCCGTCTCGACGAGCTGCTCGGGGTCGACGAGCAGAAGCAGATCATGGTCAACAACACCCGCCAGTTTCTCCAGGGGCTGCCGGCCAACAACGCCCTGCTCTGGGGGTCGCGCGGCACCGGCAAGTCCTCGCTGGTCAAGGCGATCCTCAACGAGTACGGCGACCAGGGGCTGCGCATCATCCAGGTCGAGAAGGAGGACCTGATCTACATCTCCGAGATCTTCGCTGCCGTCGAGGACCAGCCGTACCGCTTCATCATGCTCTGCGACGATCTGACCTTCGAGGTCGGCGAGCTCGCCTACAAGATGCTCAAGAGCGCCCTCGACGGGTCGGTTTACTCGGCGCCGGAGAACGTGCTGATCTACGTCACCTCCAACCGCCGCTACCTGCTGCCGGAGTATGAGAGCGACCACCTCGGCGGCAAGTACGTCAAGGGGGAGCTGCAGCAGAGCGAGGCGCAGGAGGAGAAGAGTTCCCTCTCCGACCGCTTCGGCCTCTGGGTGCCGTTCCATGTCTTCTCCCAGGACCGCTACCTTGACGCCGTCAGGCTCTGTCTCGAGCGCTGGAGCAAGCAGCTCGGCCAGGAACTCCCCTGGAGCACGGAGCTCGAGCAGGCGGCGATCAAGTGGACGCACGACAAGAGCAAGCGCTGCGGCCGTACCGCCTTCCAGTTTTCCAAGAACTGGGTCGGCAAGTACCTGCTGAAGTAACGCCCGAAGCCTCAGGATCGCAAAAGGCCGCCCCGGAAGAGGGGCGGCTTTTTTTTGCGG
>JBFHOZ010000192.1:0-3404 GCA_041592975.1 Desulfuromonadales bacterium
GCCGGCGGCATCGCCGTGGCCATCGAGCGGGCCCGGCTGCGCCTGCCCCACACCCTGAAGATCGAAGTGGAGACCCGCAACCTCGACGAGGTTCACCAGGCTCTCGAGGCCGGCGCCGAAATCATCATGCTCGACAACATGAGCCTCGAGGAGATGCGCCAGGCCGTCGAGCTGATCGCAGGCCGCGCCCTGATAGAAGCCTCCGGCGGGGTGAATCTGGAAACCGTGCGCGACATCGCCGCCACGGGTGTTAATATTATCTCCGTCGGCGCCCTGACCCATTCAGTGAAGGCGGCCGATATCTCCATGCTGTTCAGCTGATGGCGCCTTGCTGGCAGAAAATATTGCCAAGCCGGGACAATCTTAGCCTCAATACTATGGAGCCCTTTTGACCTCACGTGATCAGATCCTCAGCCTGTTCCGCCGCAACCCCGGGGCTTTCGTTTCGGGGCAGGAGATCTGCCAGGCCCTGAACATCTCGCGGGCCGCGGTGTGGAAGCAGGTCGAGCTGCTGCGCGAACTGGGTTTCGAGATCGAGGCCCAGCGCTCCCGTGGCTACCGGTTGTGCGGCGGGCCTGACCTGCTGGTGGCGGGGGAACTGATGAGCGGCTTGCAGACCCGCCGGGTCGGCCGGGCCCTGCACTGTCTCGACGAGGTCGATTCGACCAACGTCCGCGCCCGCCAGCTGGCCGAAGAGGGGGCGCAGGACGGTACGGTGATCATCGCCGACCGACAGAGCGCCGGCCGTGGGCGTCTCGGTCGGCGCTGGGAATCCCCCACCGGTGTCAATCTGTACTGTTCCATCCTGCTGCGGCCGCAGATTCCGGTGCAGCAGGCCCCGCAACTGACCTTTCTCACCGCCGTCGCCGTCGCCGAATCCCTCCAACATCTTTACAATCTCGCCGCTCGGGTCAAGTGGCCCAACGACCTGCTGGTGTCCGGGCGCAAGATCGCCGGGCTGCTCAACGAGATGAGCGCCGAAACCGAGCAGATCCATTTCGTCATCCTCGGCATCGGCGTCAACCTCAATATGACCGCCGACCAGTTTCCCGCAGAGCTCAACTATCCCGCCACCTCCGTGCAGCTGGAAACCGGTCAGCCGGTGGCGCGGGGCGCGTTCGTTCGCGAGCTGCTGCTGCGTTTCGACGGCTACTACAGCGAATTCCTCGCCGAGGGGTTCGCGCCGATCCGCCGGCGCTGGGAGGGATTGTGCGACCTGATGAACGCCCGGGTACAGATCGACCAGGGAGCAGGGGCGCTGCAGGGGACGGTGGTCGGGCTGGACGCCGACGGCGCCCTGTGTCTGCAGCTGGAGAGCGGCCGGGTGGAACGGATTCTGGCGGGGGATGTTCGCCCTCTCGGGCAGGACTAGGTTGATGGCAGCAGGTCCCAGGGGAACCCTTGCGACTTGAACCTTGAACCTCATTACGCATTACGGAGTTTAAGCTAAATGCTTCTCGTCATCGACGTCGGCAACAGCAATACCGTCCTCGGTCTCTATGATGGCCAGGACCTCAAGCAGGACTGGCGGGTCGGGACCGACAAGTCCCGGACGGTGGATGAGTATGCCATGCTCATCAACGACCTGTTCCGCCTTTCGGAGCTGAAATTTTCCGACCTGTCGGCGGTGATCGTCTCGAGCGTGGTCCCCCCCATGCTCAACACCGTCGAAGGGTTGTGCAAGAAATACTTCAAGCTCACCCCCTACGTGGTCGGGCCCGGCATCAAGACCGGCATGCCGATCCTCTACGACAACCCCAAGGAGGTCGGCGCCGACCGCATCGTCAACGCCGTGGCGGCCTATGAGCGCTGGAAGTGCAGTTTGATCGTCGTCGATTTCGGCACCGCCACCACCTTCGATGTCATCTCCGCCGCCGGCGAATACCTGGGCGGAGCCATCTCGCCGGGGGTCGCCATCTCCGCAGACGCCCTCTTCGAGCGGGCCAGCAAGCTGCCGCGGGTGGAATTCTGCCGGCCGCCGCAGATCATCGCCAAGAACACCGTCAACAGCATGCAGGCGGGGATCTTCTTCGGCTACGTGGGGCTGGTCGAGGGGATCGTCGCACGGATCAAGAAGGAACTGCCCACCGCGCCGAAAATCATCGCCACCGGCGGTCTGGCTGGGCCGATCGCTGCGGCCACCAAGGTCATCGACGTCGTCGATCCTTATCTGACCCTCGAAGGGCTGCGCATTCTTTACGAAAGAAACCGGCCTTAAGGCCGGCGCACCGGTAGGTTCGACCCCGTTGTCCACGGCGCCTGCGCCGTTCTTAGGAGGGCTGTCATCGCGGAACTCCGTTGAAGGTTCCCTTTTTCTGGAAAAGGAGACGATTCATGGGTAAGTACGATACGACGAAGCTGAGAAACTTTGGAATTGTCGCCCACAACAGCGCGGGCAAGACCTCGCTGGTGGAGGCGATCATCTTCAATACCGGGATCACGCCGAAGCTCGGCAAGGTCATCGACGGCTCCTCCTACATGGACTACGAAGAGGAGGAGGTCAAGCGCCAGGCGACCCTGAAGGCGAGCCTCAACCACTGCACCTGGAACGACTACAGCCTGCACATGGTCGATACCCCGGGGATCAGCAACTTCCTCCACGACACGCGCCGCTGCCTGCGGGTGCTCGGCGGCGCGGTGGTGATTGTTTCGGCCATCTCCGGCACCAAGGCGCAGACCAAGCAGATATGGGGGTGGTGCGACGAGTTCGAGATCCCGCGCATCGCCTTCGTCAACAAGATGGACCGCGAGCGGGCCGATTTCCTCAAGGCCGTCGACGACATGGAGAAGTCCCTCGGCGCCCGCGGGGTGATTGTCACCATGCCGATCGGCGCGGCGGAAGAGTTCAAGGGGACCATCGACCTGGTGAAGATGCGCGCCCGCATCTACGAGTTCGACGAAAAGGGCACCTACAAGGAAGTCGACATCCCCGCCGACCTCATGGAGGAGGCCCTGCGCCTGCGCGAACTGCTCCTCGAGGCGGTGGCCGAAGCGGATGACGACCTGATGGAGAAGTACCTCGAAGGGGAGGCGCTGACGGAGGACGAAATCCTCCTCGGTTTGCGCGAGGGAACCCTGACCGGCGTCTTCACCCCGGTCTTCTGCGGCAGCGCCACGGCCAACATCGGCGTCCGCCAGCTGCTTGATTACGTGGTTGCCTGCCTGCCGTCGCCGGTGGACAAAGGGGTGCAGGTCGGCAGCAAGCCGGGGACCGGCGAGCTGATCGAGCGCAAGCCGAGCGAGGATGAGCCCTTCTCCGCCATGGTCTTCAAGACCGTCAACGACCCCTATGCCGGCAAGCTGACCCTGATGCGTGTCTATTCCGGCACCCTGGGCCCCGACACGGTGGTCTACAACCCCAACAAGGACGAAAAGGAGCGGATCAGCAACATCTTCGAGATGGA
>JBFHOZ010000193.1:0-3392 GCA_041592975.1 Desulfuromonadales bacterium
ACTGCTGCCGATCTCCAACCACCTGGTCTTCAACTCCTTCGCCCAGTTCGAGCGCTTCCGGCCTTTGTGGGAAAGGGAGCGGGGGAGGGTGTCGGTCGGCCTGCGGGTCAACCCCGAGCACTCCGAGGGACACACCGAGCTCTACGATCCCTGTGCGCCGAATTCGCGCCTCGGCATCCCACGCAGGGAGTTCGACGGTCGTTCGCTCGACGGGGTGGACGGGCTGCATTTCCATACCCTCTGCGAGCACCTGTTCGAGCCACTGGCCCGCACGGCAAAGGTCTTCGAGGAAAAGTTCGGTGAATTCCTGCCGAAGATGAAGTGGCTCAACTTCGGCGGCGGCCATCATATCACCCGCGAGGGTTATGACATCGACGGCCTGGTTGAGCTGATCAAGTACTTCAAAAATAAATACGACGTCGAGGTCTATCTCGAGCCGGGGGAGGCGATCGCCATCGGTACCGGGATATTGGTCGGCGAGGTGCTCGACGTGGTCGACAACGCCATGCCGACGGCGATCCTCGACGTCTCCGCCACCTGTCACATGCCGGACGTCCTCGAGATGCCCTACCGTCCCGGCATCCTCGACGGCTACGATGCCGGGGAGAAGGCTCACACCTACCGCCTCGGCGGCCCGTCGTGCCTGGCCGGCGACATCATCGGCGACTGGTCGTTCGAACGCCCGCTCGCCGCCGGCGACCGCCTGGCGTTTCTCGATATGGCGCACTACACCATGGTCAAGACGACCACCTTCAACGGCATTCAGCACCCGCATCTCTGCACCTATGAGCCGGAGAACGGCGAATTGAAAGTGGTCAGGAGTTTTGATTACGAGGATTTTCGAAGCAGACTGTCGTGATGAAGCGGCAGTAAACTGTTGAATTGTTGAATTGCGCTGCGCGCGTTGAATTGTTGAACCGAACAAGCCATTCAACATTTTAACGACTCAACTTTTCAACGATTCAACAATTCAACAAAGAGGTTCGTTTATGGAACGTTGGTCGATCAAGGATTCCGCCAGAATCTACAACTTGGACAACTGGGGTGACGATTTCTTCTCCATCAACAAGAAGGGGAACGTCTGTGTTCACCCGTCTCCCAGTTCGAAGTACGCCATCGACCTGCGCGCCCTGGTCGACGACCTGATCAAGCGCAAGATCAAGCCGCCGATCCTGCTGCGCTTCATGGACGTCTTGCAGGGGCGCATCTCGGCGATCAGCCGGGCTTTCAAATATGCCATCGAGGAGTACAACTACCCGGCCGGCTACCAGACCTTCTTCCCGATCAAGGTCAACCAGCAGCGCCAGGTGGTCGAGGCGATCGCCGAGTTCGGCAAGAAGCACAACCTCGGCCTCGAGGTCGGCTCCAAGCCGGAGCTGGTCGCGGCCATCTCGCTGGCCACCGGCAAGACCCTGCCGATCATCTGCAACGGTTACAAGGACAACGACTTCATCGAGACGGTCCTCTACGCCACGCGCATCGGCTACGACATCACCATCGTCGTCGAAAAACTCTTCGAGCTGGAAAAGATCATCGCCCTGTCGCAGAAGATCGGCATCGTGCCGAAGCTCGGCATCCGGGTCAAGCTCTCCTCGAAAGGGACCGGCAAATGGGCGACCTCGGGAGGCAGCGACGCCAAATTCGGTCTGAAGATTTCCGAACTGCTGGCCGCCGTCGAGCTGCTGCGCGAGCATGAGCTGCTCGACCGGGTGAAGCTGCTGCATTTCCACATCGGCAGCCAGATCACCAAGATCGACAAGATCAAGAACGCCCTCACCGAAGGCAGCCGCATCTACGCCGAGATGAAGAAGATGGGGGTCGGCCTCGAGTACCTCGATGTCGGCGGCGGCCTCGGCGTCGACTACGACGGCTCCAAGTCGAGCTACTTCTCGAGTGTCAACTACTCGGTCGAGGAATACGCCAACGACGTCATCTACCAGGTGAAGAACATCTGCGAAGAGGCGGGTGTCCCCTGCCCGAACATCATCTCCGAGTCAGGCCGGGCGATCGTCGCCCACTACTCGGTGCTGATCACCAACATCCTCAACACCAACACGCAGAATGCGCTGCCGGACTATGCCGATGTCCTCGAGCAGGCCGACAAGCTTTCGCCGACGGTCAAGAAGCTCAACGACATCTACCGCAGCATCGACCGCCATTCGCTGCGCGAGGACTACCACGACACCCTGCAGCTGATCCAGGAGGCGGTCAGCCTCTTCAACCTCGGCTACCTCAAGCTGCACGACCGGGCCCTGGCCGAGTGGCTGTGCAACAAGATTTTTCTCAAGATCAACGGTATCGTCGAACGCCTCAAGCCGGTCCCGGAGGAGCTGCAGAACTTTCAGCTTGCCCTGCGCCAGACCTATTTCGCCAACTTCTCGCTCTTCCAGTCGATCCCCGACTCCTGGGCGATCGACCAGCTCTTCCCGATCGTGCCGATCCAGCGGCTCAACCAGAAGCCCGGCGTGATGGCGACCATCGCCGACATCACCTGCGACTCGGACGGCGAGATCAGCAGCTTCGTCGGCGAGAACGGCCGCACCAGGTATCTGCCGCTGCACAAGGTGTCGAGCGAAGAGGACTACTTCATCGGCTTCTTCATGATCGGCGCCTACCAGGAGATCCTCGGCGACATGCACAACCTGTTCGGCGACACCAACGCCGTGCACATCACCTTCAACAAGAAGACCAACTACAAGATCGACACGGTGATCAACGGCGACGCTACCTCGGAAAGCCTCAAGTATGTGCAGTACAAGGGGCCCGAGATTCTCAAGCACGTGCGCGACTCGCTGGAGAAGAGCGTCGCCTCGCGCAAGGTCTCCTTCGAAGAGACCAGCCATTTCATCGAGCTGCTCGACCGGATGCTGACATCGTATACGTATCTGGGGGAGTAGGGCGAGGCGGGACGTCTCGCCGGAACGAGGTTCGAGGGACGAGGAAAACCGCAATTCTAAAGACAAGGGAGCGCTTCTCTGTGAAGTCGCTCCCTTTGCTTTTTGGTGTTTTTGTCGCGTCCCGCGCTACTCGTCCCGCGTCCCGGCTTTTCTCCGGTTCATCACATCGTAGGCACAGAACTCGCCGCACATGGTGCAGGCGCCGTGCTCTTCGTCGACACCTGACTCGGCGCGCAGGCGACGGGCCTTCTCCGGGTCGATGGCGATAGCGAACTGGCCTTCCCAGTCGAGTGCCTTGCGACACTTGGCCATGGCGATGTCCTTGTCGATGGCGCCGGGGACGCCCTTTACGATGTCGCCGGCGTGGGCGGCGATACGGCAGGCCATGACCCCTTCATGGACGTCTTCCACGGTCGGCAGGCGCAGGTGCTCACTGGCGGTGACGTAGCAGAGGAAGTCGGCGCCGGCGGCCGCGGCGAGGGTGCCGCCGATGGC
>JBFHOZ010000194.1:0-3305 GCA_041592975.1 Desulfuromonadales bacterium
ATACCGCAAGCTGGCCGGCCTGATGCTCGCCGAATCGGAAAAGCTCAACCGCGACCACTCGCGGCTGGAGCGTGAGAAACAAGAGGTAGAAAAGCAGCTCAAGGAGCTTGAGCGGCAGCTGACCGACGCCACCAGCCGGCAAAAGCGGATCTGGTCGGTGCAGGTTTCTTTGGCCGGTGCCAGGCCGACCGAGAAATTACGCTACTCCTACCGGGTCCACAATGCCGACTGGCAGTCGACCTACACGCTCGATGCCCGACCCGAGGGCAAGGAAATCCTCTGGGACTGGACGGCCGAGGTCAGCCAGCGTACCGCCGTCGACTGGAAGAACGTGCGGCTGCTGCTCGCCACCGCCGAGCCGGTCTTCACCCTGACCCCGCCGGACAACCGTCCGTGGATTATTCGTGATGTCAGCGGCCGTGTTTACCCGGCGGCGAAAAGTGTCGGTGTCATGCGTATGATGGAAGTCGCTTCTCCTCCGGTGGAGGAAGAGATGGACATGTTGCAAGCCAGGCCGGCCCCGGCCCGCAAGGCCGGCACCCTGTTCGATGTCTACGATCTCGGTCAGCAGACCATCATCGCCGGCGAGAACTACACGCTCAATATCCGCAAGGGGAGCTGGCCGGCCAGTTTCGATTACCTGCTGCGTCCCCTGCAGTCGCCGCAGGCCTTCCTGCTCGCCAAGGTCGAGTTCAAGGAGCTGCTGCCGATGCCTCGGGGTAACGCCTCGATCCTGGCCGAGGGGGTCTACGTCGGCAAGAAGAGGTTCTCCCTGCTCGAGAAGACGTTCGACCTCGCTTTCGGCAACGACCCGCAGATCATGGTCAAGGTCAACCCGACTCGCAAGGCCGGCGAAGCCGGCGTGTTCGGCGGTGACCGGACGCAGGCCTGGAACTGGCGGATTGATATCACCAACAACAAGAACATCCCGGTCAGCCTGAGAATCGAAGACAGCCTGCCGCGCATCGAGGATGAGCGTATCAAGCTTATCGAGACGGTGACCGACAATGCCGACAAGAAGGAGCAGTTGGCCAAGTGGAAGGTCGAACTTGCAGCGGGTGAGAAGAAGAGTGTCGAGTACGGTTACAAGATCAGGTATCCGGACGAGATGCAGCTGGAGCTGGGCCGCTAACACGCCCCACTCGCTTTACCCGCGCAGTTGAATAACAAACCGCCCGTTCGGCAGATGCCAAACGGGCGGTTTCTGTTTGTCTGGTCACGGGACAATAAAGCCGTCTGTCCCGCTTCCGAGCTTATTCTTCAGTCGGTTCCTCGGTCGGCGCATCGCTCGCTGCATCGGCTGGTTCGTCGATGAGGTTGCCGTCGGCATCGCGCGGTCTTTTGCGGCGGACACCCGGCTTGGCCAGTATCTCGAGGTAGCACGACTCCAGCCCTTCGGCCTCGGCCTGCGAGATGTGCTGGTTGATGGTCGCCACGTGAATCGTCTCGGCGCTCGCCTCATCGACACCGTAGCGGCAGTCGAAATCCCAGAAGTCGACCCCCTCCGGCAACGCCTTGCGCCGTTCGCGCTTGATGTATTTCTTCACCTCGTACTTGATCGCTTCGACCAGGCGGGGCAACTTGATTTTCGGGTGCGACATCCGGAATGTTTTTTTCATGCTGTTTCCAATTGATAAGGGGGTTGTTTGTTTAAATGACCCGGCTTTCACAACTCCATGATAACACGTCAGGCCAGTTCGTCGACCGCCACCCGGTAGCGCGGATCCTCGATAACGTTAACCTCGATCATGCTGCCGGCGTTGGCGAGCAGCGAGCGGCATTCGGCGCTCAAATGCTTGAGGCGCAGCTTCTTGCCCTGGGCCAGGTAGCGTTCGGTCAGGCTGTTGATCGCCTCGAGGCCGGAGTGGTCGCAGACCCGCGAGCCGCGAAAATCGATGACCACTTCGTCCGGATCGATGTTCGGGGTGAACTGGTCGTGGAAGGAGCGGACCGAGCCGAAGAACAGCGGGCCGTGCAGATGGTAGGTCTTGACGTCATCCTCGGTGGTAACGATATCCGAGTAGATGCGCCGGGCGTTCTGCCAGGCGAAGACCAGGGCCGAAACGATAACGCCGACGGCGACGGCAATTGCCAGGTCGGTGTAAACGGTAACCGCCGACACCAGGATCAGCACCAGGGCGTCGGTGGCCGGAATCTTGTGCAGAATGCGCAGGCTCGACCAGGCGAAGGTGCCGACCACCACCATGAACATGACGCCGGTCAGCGCCGCCAGCGGGATCATCTCGATCAGGCTTGAGGCGAAGACGATGAAGATCAGCAGGCAGAGCGCCGCGGTAATGCCGGAGAGCCGGCCGCGGCCGCCGGAGTTGATGTTGATAATACTCTGGCCGATCATGGCGCAGCCGCCCATGCCGCCGAAAAAGCCGGTGACGATGTTGGCGACGCCCTGGCCGATGCACTCCTTGTTGCCGCGTCCGCGGGTCTCGGTGATCTCGTCGATCAGGGTCATGGTCATCAGCGATTCGATCAGGCCGATGGCGGCGAGGATCACCGCGTAGGGGAGAATGATCATCAGGTTCTCAAGGCTCAGCGGCACCATCGGCAGGTGGAAGGTTGGCAGGCCGCCGGCGACCGAGGCCATGTCACCGACCGTGCGGGTGTCGAGACCGAAGCCGTGCACCAGGCCGGTGACGACGATGATCGCCGCCAACGCCGCCGGAAAGGCCATGGTCAGCTTCGGCAGGAAATAGATGATCGCCATGGTCAGTCCGATGAGGCCGAGCATCAGGTAGAGCGACGGACCCTGCATCCACTGCAGCACGCCGGCGGAGTCGGCCACCTTGAACTGGCCGAGTTGGGCAAGAAAGATGACGATGGCCAGGCCGTTAACGAAGCCGAGCATGACCGGGTGCGGGATCAAACGGATGAATTTACCGAGGCGAAGAGCGCCGGCGCTGACCTGGATGATGCCCATCAGCACGACGGTGGCGAACAGGTACTCGACGCCGTGGCTGGCGACCAGGCTGACCATGACCACGGCCAGGGCACCGGTAGCGCCGGAGATCATCCCCGGCCGCCCGCCGATGACGGCGGTGATCAGGCCGACCAGGAAGGCGGCGTAGAGGCCGACCAGCGGTTCTACGCCGGCGACGAATGAAAAGGCGACCGCTTCCGGCACCAGGGCGAGGGCGACGGTCAGGCCGGAGAGGAGGTCGGCTCTGGCCGAGACGCTCTTGCGCACGAGAAAATCAAACATCGTTTGTCCTTAAATTGTTGAATTTGCGGTGGAAATTGGGAAAAAGACGCACTACTCCCAGGCTCCAACTGAAATTAGTCCAGATTCA
>JBFHOZ010000195.1:0-3301 GCA_041592975.1 Desulfuromonadales bacterium
ACGTCGGAAAATTCCTTGACCAGCTTGGTGGTACGCGGACGATGCTCATCGATCTTCTTGCGCAGAGTTTCTTTCAAAGTCGACATACGAATCTCTCCTTTAACAGTAAAGTGGCGGCAGAGAACCCGCCCAAGTGAAAAAAATTCTCCGTAGGACAACACCTGTGAATAAAATGCCGTCCCCAGCAAACGGAACGTGAAAACCAACCGAAAAGCTATGTTTTACGAAAACTTGAGAGGACCCGGAGGATTATTAACCAGCCCTAATTAACCTTGTATGGTCACAATTTCCAAATATTGTTCTAACAAGTCAACCGGATATTGTCAAGCGCATTTTGTATACAGTATGCCGACGGCGAAACCGGTCTCCGGGCTCCTTCCGGGGATATCTTTTGGTCTATGCAAGACCACCCCCCTTCTGCTAGAATGCACAAAATTTGTGCAGCACTCCCCGCATGGACCGCATGATTATTGGCACACGACAACTCGACAGCAGGGTATTTCTGGCCCCGATGGCCGGCATCAGCGATCTCCCCTACCGGCTCCTGATGAAACAGTTCGGGGCCGGCCTGGTTTTTACCGAGATGGTCAGCGCCAAGGGGCTGATCCACGCCGGCAAGCGGACCCGCGAGCTGCTCGCCAGCCGGCCGGAGGAGAGACCGCTGGGAATCCAGCTCTTCGGCAGCGAACCGGAATCGCTCGCCGAGGCCGCCCGCATGATCGCCGCGGATGGCGACCTGGTCGACATCAACATGGGCTGCCCGGTCAACAAGGTCGTCAAGGACGGATCCGGCAGCGCCCTGCTGAAAGACCCGCAGATGGTCGGCCGGATCGTCCGGGCCGTCAGGAGCGCGACCGGGCTGCCGCTGACCGTCAAGATCCGTTCCGGATGGGACCGGCAGGGGACAAATTTCAGGGAGATCGGCCGCATTGCCGAGTGCGAGGGGGCGGACGCCATCATTCTCCACCCCCGCACCCGCGCCCAGGGGTTCGGCGGCCGGGCCAACTGGGAGCAGATACGCGAACTGAAGGAACATGTCGCCATCCCGGTGATCGGCAGCGGCGACATCTTCGCGGCCACGGATGCCGCCGCGATGGTCGACGCGACCGGCTGCGACGCGGTGATGATCGGACGCGGCGGCTACGGCAACCCCTGGCTGGTCCGCGACTCGGTCCGGCTTCTCGCCGGCGAGAGGCCGCTGCCGGCGCCGACGGCCGAAGAGAGGCTGGCCGCGGCCAGCCTGCACCAGCGGCTGCAGATCGAGACCTTCGGCGAGCAGAAAGCGCTTTTCGAGATGCGCAAGCATCTCTGCTGGTATGCCCGGGGGCTGCCCGGCGCCGCCGCCTTCCGCGCCGAGATCAACCGGGCGGAGAGCGCCACGGAGCAGAGGCGGCTGATGATGGACTTCTTCCGGAAGCAGACGGACGCAACGAACCATGAGCCCTGACCGGACACAGAACGAGCAACAGATCTACTCCCGGGTGATCGACAACCTCGACCGGGCGGTGATCGCCACCGACCAGGACGGCCACATCACCCTGTTCAACCCGACCGCCCAGTCGTACACCGGCCTCTCCGAGAAACAGAGCCTCGGCCGGCACTACGAGCACCTCTTCGAAGGGCAGGACGAGATCATCGCCCTCATCGGCCAGACCCTCCGCGAGGGGCGGTCGATATCGGACGACGAAAACGTCTACCTGCAGCGGGTGTCGGCCGCACCGATACCGGTGAGCATCACCGTGTCGCCGATCTTCGGCAGCGGCAGCGAGCAGGAGGGCGCGGTCCTGATCATCCGCGACCTGAGCCGGATCCGCGAGCTGGAGGAGGCCCTGCGCCACGCCGACCGCCTGTCGATGCTCGGCACCCTGGCGGCCGGGCTGGCGCACGAGGTCAAGAACCCGCTCGGCGGGATCCGCGGTGCGGCGCAGCTGCTGGAAATGGAGCTCGGGGCAGATTCCCCCCTGGGGGAGTACACCTCGGTCATGATCAAGGAGGTCGAACGGGTCAACACGATCATCGAGGAGCTGATGGATCTCGCCCGGCCGCGGCCGCCGGCGATGACCGATGTCAACCTCGCGCAGCTGCTCGGCGACATCGTCCTGCTGCAGCAGGAGGCGCACCGCGAACAGAATATCCGGTTCTACCTCGACCTCGATCCGAGCATTCCGCCGATCAGTGCCGACGAGGCGCTGCTGACCCGGCTGTTCCTCAACCTGATCAAAAACGCCGCCGAAGCGGTGCCGCAAAACGGCGAGATCCGCATCAGCTGCAAGATCGCCGCCGACTACCACCTGCACAACCCCGGGAGGAAGCCGATCCCCTGGGTGGTGGTGAAGGTCACCGACAACGGCCCCGGCATCTCGCGGGAGGATCGGGAGAGGATCTTCACCCCGTTCTTCACCACCAAGGAGAGGGGGAGCGGGCTCGGCCTGGCGACCTGCCAGAAGATCGTCGGCAGCCACCAGGGGTTTATGAGCGTCAAGAGCAAGCCGGACGAAGGGACGACGATCCGGGTCTCCCTCCCCTTCATCCGCAAGAACCTGTAATTTATCAACACGAGGTACCGTTCATGTCCATTCATCGAATTCTGGTCGCCGACGACGAAGAGAGCATCCGCTGGGTGCTGTCCAAGGCCCTGACCAAGCAGGGCTTCCTGGTCGACCTGGCCGAATCGGGCGATGTCGCCCGGAACATGCTGAAGAGCACCCCCTACGACCTGGCGATTCTCGACATCAAGATGCCGGGGATGTCCGGCCTCGAGCTGCTGCGGCAGATCCGCGAGACCAGCCCGCAAACGCTGGTCGTCATCATGACCGCCGAATCGTCGATGGAGAACGCCGTCGAGGCGATGAAGTCGGGAGCCTACGACTACATCACCAAGCCGTTCGATCTCAACGCCGTCGACGCCGTGATCCTCAAGGCGCAGAAAGCCTCCGACGTCAGCGCCGAGGTCCATCGGCTCAAGTCGGAGCTCCAGGGGCAGTACCAGCTCGACCGGAGCATCATCGGCAACAGCCAGGCGATGCAGCACGTCTACAAGATCGTCGGCAAGACCGCGCCGTCGGACATCACCGTGCTCGTCACCGGCGAGTCGGGGACCGGCAAGGAGCTGGTCGCCAGGGCGATCCACTACAACTCCCCGCGCCTCGGCAAGCCGTTCATCGCCCTGAACTGCGCCGCGATTCCGCGCGAGCTGCTGGAGAGCGAGCTGTTCGGCCACGAGAAGGGGGCCTTCACCGACGCCAAGGAGCGGCGGGCGGGGAAATTCGAACAGGCGCATGGCGGCACCCTGTTCCTCGAC
>JBFHOZ010000196.1:0-3175 GCA_041592975.1 Desulfuromonadales bacterium
CGGGCGAGCCAGGAGGGCGGCGTCGGCAGGTGATGATGGGCGAGGATCTCCTTGGTCCGGAACTTGTCCTGGGTCAGGCCGAGGCAGAGCGGACGGGACCCGGTGTAGGCGATGCCGAGCAGCTCGAACAGGGCGGCGACATGCAGCTCCTTGTGGCTGTCCCCCCAGTGACCCTCGCAGAGGTTGAAGACCACGTCGACCTTTTTCAGGTTCAGCTTGGCGATAAAGTCGCTGATGTGTGCCTTCAGGGGGACGAGGAAAGGCCGGTAGCCGATCCGCTGCAACGCTCCGGCGACGGCGTGGGCTTCGGCCTCCGCCCCCTTTTCGGCAATGACGTCTTCCGACTCGCCGCGCAGCTGTTCGGGAGGGGCCTGGTTAAAGCAGATGGCGATGTTCATCACGTTTCCCCTCGTTGAGACGGTCGCAGGCGGCGTCGACGACGGCCAGAATCATCTCCTCATACGACATTCCGGCCGCCCGGGCCGCCTTGGGGAAGCAGCTGTTCTGCTCGGGGCGGGGAAGCACGCCGGGGAGCGGGTTCAGCTCGATGATGTTGGGGTGCCCCTGGGCGTCGAGACGGACGTCGATGCGACACCAGTCGCGGCACCCCATGACCTGGAATGCGCGTCGGCAGATCTCCTCGATGCGGTGCTTCAGAAACGGCTCGAGCAGGGCCGGGCAGGTGAAGATCTGCAGGGGATCCTCCTCCCGGTCCCAGACCCATTTGGCCTCGTAGGAGTAGATCGGCGAGACGTCCGCGGGCAGCGCCGCAAAGTTCAGCTCGACGATCGGCAAGACGCGCAGGCCGGCGCCGTTGCCGATCATGGCCACGGTGAACTCGCGTCCGGGGAGAAACTCCTCGACCAGGGCCGGCTGCCGATAGGAATGCACGACGCGTTCGACCTGCCGGCGAAGTTCGTTGCGGTCGTGGACCAGCGAGCTGTCGGTCACCCCCTTGCTCGAGCCCTCGAGGGTCGGTTTGACCATCAGGGGGAATGCGAGGTCGTCCGGAATTTCGGCAACCGAGGTGACGGTCCGGAATTTCGCCGTCGGGATGCCGTGATGGACGAGGATCTCCTTGGTCCGCTGCTTGTCGAGGCAGAGGCCGAGAGTCAGCGGGTCGCTGCCGGTATAGGGGATCTGCAGCATGTCGAGCATCGCCGGGATCTGCGATTCGCGGCTGGCGCCGTGCAGCCCCTCGGCGATATTGAAGACCAGGTCCGGCTTGAGGCGCAGGAACTTGCCGAAGGCATCCTGGTTGGCCTCGATCAGGGTGACCCGGTGGTGCCGGCTGGCAAGGGCTGACTCGACCGCTTCGATGGTCTGGGCGTCATCCCACTCGGCGTAGGTGTCGCTGTCGACGGAGCTTTTATTTCCGGGTTGCGGAGGTTCGTCCGGCTCGGACGCCGGACCGTCATCCCTCCTGAGATTGTAGGAGAGCGCAATACGCATGATTAACCCCTTTTTGTAAGCCGATGCATGAAGCAAGCGTTCCCGCAGGGGGAACCGTTTCCGCGACATCCTGGTGACCGGTAGCCTTGCGGCCGGTGGCTTGAAAAAGGGGTTAACTTCTTCAGCTGTGCTTTGGGAGGCCGGTCATCGATGTCATATAAACGCCATATACTCCTGTCCCGACAAACTGTCAATACAAATTTATGCGCCGCAAATTTTTTTCTCCGGTCGTTTGCAGTTAAATTAATAAATGTTTTAATTACAGTAACTTATGTTTGGTAATGGGTGGTATGTGGCCGGTGCAGAGCAGGGTGCTCCGGCGTCGGGCCGGAATTCCGTTGATTCGCCGGCCCGTTTGCTATATACGTGCTACCGCTTCCCCGGGAAGCGCCCCGGAAGGGGGAGGGACGATTTTGCCCGTACAATGTAATTCATTGCTATTACACGTATTTTTGCGATAATTGTAGACAGGTTTTTCGGCTTCGACCCGAAAGGGGATCTCATGAGCGAAACGGTCGGCTGGCGTGAATGGCTGGCGTTGCCGGAACTCGGCATACCGGCCATCAAGGCGAAGATCGATACCGGCGCCAGGACGTCGGCCCTGCATGCCTATTTCGTCGAACCGTTCAAACGGGACGGGGTGAGGATGGTGCGGTTCGGCATCCACCCGCTGCAGAAAAACACCGACCTCGAACTGATCTGCGAGGCGGTGGTCAAGGACGAGCGGGTGGTGACCGATTCCGGCGGGCACCGGGAGCAGCGCTTTGTCATCGAGTCGCCGGTGCAATTCGGGGGGAAAACCTGGCCGATCGAATTGACCCTGACCAATCGCGACACCATGAAGTTCCGCATGCTTCTCGGGCGGACCGCCCTGGCCGGCCAGTTTGTCGTCGATCCCGAGGCGTCGTTTGTCGGCGGCCGCGATCTGCAGCGAATTTACAGGAAAAGGACATGAAATGAAGATTGCAATTCTGTCGCGTAACCCGAATCTCTACTCGACCCGGCGGCTGGCCGAGGCGGTTGTCGCCCGCGGTCACGAAGTCAAGGTCATCGACACCCTGCTCTGTTACATGACCATTGCCTCCCAGCGGCCGACGATCCACTACAAGGGGGAGGAGCTGACCGGGTTCGATGCCGTCATCCCCAGGATCGGTGCGTCGATCACCTTCTACGGAACGGCGGTGGTCCGGCAGTTCGAGATGATGAACGTCTACAGCGTCAACGAGTCGGTGGCGATCAGCCGCTCGCGCGACAAGCTGCGCAGCCTGCAGCTGCTCGCCCGCAAGGGGATCGGCCTGCCGGTGACCGGCTTCGCCCACTCGACCAAGTACACCAACGACCTGATCAGCCGGGTCGGCGGCGCGCCGCTGGTGGTCAAGCTGCTCGAGGGGACCCAGGGGATCGGGGTGGTGCTGACCGAGACCAAGAAGGCCTCCGAGAGCGTCATCGAGGCGTTCCGCGGGCTGAAGGCACAGATCCTGGTGCAGGAGTTCATCAAGGAGGCGGGCGGCGCCGATATCCGCTGCTTCGTCATCGGCGACAAGGTGGTCGCGGCGATGATGCGCCAGGGGGCCGAGGGGGAGTTCCGTTCGAACCTCCATCGCGGCGGCAAGGCCAGCGTCGTGAAGCTGACGCCGGAGGAACGCTCGACGGCGGTCCGTTCGGCCAAGATCATGGGACTGAACGTCGCCGGCGTCGACATCCTCCGCTCCAACCACGGCCC
>JBFHOZ010000197.1:0-3130 GCA_041592975.1 Desulfuromonadales bacterium
ATCCGGGTGCGGGAGAAAGCCGCTCTCGAGCTGCCGCACAGCATGGTACTGATCGACGACCCGGAAATGACCGTCATCGAACCGCTTTTTGACGCCGGCTGTGCGCCGGTCTACGATTTCGAGCTGATGCAGAACGGCGGGCATCTGCGGGGCTGGCGGGTGACTGAACCGCAGCTGATCGAACAGGTCGGTGCGGCCCTGGCGCGCCTGGCCGAGGTCGAGCGTTTCCAGGAACGCTACGCGGTCGATGATGACGAAGTGATGCTCTACGCCATGGGCGACGGCAACCACAGCTTCGCCACCGCCAAGGCGATCTGGGAGAAGCTCAAGAGCGATGCGGCCGACCCGGCGACCGTCATGGACCACCCAGCGCGCTACGCCCTGGTGGAGCTGGTGAACGTGCATGACCCGGGCCTCGAATTCGAGGCGATCCACCGCGTGCTGTTCGATGTCGACAGCGACGATCTGCTGCTCGCCGCACAGGCTTATTACGCCGCGGCCGGCACTCCCTGCCGTGTCACCTGGTTCGACGGTCTGCGGGCCGCTGAAGCCGCTGTGGTGCAGTCCGGCGACGCCCATGCCCTGCCGTTTATCGCCGCCGGCCGCTACGGTGTCCTCCAGGTGGACCGTCCGGCGCTGACGCTGGAAGTCGCCACGCTGCAGAACTTCCTCGATGATTACCTGAAGAGCCGGTCCGCCGCCCGCATCGACTATATCCACGGCGACGATGCCGTGACCCGCCTCGGCAGCCGGGCACGGGCCATGGGATTCTACCTGCCGGCGATCTCCAAGCACGACCTGTTCCGCACTATCGTGCGCGACGGCGCCCTGCCGCGCAAGACCTTCTCCATGGGCGAGGCCGACGAGAAACGTTTCTACCTGGAGGCACGCCGGATCACCCGCTGAGCCCATTGACAACCCCGCTGAAAAGTTGTAAAAACGGCATCTTCAGCGGGGTTTTCCCCTCCACTCCACGCATCCTGCAGCCGACAGAGATATCCAGAACTGGCTTGCTGTATATTGAATCTTATCTCAAGAAACGCCGGGAGCCTGCCATGTATAAAATCCGCACTTACAATAAAATCTCAGTCAAGGGATTGGACAAGTTCACCCGCGACAAGTACGAAGTTGCCAGCGAACTCGGCCGTCCGGACGCCATCATGCTGCGCAGCCATGTGCTTGCTCCCGAGATGATCGAAGACCAGGTCATCGCCATCGGCCGGGCCGGGGCCGGAGTCAACAACATCCCGGTCGACTTCTGCACCGAGCGCGGCGTGGTCGTCTTCAATGCCCCCGGCGCCAACGCCAACGCGGTCAAGGAGCTGGCATTGGCGGCGATGCTCCTCGCCAGCCGCGACATCACCGGCGCCATCGACTTCGTGCGCCGGGAAGGTCCGGGCAAGGACGCGGCCGCACTGCACAAGCTGGTGGAAGACGGCAAGAAGACCTACGGCGGCAACGAGCTGAAGGGCAAGACCCTCGGCGTGGTCGGCCTCGGCGCCATCGGCTCCCTGGTTGCCGAAACCGGTCTGTTGCTCGGCATGAAGGTCCTCGGCTACGATCCGGCGCTCTCGGTCGAGGCCGCCTGGCGCCTCTCGCGCGATGTCCAGCGCATGGAGAACATGCAGTCGCTGCTCTCGAAAGCCGACATCGTCACCCTGCACCTGCCGGTCCTCGAGGCGACCCGCAACCTGATCAACAAGGAGTTGATCGACAGCTTCCGTCCGGGGGCGACCCTGATCAACCTGTCGCGCGAGAAGGTCGTCGATACCGAGGCCATCCTGATCGGACTCGACAAAGGCCGCATCGGCAAGTACATCACCGATTTCCCGATGGTCGAACTGCTCGGCCGTGACAATGTCATCGCCATCCCCCACCTCGGCGCCAGCACCGAAGAGGCCGAGGAGAATTGCGCCATCATGATTGCCGACCAGCTGATAGACTTCCTGGAAAACGGCAACATCCGCAACTCGGTGAACTTCCCGAACATCTCCCTCGAGCGCAGCGCCGGCTTCCGTATCGCCTTCTCCAACCGCAACGTGCCGAAGATGCTCAACAAGGTCCTCTCGGTCCTGGCGGACCGCGACATCAACGTCATCGACATGATCAACAAGAGCCGCGACGAAGTGGCCTACAACATTCTCGACATTGCTACCGAACCGACCGCCGATCTGATCGCCGCCCTCGAAGCGATCGAAGGGGTCATCCACGTCCGCACGCTGTAGAACGTTCAAGGGGTTTCCCCAAGGAGGAACCATGTCCAAGCAGGTATACAATTTCGGTGCCGGACCGGCCATGCTGCCGGTCCCCGTTATGGAGCAGATCCGCGACGAGTTCCTCGATTTCCAGGGGATGGGCGTGTCGATCATCGAGATCAGCCATCGCGCCAAGCAGTTTGAAAAGGTCCTCAACCAGGCGATTGACAGCTTCCGTGAGCTGACCGGACTGCCGGACAACTACAAGGTCCTGTTCGTGCACGGCGGCGCCCGCATGCAGTTCGCCGCATTGCCCATGAACCTCGCCGGACGGACGCCTTCGCGCAAATGCCTGTACGTCGAAAGCGGCAACTTCGCCAAGCTTGCCCACAAGGACGCCAAGCCCTTCGGCGACATCCGGGTCATCGCCAGCAGCGCGGCGACCAACTACGACCGCATCCCGCTCATCGACCAGTCGATGATCGATCAGGACGCCGCTTATCTGCACGTGACCGGCAACAACACCCTCTACGGTTCGCGCTGGCAGACTTTTCCGGAAACCGGCGCGGTGCCGCTGATCGTCGACCAGACATCGGAGATGCTCTCGCGGGTGCTCGACTACAGCAAGTTCGGCTGTGTCTACGCCGGCCTGCAGAAGAACCTCGGCCCGGCCGGGACCGCCCTCGTGGTGATCCGCGAGGACCTGCTCGAATTTGCTTCGCCGCAGACGCCGACCCTGCTCAATTACAAGCTCTGCGCGGCGGACAACTCGCTGACCAACACCGCCAACACCTTCGCCATCTACGTGACCGGCCTGGTTCTGGACTGGCTCAAGGGCCAGGGCGGCGTCGCCGCCATCGAGAAGGTCAACGAGCAGAAGGCCAAAATGCTTTACGATCTGATTGACGGCAGCGGCTTCTATCGTGGCGTCATCC
>JBFHOZ010000198.1:0-3129 GCA_041592975.1 Desulfuromonadales bacterium
CTCCTCTTCATCGACAACATCTTCCGCTTCACCCAGGCCGGTTCCGAGGTTTCCGCCCTTCTCGGCCGTATCCCCTCGGCGGTCGGTTACCAGCCGACCCTGGCCACCGAAATGGGCCAGCTTCAGGAGCGGATCACCACCACCAACAAGGGGTCGATCACCTCGGTCCAGGCGATCTACGTCCCGGCCGACGACCTGACCGACCCGGCGCCGGCCACCGCCTTCGCCCATCTCGACGCCACCACCGTTCTCTCGCGCCAGATCGCCGAGCTCGGTATCTATCCGGCCGTCGACCCGCTTGACTCGACCAGCCGGATCCTCGACCCGCAGGTCGTCGGCGAGGAGCATTACAAGTGCGCCCGTGACGTTCAGTTCGTCCTGCAGCGTTACAAGGACCTGCAGGACATCATCGCCATCCTCGGTATGGACGAACTCTCCGAGGAAGACAAGCTGGTCGTCGCCCGCGCCCGCAAGATCCAGCGGTTCCTGTCGCAGCCGTTCCATGTCGCCGAGACCTTCACCGGCGCCCCGGGCAAGTACGTGGAACTGAAGGACACCATCAAGGGTTTCCGTGAAATCGTCGACGGCAAGCACGATGATATCCCGGAGCAGGCCTTCTACATGGTCGGTACCATTGAAGAGGCCCTCGACAAGGCCAAGGAACTGGCGGCCTGATCGACTCCCGACCCTGATAAAGGACGTTTGTAATGGCAGAAAAACTGAAACTTGAAATGGTGACCCCGTACAAGCGGGTTCTGTCGGAAGAGATCGACGAACTGGCCGCCCCGGGGACCCTGGGCGAACTCGGCATCCTGCCGGGGCACACCCCGCTGCTGACAACCCTCAAGATCGGCGAGCTGAGCTACAAGAAGGACGGACAGACCTTCTTCGTGGCCGTCAACTGGGGGTATGTCGAGGTCGAGGACGACACCGTCACCGTTCTGGTCGAGACCGCCGAGCTGGCCGAACAGATCGACCTCGAGCGCGCCAAGGCCGCTCTCGGCCGGGCCGAGGAGGCCCTGAAGAAGCTCTCTCCCGAGGAGAAGGACTTCAAGAAAATGGAAGCAGCCCTCGAGCGTGCCGTGATCCGGATTCAGGTGGCCGGCAAGGGGCACTGATCACCGCTACGTCATCACGAAGAAAAGGGACGGCCCGCATGGGCCGTCCCTTTTTCTTTGTTGCCCGAACGGGGACATTCGGGGTAAGAAGGACGGGGGGTTCGGGTGAACATGGGACGAGGGGGAATCATGAACAGGTTCGGACGTCCACTGCTGACAGCCGTTTTCTGGCTGCTTCTTCTCCAGTCCGCGGCCACGGCCGCAGCGGACAGGCATACCATCTGGCAGGTCACCTCCGGCAAGGGGACGGTCTATCTCGTCGGGTCTATCCACCTGCTCAACGAGGCGAGCTACCCGCTGCCGCGCATCTACGAAGAGATCTACCAAAAAAGCCAGAACCTCGCCTTCGAAACGGACATCGACCGGCTGGCGACACCGGAGATCCGGCGGAAAATGGTGCAATACGGGTCTCTGCCTCAGGGACAGTACCTGCAGTCGAAGCTCTCGGACGAGACCTACCGGCAGCTGGAGAGATATTTCGATCAAACCGGAATCCCGATCGAGCGGATGGTGAGCCTGAAACCATGGCTCTGCGCGGCGACGGTCACCGTACTCGAGCTGCAAAAGCTCGGGTTCAGCCAGGGCGCCGGGCTCGACAATCACTTTCATGCCCGGGCCGGGCGGGACGCCAAGATCAGGCTGCACCTCGAGGGGGTTGACGAGCACCTGGCTGTTCTCCACGGCTTCGATCGATTCGACAACGACATGGTCATCATGCAGACGCTGATCGACGTGGAGAACCTGTCGAGCAACTTCAACGGAATGATCGATGCCTGGGAAAATGGCGACATCCATGAACTTGAACGGCTTATCAACGCGGGGACCCGCGACTATCCGGAAATGCGGGAGATGCTGATTACCGACAGGAACCGTCGCTGGATGCCGAAAATCGAGAAACTGCTCGGCCTGCGGCAGACCGGGATGGTCATCGTCGGTGCGGCGCACCTGGTCGGTGCCGACAGCCTGGTCGAACTGCTGGGCAAGAAAGGGTACCGGGTGACGCAGCTGTAACGATAAAGGGGAGCCGATCGGCTCCCCTTCCTGCAATTGGCCCTTGTGCAATTCATCCGGCTGCCGCGGAACGTTGCTGCCGAATCCGGCCGCAACAGGCGACGCCGGAAAATACGGATTAGCCGAAAACCCGCCGCAGCAGCTCTGTGGTTCGCTTGAGCGGATTGTTGCGAATTTCCCGCTCCTCCCCGGCGAGATAGTGAAAGATGCCGGCCATCCCCCGGTCGATGACATAGGCGGTCAGGTCCGCCTTGACATCCGGGACAAAGGGGAGAACACGGTATCTCGCGATCGCTTCGTCGTAGGCCCTGATGGCACCGACTTCGGCGAGGCTGCCGTAGACGACGGGTTCCATCTCGCGAGCCAGTGCCGGGGCCATCTTTTCCTGGAAATAGCGGGTCGCGGCGTCGTCCGGGCCGTTGTAGATCGACAGGACGTCACGAAAGGTCATGTCGCGGATCGCCTGCCAGAAGATCGCCTTGGCCCTCGGGGCAGCGGCCTCGGCGGCGCGGTTCAGCCTGACCTCGAGATCGTCGAGCAGGTATGCGAGGCCGATGCGGTCGAGGGCCGACTGGACCTGGCGCAGTTTTTCCGGCAGCGGGATATGAACGGCCGGGTCGAGGTTGAACCCGTCCTTTCGACCGAGTTGGCCGACAACGCTGGCGGTGCCGACCTTGAGCGCCTCCTTGAGGCCGAGAGCGATCTCATCGGCGGTCAGCGGTTCCCTTTGGGCGGCCACCGAATCGAGAAGACCGGTCCCCTGTTGCCAGAGTTGCTGCTGATTCGCGATGCACCCGGGGAGGAGCTGGCAGCAGGCAAGCGCTGCAACGACCAAAAAACGTTTTGCAGTCATGAAACTATTCGTTGTTCCTGCGGCGATCCTCGCCCGAACGGCGCTCGATGCCGCTGCGGCGCTCTTCGGGGGATGAATTCGGGTCGTTGGCCTGCCGGCGGTCCTCGTCGGTGCGGCGTTCATTGCCGGAACGTTTGGTGCGATCAG
>JBFHOZ010000199.1:0-3082 GCA_041592975.1 Desulfuromonadales bacterium
ACCACTCCGGCGTCTCGGTCGGCTACTCGCCGGCGAAAAACTTCTGGATCAGCCTCGGCTACAACGTCAACGGCTTCCGGGACGAGGACTTTTCGCAGGCCGACCACACCGCCCAGGGTCCGTTCGTCCGGTTCCGGGTCAAGTTCGACCAGGGCTCGGTCGGCGATGCCCTCAAGTGGCTCAGGAACAACTAGCCGAATCACCTTCACGCCTCCGCACAACTCAATCTTTGCCAACAGCACGGCAATCTGTTATGTTTCCAGCATCTGTTGACACACAACCAAAGGGGAAATCATGTCCAAAGCAAAGAACGACGACAAAGTAAAAGTTCACTATACCGGCACTCTCGAAGACGGTACCGTGTTCGATTCCTCCCGCGAGCGGGAGCCGCTGGAGTTCACCGTCGGTGCCGGCGAAATGATCAAGGGGTTCGATGCCGCGGTCGTCGGCATGGCCGTCGGCGACAGCAAGAAGTTTACCATTGCGGCCGACGACGCCTACGGCCAGCGCCGCGACGAGATGGTCTTCGACGTCGACCGGAGCCAGCTGCCGGAAGGGATGGAGCCGGAGGTCGGCCAGCACCTGCAGACCCAGGCCGAAGGCGGGCATCCGGTGATCCTCGAAATTGTCGCCGTGGAAGAAAGCAGCGTCACCCTCGACGGCAACCACCCGCTGGCCGGGAAGGATCTCAACTTCGAGATCGAGCTGATGGAGATCGGCTGATATCCGCCAGCTCTCGCCCGCGACTCGACAGGGCGTTCCGGAACATACCGGAAGTGTCCTTTTTTTCCGCCGCCCTGTACGCAGGGCGGTTTTCTTTTTAAAATAGAGGTTGAATCAACCCGAACAGGTGGCTTGCGCCCCCCCCCGGAGAGTGATGCGTGAAAACGTTTCTTGCTGCCATCCTGATAACGTTCGTCGGCGGTTGTTCCGGCATCGGCAACGTACACATCGACCCGGCATCCGTGCCGGCTTTCGGCAAGGGGACCCTGGCGCTGGTGATTTACGAGAGCCCCGCCTTCATGGCCATGACGGCCGACAAGAGCATGTTCGTCGAGCGGGACGTTGACGCCGCGTACGCAGAGGGGCAGGAACTGGTCCGCAGAAACCGGATCGACGACCCGGCCGACGAAATCAGCACAATGCTCGCCAGGGCCATCAGCACGAAACATGGGCTGCGGTACAACGAACTCGCCGTGATCAAGTCGAAATCGAAAAAGATGAAGGATCTTCTACACCTGGCCAACAAGAAGGATTTTCTGCTCGATGTCGAGACGACCCACTGGCATTTCACCAGCCGGAAGTATCAGCAGCCGGACTACCTTCTCGGCTACGTCGCCAGGATAAGGCTGGTCGATGTCAAGCAAGGCGCGACCGTCGCCGCGTCGAATTGCGAATACGATACCGCCAAGGCCGGCAAACCGCTGGTGAGCTACGAGACACTGGTCGAAAACGACGCCGCCTACATCAAGCGGGCGCTCGTCGAGGCGTCACGCTTCTGCGTCGACAGGTTCATGGGTGATCTGGATTGAGGTAATACCATCGCGAACAAGAAAAGGGGCCGCATTCGCGGCCCCTTTTTCGTGTCGGAAGATGCGGGATGTCAGAGGTTGGCAGCCTCGTCCTTGAGGTAGCTGGCCACCCCTTCGGCATCCGGGCGCATCGCCTTGTCCCCCTTGTTCCAGCCGGCCGGGCAGACCTCGCCGTACTTCTCGGTGAACTGCAGCGCGTCGATCATCCGCAGCATCTCGTCGACGTTGCGTCCGAGCGGCAGATCATTGACCACCTGGTGACGGACGACGCCGTCCTTGTCGATCAGGAACGAGCCACGGAAGGCGACGCCCGCCTCGCCGAACTCGACGTCGTAGGCCCGGCAGATCTCGTGCTTGACGTCGGCAACCAGCGGGTAGGCGACAGCGCCGATCCCGCCTTCGTCGACCGGGGTGTTCCGCCAGGCGACATGGGTGAACTGCGAGTCGATGGAACAGCCGATGACCTGGACGTCACGCTCCTCGAACTCCTTGATCCGCTTGGAGAATGCGATCAGCTCGGTCGGACAGACGAAGGTGAAGTCAAGCGGGTAGAAGAACAGGACGACATATTTCCCCTTGTATTCGGACAGGGAAAAGTCGGCTTTTATCGAACCATCAGCCAGGACGGCTGCTGCTTTGAAGTCGGGGGCCTGCTTGCCTACCAGTACGCTCATGCGATCTCTCCTTTATGCGGTTGGGATGGGTTCATGTGAAAACGTGACTGACATTTTACCGACCACGTTCCGGGTGTCAAGGTAATTATGACCATTTCGGTCATTTTTCTACAAAAATCAATAATTCTGTGGCATTAGAAATAAGTATATGGAAAATGGATGCCTGGTCGGGGTCGGGAATGGCATTGAACTTTATGTGTCTGGTTTTCCTGGTGCCTTCGTGTCCTGGTGGCAAAGATTTATAATTTTTCGTTTTTCTTGCGACTGCGCGGATGGGCGCTGTCGTAGACACCGGTGAGATGATCGACGCTGACCTGGGTGTACTTCTGCGTCGTCGACAGCGATGCGTGCCCGAGAAGCTCCTGGATGGCACGCAGGTCGGCGCCGCCGTCGAGCAGGTGGGTGGCGAAGGAGTGGCGCAGGGCGTGCGGCGTGGCGTCCTTGAGGAGGCCGGCCAGCAACAGATGCTTCTTCAGGTTGCGTTGCACGCTGCGCGGCGTCAGACGTTTGCCGAAGCGGTTGAGGAAGAGCGGTTCACCATCGGCCGGATGGCCCCGCTCCTCGAGGTAGTCAGACAGCGCCTTGAGGGCGTGCCGGCCGACCGGAACGATGCGCTCTTTCCCCCCCTTCCCCAGCACCCTGACCAGCGCCTGTTCGACATCGACCTCGCCGACGTTCAGCCCGGTCAGTTCGCTGATGCGCAGTCCGCAGGAGTAGAGGATTTCGAGAATCGCCCGGTCCCGCAGAGAGAGCCGGTCCCCCCCCTGCATGCTCTCCAGCAGATTGTACGCCTCGTCGACCGTCAGGGTCGTCGGCAGGTACTTCTCCTGGCGCGGTGTCGCCACCAGTTCCCCGGGGTTGGCCGCCAGCACCCCC
>JBFHOZ010000200.1:0-3040 GCA_041592975.1 Desulfuromonadales bacterium
CCGAACAGGTATTTTCTGATATTTACAAAAGAAACGGATGGGCTGGAAAAGAATCAGTTTCAGGGCCAGGTTCGGATCATTATCAAACCAGGAATGTAATTAAAGAACTTCCAGCCATATTTAAAGATTTCGGCATTTCAACAATGCTTGATATACCATGTGGCGACTTTCACTGGATGAGTAAAGTTGATTTGAGCGATATAGATTACACGGGTGGAGACATTGTTAATGATCTCATAGAGAAAAACACAGAACACTACGGAAAAGATAATTTGCGTTTCCAGAAACTAAACTTGATAAGAGACGAGCTTCCAACAGTAGATTTGATTTTTTGTCGAGATTGTCTGGTTCATTTTTCTTATGATGACATTGTTAGTGCTCTGGCTAATATTTGTAATAGCCAGTCCAAATACTTGCTTGTAACAACGTTTACAGAGAGGGCTGAAAACCACAATATTCTGACAGGGGAATGGCGTCCTCTGAATTTAGAAATTGCACCTTTCATGCTGCCCGCACCACTCAAAATTTTAAATGAAGAATGTACAGAAGGTGATGGTGTTTTTACAGATAAGGCTCTCGGGTTGTGGAGAATTACAGACATCCTGAAAGTCTCACAAGACGCCACTGATCACTTTTCCACTGTGGCCCAGAGTGGCACTTAACTATCGAGTTTCTTAAATATTGCGACTTATAGGAAAAGCCTAGGAAAAGCCGCCAGAATCAATTACGGATTCTTATAAATCCTCTCGCAACGCATTCCCGGATTATCTACAGACAGATTAGAAGCTGCTTCTGACAGTTTTTACCCCCCCAGGGTGTGTTCGAAGACGATTTTCAGCCCGATCAGGATCAGCACGACCCCGCCGAGGATCTCGACCCTTGACCCCCACCTGTCCCCCGCCCGGCGGCCGATCAGCATGCCGGCCACGGTGAAGACGCCGGCCACCAGGCCGATGACCAGCGCCGGCCCCCAGACGGTGATCTCCAGCATGCCGAGGGAGAGGCCGATGGCGAGGGCATCGATGCTGGTGGCGATGGAGAGGAACACCAGCGACAGGCCGCGGGTCGGGTCGCCGGGGCGGCGCTCCTCCTTCTCGGGGTGGAAGGCCTCGTAGATCATGTGGCCGCCGACGAGGGCGAGCAGTCCGAAGGCGATCCAGTGGTCGTAGTCGACGATGTAGGCCTGGACGGTGCGCCCGGCGAGCCAGCCGACGATCGGCATCAGCGCCTGGAAGAGGCCGAAGTGGAAGCCGAGGCGGAAGAGGTGGCGGCCGGTCAGGGGGGTGACCGACACGCCGACGCCGAGGGCGACGGCGAAGGCGTCCATCGCCAGGGCGACGGCGATTCCGGTAAGGGTCAAGATATCCATAAAGCGAGCATCCCGGTTGCGGTTTGGAGGATTCTGCCGTCCGCGGGAGTTCGTGTCAAGCTTGCGCATGTTTTTTGCAGTGGTATTTATGCTCGGCAGACCGCAGGGGCTTGCCAACGGGTGGGGGCGGGAGTATGATGATGCGCCCCACGACAAGGTGGAAACGTTCACACCAGGAAGGATTGACGATAATGCGAATCTCTCTTGCTCTTTTCGCCCTACTGCTGGCCGCCGTGCCGGCCTACTCTTTCGGCGGCAGCGGCGACGGCTGCGGCGCCGGCGACTGCCGCGACTGCCACAGCCTCGACGTGCAGGAGGCGAAGACCATCCTCGGTGCCGGCATCGACACCGTCCACCGGGTCGAATTCGCCGAAATGCCGGGGCTTTTCGCCGTCGACGTCGAGAAGAACGGCCAGAAATTCCCGATCTTCCTCGATTTCTCGAAGAAGTACGTCGTCAGCGGCAACATCATCCGGCTGAGCGACGGCCGGAACATCACCCAGGAGCGTATGGCGGGCCAGCCGAAGCAGGAGCAGTTCGTCGACCCGGCGAAGATTCCCCTCGACGACGCCCTGATCCTCGGGAAAAAGGATGCGCCGATCAAGGTCATCGTCTTCACCGATCCGGAGTGCCCGTACTGCGCCCGGCTGCACGAGGAGATGGAAAAAGTCGTCGCCGGCAATGCAGACATTGCGTACCTGATCAAGATGATGCCGCTGGCGATGCACAAGTATGCCTACCCGATCGCCCAGAGCGTCGTCTGCGACAAGGACATGAAGCTGCTCGAGCTCAGCTTCGCCAGCATCGGCAACAAGGAGCAGCTGGCCGCCCTGGCCGCCCGGCCGGCAAGCTGCCGGACCGACGCCGTCGACCAGACGATCGCCGTCGCCAGCGAGCTCGGCATCCGCTCGACGCCGACCCTGGTCTACCCGAACGGACTCGTCGACCCCGGCTACAAGAAGGCCGAGATGCTGGCGGAGATCGCCCGGGCGGCGGCAAAAACCGCCAAATAAAGCGCGGGAACAGGCCCCAAATGACTTGCCTCTTCGGAGGTTATCTGATAAAAGTTCCTATCTATTTCTGCTGACAACAGGGAGGAGCATTCCAATGGGATTGATGGATGGCAAGCGCGGCGTCATTTTCGGCGTTGCCAACGATAAAAGCATTGCCTGGGGGATCGCCCAGCAGCTGCACGAGGCCGGCGCCGAGCTGGCCTTCACCTACCTGAACGAATCGCTCGAGAAGCGGGTCCGCCCCCTGGCGGAGAGCCTCGGCTCGAAAGTCGTCCTGCCGTGCAACGTCGGCTCCGACGAGGAGATCCAGTCGGTATTCGACGAACTGAAGAAGGAGTGGGGGACCATCGACTTCGTCGTCCACGCCGTCGCCTTCGCCAACCGCGACGACCTGAAGAACCCCTTCGTCGAGACCAGCCGCGACGGCTTCGCCCTCGCCATGGACATCAGCGCCTACTCGCTGGTCGCCGTGACCCGCAGCGCCCTGCCGCTGCTCTCCGACGGTGCGGCGATCGTCACCATGACCTACCTCGGGGCGGTCATGGCCGTGCCGGGGTACAACGTCATGGGGGTCGCCAAGGCGGCCCTCGAGTCGTCGGTCCGCTACCTCGCCGCCGAGCTCGGCAGCCGGAACATCCGTGTCAACGCCGTCTCCGCC
>JBFHOZ010000201.1:0-2970 GCA_041592975.1 Desulfuromonadales bacterium
AAAGCGACCGTGGCGACGACGATCTGCAGGTCGTCGCGCAAAAACCGCTCCTGGACGCTACGGCGGGTCCCGGCGTCGAGGCCGGCGTGATACGCGGCGGCGCGACACCCCTCTTCCTGCAGGCGGGCGGCGATCTGTTCGACCCGCTTACGACTGAGCGCGTAGACAATGCCGGCCTCATCCCGGCGGCCACTGACGAAACGGCGCAGCTGCTCGCCCGGCTGCTTCTTGTCGAGCAAGGTGTAGCGGATGTTCGGCCGGTCAAAGCTCGCCCTGATCTGCAGGGGCTTGTCGAGGTTGAGACGCTCAAGGATGTCGTGGCGGGTCTGCTTCTCGGCGGTCGCGGTCAGGGCGACCACCGGGACCCCCGGAAAACTCTGGCGTAGCCGCCCGAGCTGGACATATTCCGGTCGGAAGTCGTGTCCCCACTGCGACACGCAGTGAGCCTCGTCGATGGCGAACAGGGCGACGTCGAGCTGCTCGAGGCGCTCGGCAAAGCCGTTGCTGAGCAGGCGCTCGGGCGAGACATAGAGCAGGTCGAGTTCTCCGGCGTGCAGGCGGGCCAGGACCTGCCGGGCTTCGGCAGCGCCGAGGGCCGAATTGTAGCAGGCCGCCTTGACGCCGTTGGCCACCAGGGCATCGACCTGGTCTTTCATCAGCGAGATCAGCGGCGAAACGACGATGCCGACACCGGCTCGCAACATCGCCGGGATCTGGTAACAGAGCGACTTGCCGCCGCCGGTCGGCATCAGCACGAAGGCGTCGCCGTCAGCGGTGACCTGGTCGATGATCTGCTGTTGAAACTCGCGAAACTCCCGGTATCCGAACACTTCCCGGAGGATGCCGAGCGCCTTGTTATCACCTGTTCTGGACTGTTTCTGCATTAATTCTCTGTTTCTTCAGGAAGAAGGGGACCGGTCGAACCGGCGACGGCAGTATAGCCGAACTTCTTCGACAAAAACAGCAAACAAAAGAAGAGCGGGCATTCCACCGGACACCCCGTTTACAGGTCGTGATCGTACCGCACCCGCAGGAACGACGGGAACTTCGGGATGCCTGACTGGTAGGTGCCGAAGTGCCTGAAGGTGACGACCGCACCAACCGGCGGCGGATCCTGCCGCTCGCGGTCGCTGAAACCGCTTCCGAGCTTGAAGCGGGTGCCGTCGGCCAGTGCCACCAGCAGCGACCCGAGCCTCCCTTCGTTGCGCCCCTTACCGGGGAGATGAGCCAGCACCGTCGCCTCGGCATCCTGGTGGCTCTTGACCTTGAGAATCTCCATGCTGCGCCCGGCAGCGTAGAGCGCCTCAGGCTTGCGCACGATCAGCCCCTCGCCGCCGATCTTCTCAACCCGGCGCAGCTCCTGCAACATCTGCTCGCGGCTGTCGACAATCTTCTGCGGAATTATAAAGACAAAGGGGGTGGGGTTCCGGTTGAGCCAGTTTCGAGCCCTGTTGATGCGCTCGGCAAAACCGCCCGGTGCCAGCGGCACATCGAAAACAGCAAACTTGATCTGCAGCCAGCCGTCATGCGGTTTCTGTTTCCTGACCGTCGAGACGGCCTGTTCGAAGCGTTGCCGCCCAGCCCAGAGTTCACCCTCGAGCGGGAACGGCGGCAAGCCCCGGGTGAACTCTTCCGGCGGATACAGCTGGTTGCCGTTTTTAGAAAAGAGCTGACGACCATCCCAGTAGCCGCGTACGCCGTCGAGCTTTTCGCTCATCAGCCAGCCGCCGACATCGACCTGCTCAGAATAGTGATGCGGCAGCATCGGCTCCAGCGCTGTTGCCGTGGCCGACGGCAGAAGAAGGGTTAACAGTATAAAAGTGACGGCAAAATGACAGAAGCGCGACGCGGCATCGCGGCGCACACGGACCGATGGCATAAGAATCCCCCCCAGGCAATATAAGTGGATGAAAACAAATGATCCAGCACTTCAGCCGGATACGAGGGGATATTCTAGCAGATTATTCAGGACATGCATCGATGGGTGCATGTTTTGACGAATTAAATCGGGGACACATTAAATTATGCGTCCCCGATTTGTCTTTTATTAAAACTGAAATCCCGATCCCGTCGGGGAATGGCCGGCTAGTAAAAGTAGAGGAAACTGACCACCGCCAGGAAGAGAACCGCCAGAAGAACCCCTCCGCCGACCGGGTAGGTCGACTTCCGGCTACGCCGGTCGATATGCTGCTCGAGCTCTTTGTCCGGCTCATCGCCGGCCGCTTCAGCGACCATGCGCATGCCGTACTTCTGGAAATTACCGCCCGGCTCATCGAAATAGCGCGCCAGCAGCGAGGGCACGTACTCGGCCAGCCACTTCTGCGCCCAGGCGTTGAGACCATTAAAGCTCTTGTCGCAGAGAGCGTAGAAGCTGCGCGCCCCCTTGCGGTAGAACCAGTCGGTGTCGAGGTTGATCGAACGGATCTCGGCCGGGTAGATGCCGGAGAGCATCAGCAGGGCGAAGGCCAGGGCGCCGAACATCAGGATCTGCAACTGGCCGACGACGTGGGCGCCGGTGTACGGGATGTAATCGACCGCGTATGGCAGGATGTTGTAGAGCGGGTCGGGATAGACGCCGATGCCGACGCAGAGGAAGGCGGCGAGGCCCATCGCCAGCCGCATATTCCACGGCGCCTCTTTAGGACGGAGGCCCGAATCGTGACCGAAGAACATGAAGAACGGCACCTTGATGCCGGCATGATGGAACACACCGGCCGAGGCGAACTGCAACATCAGCCAGACCAGCAGCAGGTGACCGGCGCCGGCGGCGGTGATGATCATCGACTTGCTGACAAACCCGGAGAAGAGCGGAAAGGCCGAGATCGAGGCGGCGCCGACGATACAGCAGATGCAGGTAAACGGCATATATTTATAGAGACCGCCGAGGTCGGTACACTTGGTCTTGCCGGTCCGGTACATGACGGCGCCGGCGCTCATGAACAGCAGCCCCTTGTAGAGGATGTGGGCGAA
>JBFHOZ010000202.1:0-2901 GCA_041592975.1 Desulfuromonadales bacterium
AACCGGCAGGCGTCGCGGCCGACCTCGTCGATGACCTCGCGCAGGGTGACGAAGTTGCCGGAGCGCTTCCCCATGGTGAAGGGCTGGCCGTCGCGCAGCAGGTTGACCATCTGGATCAGCAGCACCTCGAGGTCCTCGGGCGGGTGGCCGAGGCCGGCGAGGACCGCCTTCATCCGCGGCACGTAGCCGTGGTGGTCGGCGCCCCAGACGTTGATGACCCGGTCGAAGCCGCGCTCGAATTTCTCCATGGGGTAGGCGACGTCGGAGGCGAAGTAGGTCGGGCTGCCGTCCGACTTGATCAGCACCCGGTCCTTGTCGTCGCCGTATTCGGTGGTGCGGAACCAGAGCGCCCCGTCCTGCTCGTAGCTGAGGTCCTTCGCCGCCAGCTTGCCGAGCTCGATGTTGACCATGTCGCGGTCGTAGAGGCTCTGCTCGCTGTACCAGTTGTCGAAGGTGATGCCGAAAGCCTCGAGGTCGGCCTCGATCCAGCCGAGGACGTTGCGCACGCCGAAGGCGGCGCACCTCTTGACGGCCTGGTCTTCGTCGAGGGTCGCGACGTCCGGCTCCTCGTCGCGCAGCCGGGCCGCCAGCTCGCGGACGTAACCGGCCTGGTAGCCGTCTTCGGGGAAATCGATCGTCTCCCCCCCCAGTTCGCGCAGCCGCAGCCAGATCGACCGCCCGAGGGTCACCACCTGATTACCGGCGTCGTTGACATAGTATTCCCGCTGCACGTCGAAACCCGCCGCCTGCAGGATGGCGGCGACGGCGTCGCCGACCGCGGCCCCCCGCCCGTGGCCGATGTGCATCGGACCGGTCGGGTTGGCGCTGACGAACTCGACCTGGACCCTGGTCCCGGCGCCGATGTCCGAGCGGCCGTATGCCCCCCTCTGCCGCATGATCGTGTCGAGGACGTCGTACCAGCAGGCGGGGTTGAGGAAGAAGTTGATGAACCCCGGCCCGGCGATCTCGACCTTCGACCAGACCGGGTCGTCGGCGAGGGCGGCGACGATCACCTCGGCGATCTGGCGCGGCGCCTTCTTCTCCTCGCGGGCGAGCATCATCGCCACGTTGGTGGCGAAATCGCCGTGGTCGCTCTGGGCCGGAACCTCGAGAACGAAATCGGGCAGGGCGCCCGAGGCGAGGCGGCCGTCGGCGTAGCACGCCTTCAGGGTCGCGTTGATCTTGCTGCGCAGCACATCCTTCATCGGTTCTCTTCGCTTTCTTCCTTCTGTTCTTCCGCGGTCTTCCTGCGAAGAGTCACGTCTTCACTGAAATCGGGGCAATGGAGGGTCTCGTCGCCGCTCATCGAAAAGCGCTTGGCGCAGCTCGCCCGCCAGGCACAAACGGGGCATATTTTACGGACATCCTGGGTCATCTGCAAGCCTCAAATCGGCCCTTTGCGGGGGCCGCGAAACATGTATGTTAGCCCCCGCCCGGCCGCGTGTCAACCGGGGCATCGCCCGGCTCCCGGACATCCTCCCCGGCACGCTCTTCGGTGGGGAATTCCGGCAGGTTCTCCCTCCCGTCGGAATGGAACTGGTAGACCTGCTCGTCCGGACGCACCATGCCGAGTTCGCGCCGGGCGATGGCCTCGATCGCCTTCAGGTCGTTGCGCAGGGCGTCGATTTCGCGACGCAGTTCGGCGTTGGTCTTTTCCAGCGCGACGATTTTCTCCTCGAGCTCGGTCTTCTGCAGGTACGCCTTGTAGACCCGCAGAACGCCGCGATCGCCGAACAGGGCAAAACCGAGCAGCAGCAACACGAGAACGATGAACCAGACCGGCACCGCTCTTTTGCGCACGTCACTCCCCTGTTGCTGCTCTGGCATACACCCTCCGGACACATCCACACAATGATTCGTGCCCTAATGTGCCATAGCGGGCAGGGGGAAACCAGCGTTTTTTTCAGGGAAAAGCGGGAGCGGCCGGAGCCCTGTTTCCGCCCGGCATGCCGGCGGCGGCGCGCAAAGAAAAAGCCCGCCGGGTCGTTCCGGCGGGCCAGGTGCTGCTTTCAGATCGTCACCAGGGGCCTGATCTTCTCCAGGGTCTTCTGGCCGATCCCCTTGATCAGGATCAGGTCGTCAACCGTCTTGAACGGCCCTTTCTTGGTGCGGTAGGCGACGATCCTCTCCGCCGTCACCGGGCCGATGCCGGGCAGCACGGTCAGCTCTTCCTGGCTGGCCGAATTGACGTTCAGCGGCTCCACGGCACGAACACCCGCCTCGGACCCGGTGTTTGCCGCCAGAACCGGCTGGACGACGGCCAGGCTCAGACAGCAGGCGAACAACAACAGTGCGATGATTCTTTTCATTTTCTTTCCCCCTTGTATCGATGAGTGAATACTTCCCGGCGACATGTGACGAATGTTCTCAATCCCCCTCCCTTCTCTGCGTGGATTTGCTGTCCGCCGGGAAACAGGACAGCCGTGAAGGCGTGCAAACCGAGGCAATTCTAGCCGATAAATCCGGCGCGTCAAGCGATCAGAAGAAATTATTCAGGGCGGATGTGACCGGTCGGATCAGGCGGCTGTCGGCGATGCCGCTCAGGGAGAATTCGAGGTTGACCTTCTGCTCGGCCGGGCGGTCGCTGTAGCTGACGAGAACGCTCCAGCAGCGCCCGCGGTACTCCATGGTGACGATCTCCTCCAGCTTCAGGTCGGTCTCCAGGTCGTAGCGCTGTTCGTAGGAGAGGTAGAGCGGCTCGAGCAGGGCGAGGTCGACGCCGCCGGAGAGGTAATCGAAATCGTTGCGCCGGTAGCTGTAGTTGATCAGCAGGCCATTGCCGCGCCGGTCGCGGTACCCGCCCCAGGCCGACCAGCTCTCGACATCCCTGACGTTGTCATTGGCGTCGTAGGCGATATCGCCGCGCAGAAAGCTGCCGCCCGTCGGCCGCAGGAGCAGCTC
>JBFHOZ010000203.1:0-2846 GCA_041592975.1 Desulfuromonadales bacterium
GGTGCTGCTGATCATGAAGCAGCCCGACCTCGGCACCGCCATGCTGGTCATCTTCATCGCCGCCACCATGGCGCTGTTCGCCGGCATCCGCCGCCGGACCCTGATCTCCCTCTCGGTCATGGGCGTGGCGTCCGCCGCCGGCGGCTGGTTTCTGCTGCGCGACTACCAGAAGCGGCGCATCATGACCTTCATCGACCCGGAACGGGATCCCCTCGGCGCCGGCTACCACATCATCCAGTCGAAGATCGCCGTCGGCAGCGGCGGCCTGTTCGGCAAGGGGTTCATGGAAGGGACCCAGTCGCAGCTCTCCTTTCTGCCGGAGCGGCACACCGATTTCGCCTTCTCGGTGTTCGCCGAGGAGTGGGGGTTCACCGGCTGCCTGGTCCTGCTGCTCCTCTACCTGCTGCTGGTCGCCTGGGGGATCTACGTCGCCCGCCGCTCCAGCGACCTGTTCGGCATGTACCTCGCCCTCGGGGTGACGGCGATGCTCTTCTGGCACATCGTCGTCAACCTCGGCATGGTCATCGGCCTGCTGCCGGTGGTCGGCGTGCCGCTGCCGCTGTTTTCCTACGGGGGGACGAGCATGGTGACGACGATGATCGGGGTGGGGGTGTTGCTCAACGTCAGCATGCGCCGCTTCATGTTCTGATCTGGCGAATGAAATGGAGCGATTGCTGCGTTGCCCTCGGATTCGGCGTTGTCGCGCAGCGCGAGCCAGGCCGCACTGCTCGAACTCCAGACGTCTTGCATCTGAATGGTTGGTCCATCCCGGGATTTCTTTTCAATACCCCATTACCTGTTCATTATCTCTTGACTTCTTTGTTATAGTATTCCTGTTGACTTCTCGCAAGGAGCAGGAATGCACGAGGCGCGCTTCTGGGAAAAAGATATCGGCAATTCGGTCCGCTGCAACCTCTGCCGATTTTATTGCCACATCCGGGACGGCAAGCGGGGAGCCTGCGGCGTGCGCGAGAATCGCGGCGGCATCCTTTACACCCTGGTCTATGGCCGCAGCGTCGCCAGCAACGTCGACCCGGTCGAGAAGAAGCCGCTCTTCCACCTTCTCCCCGGCTCCCTCAGCTACTCGGTCGCCACCGTCGGCTGCAACTTCCGCTGCCGGCACTGCCAGAACTACCAGATCGCCCAGTGGACCCGCGAGAACGATTCCATCCCCGGCGACAACCTGGCACCGGAAGAGATCGTCGCACAGGCGCTCAAGGCCGGTTGCCGGAGCATCTCCTATACCTATACCGAGCCGACCATCTTCTTCGAGTACGCCTACGATACCGCCGTACTGGCGCACGAGGCGGGACTGAAGAACATCTTCGTCACCAACGGCTACACGACCACCGAGGCTCTGGAAGCGATCGCTCCCTGCCTCGACGCCGCCAACGTCGATTTGAAGGGGTTTGACGATGAATTCTACCGCCAGGTAACCGGCGCCTCTCTGCAGGGGGTGCTCGAAACCTTGAAGGAATACAAGCGGCTCGGCATCTGGCTCGAGGTGACCACCCTGGTCATCCCGCATCACAACGACGATACCGTGCAAATGCAGGGGATCGCCGATTTCATCGCCGCCGAGCTCGGCGCCGATACGCCGTGGCATGTCACCGCCTTCTACCCGACCTACAAGATGCTCGACGAGCCGCCGACGCCGGTGGCGACGCTCGAGAAGGCGCGACGGATCGGCTTCGACGCCGGCCTGCGGTACGTCTACACCGGCAACGTGCCGGGCGCGGACGGCGAGAGCAGTGCCTGCCCGAAATGTGACAAGGTCGTCATCGGTCGCCACGGTTTCCGCCTGACGGCGAACCACCTCGACGGGGGGAGCTGTTCATTCTGCCGGGCGCCGATCGCCGGTGTCTGGGAATAATTTATCGATTCGGAAGGGAGGACTGCGTTCATGACCGAACTGATATCCGGGCTCGACCGGGAGATGCTCACCGTCTGGGGGCTGAAGATTCTCTACGCGGCGGCGATTTTCGTCGTCGGCCTGTTCCTGGCGCGCATCGTCGCGGGCTTCGTCGGCCGGTTGCTGGCGCGCCGGGTCGAGGACGAGGCGCTGCTCAGCTTCGTCCGCACGGTCCTCTACTCGGTGCTGGTGGTGGTCGTCGTCATCGCCGCCCTCGACCAGCTCGGCGTCGATACGACCTCGCTGGTCGCCGTGGTCGGCGCCGCCGGTCTCGCCGTCGGCCTGGCGCTGAAGGACTCGATGCAGAACGTCGCCTCGGGGATCATGCTGATCATGATGCGGCCGTTCAAGGCGGGCGACTACGTCGAAGCCGCCGGGACCGCCGGCAAGGTCGAGCGGATCGGCCTGTTCACCTCGGTCCTCTGCACCCCGGACAACCGCGAGGTGACAGTGCCGAACAGCGCCATCACCGGCAACAGCATCATCAACTTCACCGCCCGCGATTCGCGTCGCATCGACCTGGTGTTTGGCATTCACTACGACGACGACATCGCCCTCGCCCGCCGGATCATGGAGGAGGTCCTCAGGGCCGACGCCCGGGTCCTCGCCGAGCCGGAGGTGGTCATCGCCGTCGCCGAGCTGGCCGACAGCAGCGTCAACTTCTATGTCCGTCCCTGGGTTGCGACCGCCGACTACTGGCCGACCCGCTACGACCTGATCGAGAAGATCAAGATCGCCTTCGATGACAACGGCATTACCATACCGTTCCCGCAGCGGGATGTGCACCATTACCCGCTGCCGGCCGAGACCTCTCCCGGGGGGTAGGCGATGGCCCACCTGACCCCGCGGGGTTCCTATGCCGAGCTGACCGAGCGGCTGAACCGCTTCCCCCAGGGAGCGCCCCCCTCCGAGCTGCTCTACCGGATCCTCGGCA
>JBFHOZ010000204.1:0-2790 GCA_041592975.1 Desulfuromonadales bacterium
CAGCCCCTTGTCCGGGTCGGCCTCGGGGAAATTCTCCCCGGCGGTCAGCTCCGCGACCAGTTCCGCCGCCGGCAGATGTTCGGCGAACTGGTCGAGCAAAAACCTCCTCCCGAGCTCCGGGGCGCTGACGGCGGCGACGATCTCGCCTCCCGGCGCGAGCAGCTGCGGCAGCTGTCTGACGATTTTCGGCCAGTCGCGCTCGGCGCGGAAGCTGTCCCCCTGCCGGTAGGGAGGGTCGACGATCGCCAGGTCGAACGGCCCGATCTTTTTCAGCCGGCCGAAGGATTTGAACAGGTTGTACGGCAGGAACGAGACCGTGCGCAGGTCGTGGCCGTTGCGGCGATGGTTCTCCCGCCCCCGCTCGAGCAGGTTGCCGTTCATGTCGACGTTGGTCACCTGCCGGGCGCCGCCGGCGATCGCCGCCACCGAGAAGGCGCAGGTGTAGGCGAAGAGGTTGAGGACGCTTTTGCCGGCGGCTATGTCCCGGACGAGCCGGCGGCCGGGGCGCATGTCGGGGAAAAAGCCGATGTTCTGCCGGGCCAGCGGCTCGACCCGGTACGCGAGGCCGTCCTCGCGGATGTCGAGGCTTTCGGGGACGCTGCCGTGCAGGATCGTCGCCGCCGCCGTGTGCCGTCCACGCCCCTGGACGACGATCCCCGCCGCCGGCGCTCCCGGGAGGGAGGAGAGGCCGCTGCGGAGCCGCTCCATCCAGGCGGCGTCCCGTGGTTCGTGCAGGGTCACCACGGCGATTGGCGGGTACCAGTCTATGGTGAGGTCGTCGCCGCCGGGGAATGTCCGGCCGCGGCCGTGAAACAGCCGCAGCGGCTCATCGCCCGGAAGCGGCAGCCGTCTGCCGATCTCGGCGAAAACGAGGTCAAGGTCGAGCATGGCGTTGTCCGATTGCAGGTGCAAGGCGGTGATCTATAATTGGAAAAAGGCCTGTTACGGGCCGCGGCAATGATCCCGCACATTCTACACCGAAAGGGGGTACACGTCATGCGTGGAAGTGAGATTCTCAGGGCAATCGACAGCCGGCCCCTCACCGGGCAGGAGTTCATCCGATGGTGGCGGCGCGAGAACGACTTCGCCGATTACGAGCTGATCGACGATTTCCGCGAGCGGGTCGACGGAACCCAGGAGTTCGAGGGGTTCGAGCTGCTCGACCTGGAAGGGATGTGGAAAGAACTGGTCCGCCTCAGCCCCGATCCGCTGTCACGGCAAAAGCGGACGAAGGGGGGCGACGTGATCATCTGGAAACACCGCGACGCCGATGGCAGGATGACGGAGGAAACCTGCCCGTTCAACGCCGAGACGGTCATGAAGATATTCGATGCCGAAACCCGGGGGGACACGCTGGTTTGAGAATTGACAAATGATCCTGTGAACCGGGGCCCTCCCGGTTTTTTTGTGCCGGCCATTCTGTTCGGAAGCGCGGCAACGTGCTATAACTGTCCGAACAACCCTGACACGAGGAGGACTTCATGGCGCGAAAGGTCTTTGTCGCCGCGACCGGACAGAACTGCGGCAAGACGACCATCAGCCTGTCGCTGATGCACCTGGCCCGGAAGAAATACAAGAAGGTCGGCTTCATCAAGCCGCTCGGGCCGAAGCTGGCCCGGTACGGCGACCGCGACGTAGACATGGACGCCGCCCTGATGGCCAGGGTCTACGACCTCGGCGCCGACATCGAGCTGATGTCGCCGGTGGTCCTGCACCCCGACACGACCCGCAAGGTCCTCGCCGGGGAGATCTCCCGCGAGAGCCTGCTGGAGAAGGCGAAGAACGCGTTTGCCATCATGGACGAGAAATACGACTTCCTGGTCGTCGAAGGGGCCGGCCACAGCGGCGTCGGCGCCGTGGTCGGCCTCAACAACGCGCAGATCGCCCGGATGCTCGACGCGCCGGTGGTGATGGTGGCCGGCGGCGGCATCGGCAACGTCATCGACGCCGTGCACCTGAACCTGGCCCTGTTCCGCCAGGAAGGGGCGGAGGTCGTCGGCATCCTGCCGAACAAGCTGGTCGCCGAGAAGCGGGAGCGGACGCTGAACTACCTGCGGATGTCCTTCGGCGGAGAGGGGATCGCCGTCGAAGGCGGCTTCAACTTCTCGCGGATCCTGGCGCACCCGACCCTGAAGCATGTCTCCAAGCTGCTCGGAGCGCCGATGCGGGCGACCAAGGTGCAGTCGAGCGAGATCTGTCACCATATCCAGCTCGGCGCCGCCTCCTGCCAGCGGGTTATCGACATCCTCAAGGATTCGACCCTGCTGCTGGTGACCGGATCGAGGGACGAGCTGCTGGTGACCCTGGCGTCGCTCTACCATATCCACGAATATCGCAAGAAGCTCGCCGGGGTGCTGATCACCGGAACCAGCGATGTCTCGCCGATCACCCAGAAGATCCTCGACGACACCAACCTCCCCTATATCCGCTGCCCGCGGCTGACCGCCGATGTCTTCAGCCTGCTGATGGAGGACGTCTCCAAGATCACCGCCGACGACCGGCAGAAGATCCGCCTGGTCCAGTCGCTGGCGGAGAGGGAGATCGACTTCGAGGCGATCGACGCCCTGCTCGGCTGATCAGTAATCCCCGGTCATGATGAAGAGCGGCTGGCGCAGGAAGGTCTCGTAGATCGGCCGCAGCCGCTCGACGTTGTAGTGCTTGGCGACGTCGACCAGCTTCTTCTGGCCGGTGACGACCTCGATCGGCACGCTGTCGTAGCAGCCGTTGTGCAGGCTGATCAGCCGCCCGTAATTCCGGTTCATCACCAGGTCGAGGGCGATGTTGCCGAAG
>JBFHOZ010000205.1:0-2735 GCA_041592975.1 Desulfuromonadales bacterium
GACGACGCCGAGTTTGGAGAGAACCTCGCCGGCGAACCCGGGGATGCGCATCTTCAGCCCCTTGAAATCGTCCAGCGTCTTGATCTCCTTGCGGAACCAGCCCCCCATCTGGTTGCTGGTGTTGCCGCCCGGGAAGGAGTAGACCCCGTGCTTGTCGTAAACCTTCTTCATCAGCTCCATGCCGCCGCCGTAGTAGAACCAGGCGTACTGCTCCGGAGCGATCATGCCGAACGGCATGGTGGTGAAGAACATCGTGTTGACGTCCTTCCCCTTCCAGTAGTAGGAGGCGGTGTGTCCCATTTCGTACTGGCCGGCCTTGACCATGTCGAGGATACCGAAGGCGGCCTTGTGCTTGTTGGCCGAGTCGATGCGGATCTCCATCTCGCCGTTCGACATCTTGTTGACCATCTCGGCCATCTTGTCGACGGCGTCACCGAAGATCGGGAAGCCGGTCCCCCAGGTCATCGCCAGCTTCCAGCGATACTTGGGGGCGGCATCGGCCGGGGTGACGGAAGCGGCGACAACGAACGTAAAGACCACCAGCAAACAAACGAGTAAACGACTGACTTTTTCCATCATTTCATTCCTCCTTTATTGATTGCCTCGCAGATGATGTTCGGCCCGCGTTTCGCGCCGGGCCACCTCCGTAAACAGCCGGAACAACGAGTTACAATCATTACTTTTTTCAGGCCTCTTGTCAATTGGTCAGACCGGGAATCGGGCGATTTAATTTCTTGACGAATGCGGGCCGGACGGTAAGGTTTCCCATAGCAAATCTGAATCATATCGGGAAGGAGCATGCATATGACCATGGCAATCCGCATCCATCAGACCGGCGGCCCGGAGGTTCTGAAGTGGGAGAATGCCCCGGTGGGGGAACCGGGGCCGGGGGAAGTCCGGCTGAAGCAGGGGGCGGTCGGCCTCAACTTCATCGACGTCTACCACCGCACCGGGCTCTACCCGCTCGGAGCGCTGCCGGCGATCCCCGGGATGGAGGGGGCCGGAGTCGTCGAGGCGATCGGCGCCGGGGTGACCGAGGTGGCCGTCGGCGACCGGGTCGCCTACGCCGGCCTGCCGCCGGGCGCCTATGCCGAGGAGCGGCTGATCCCGGCCCACCGACTGATCAAGCTCCCCGATGCCATCGGCGACAAACAGGCGGCCGGGATGATGCTGCAGGGGATGACGGCGCAGTATCTGCTCCGCTCCACCTACCGGGTGAAGAAGGGTGACACCATCCTCTTCCACGCGGCCGCCGGCGGCGTCGGGCTGATCGCCTGCCAGTGGGCAAAGCATCTCGGGGCCACCGTCATCGGCACGGTCGGCTCGCAGGAGAAGGCGGCGCTGGCGCAAGCGCACGGCTGCGATCACACCATCCTCTACCGCGAGGAGAATATCGCCGGGCGGGTCCGGGAGATCACCGGCGGAGAGGGGGTGCCGGTGGCCTACGACTCGGTCGGCAGGGCGACCTTCGAGGCGTCGCTCGACTCCCTGCGGCCGATGGGGATGCTGGTCAGCTTCGGCAACGCCTCCGGGCCGGTGCCGCCGTTCGAGCCGGGCATCCTGGCGCAGAAGGGGTCGCTCTTCTTCACCCGGCCGTCGCTGATGACCTACACCGCCAAACGGGAAGACCTGGTCGCCTCGGCCCAGGAACTGTTCGAGGTGGTGTCGAGCGGCGCGGTCAAGATCGAGGTCAACCAGACCTACCCGCTCAGGGAGGCGGCGCAGGCGCACATCGACCTCGAGGCGCGCCGGACGACGGGCTCGACTGTATTGATTCCATGATGGATTTTTAACGGAGAGGCGGGGAGGTTTTGATCTTCTTTGCGCCTTTGCGCCAAAGGATGGTGCTCCCTTCAGCTTGCGTAATATTTTTTCTGCAGCCAGAACGCCACGTTGACCAGCCCGATCAGCGCCGGCACCTCGACCAGCGGACCAATCACGGCGGTGAACGCCACCCCGGAGTTGATGCCGAAAACGGCGACGGCGACGGCGATGGCGAGCTCGAAGTTGTTGCCGGAGGCGGTGAAGGCGATGGTCGCCGTCTTCGAGTAATCGGCCCCGGCCTTGACCCCCATGGCGAAGCTGACCAGGAACATGATGACGAAATAGATCAAAAGCGGAATGGCGATACGGACGACATCCATCGGGATGGTGACGATCATCTCCCCTTTCAGGCTGAACATGACGACGATGGTAAAGAGCAGCGAGACCAGGGTGATCGGGCTGATTCTCGGGATGAAGACGTTCTGGTACCAGTCGCGTCCTTTCAGTGGAATCAGGGAATAGCGGGTAACGATGCCGGCCAGGAACGGGATGCCGAGATAGATGAAAACCGATTCGGCGATCTGGCCGATGGTGATCTCGACGATCGCTCCTTCGAGGCCGAGCAGCGGCGGCAGCACGGTAATGAAGAGCCAGGCATACACACTGTAGAACAGCACCTGGAAGATCGAGTTGAAGGCGACCAGCCCGGCGCAGTACTCGGTGTTCCCTTTTGCCAGCTCATTCCAGACGATGACCATGGCGATGCAGCGGGCCAGGCCGATCAGGATCAGTCCGACCATGTACTCCGGGTAGCCGGCGAGGAAGACGATCGCCAGTACGAACATCAGGACCGGGCCGATCACCCAGTTCTGCAGCAGCGAGAGGCCGAGAATCTTCCGGTTGCGGAACACTTCGCCGAGCTCCTCGTATCTGACCTTGGCCAGCGGCGGGTACATCATCAGGATCAGGCC
>JBFHOZ010000206.1:0-2718 GCA_041592975.1 Desulfuromonadales bacterium
AGGAGTTCGTCATCGACTATAAGTAAATGCCCCGCCTGACCGGCGGGGCATTGGGTCATCCTGATTCTTCCGTTATCGCTCAAGGATCATCGCACAGGCCATCCCGCCGGCCGCGCAGACCGAGATCAATCCGTACTTCGCATCCCGTCGCTTCATCTCGTTGGCCAGGGTGGTGGCGATGCGGGCCCCGGTCGCACCGAAGGGATGTCCGACCGAGATCGAGCTGCCGAGGGGGTTGATCTTCTCCGTCGGCACGGTGCCGATCGGCCCCTCCTTCCACCCCTTCTCCCAGGCGGCCAGGTTGCAGGCGACCTGCGCCCCGAAGGCTTCGTGGATCTCGACGATGTCCATATCGTCGAGCGTCAGGCCGGTCCGCTCGAGCAGACGCGGCACCGCGACCGCCGGCGCCATCAGCAACCCGTCGGCGGGATCGATGGCGGCAAACTCGACATCCCTGATCCAGGCGGCGGCTTCGAGGTTGTTGGCCGCCAGCGCCTCCTCCGAGGCGAGCAGGACCGCCGCGGCGCCGTCGGTCAGCGGGCTGGCGTTGCCGGCGGTGATCGTCCCCTTGTCGCTCCGGTCAAAGACCGGCGTGAGGGTCGCCAGCCGCTCCAGTGTGGTGTCGCCGCGGACGATGGTGTCGCGGTCGATGCCGTCGAGCGGATGGATCTCTTCCTTCAGGCGGCCATCCTCGGTCGCCCTGAAGGCATTGATGTGGCTGTTGTAGGCGATCCGGTCCTGTTCGGGCTGGCCGATGCCCCACTCCTGCACGGTGATCTCGGCGTGCTGCCCCATGGTCAGGCCGGTCGACGGCTCCTTGAAGGAGAGGACCTTAGGCTTGAAGTGACGAAAGCGGAGTTTCGTCATCGCCTTCAGACGATCCCCCGGGGTCTTGGCCATGCCCGCTTCCAGGAATATGGACGACGCCTCGCGCCCGAAGAGGATCGGCACCGTCGACATCGACTCGACCCCGCCGGCGATGCCGAGGGACATGCGGCCGGAACGGATGCCGTCGGCGACGTCGACCATGGCGTGCAGGCTGGTGATGCAGTTGTTGGAGACCATCAGGGCATGGATATCCTTCGGCAGGCCGGCGTCGAAGACAATCTCGCGCGCCAGGTTGGAGATGCGCGGGTCATGCAGCACCCGTCCCCAGACCAGGCCGTCGATGGCATCCGGTTTGCTGACGAACCTTCCGATCAGCCCCTTGACGGCATGGGTCGAGAGCTCAAGCTGGTCGTAGGTTCTGAACTGGGCGCCGGCCTTGACGAAGGGGGTCCGCATGCCGCCGACGATGGCGACTCTTTTCTTGTCCATAAAGGGCTCCTGATGAGAAGGGAATGCACATAAGATTCCGTTAACTTGGTATCGACATCGCGGGATGTTTTCTATATAATACCACGCTGTTTCGTCCGATTTTCAGGAATGTCCGAAGTTCCGGGCACCTATATCAATTCCATAGCGATGCAAGGAGAGAAGTGATGCCAGACTTTGTTTACCAGGATCCGTATCCGGTCGGTAAGGATGATACCAGATATCGGAAGGTCGAGGGATCGGAAAAATATGTCAGCACCGTCGCATTTGACGGCAAGGACGTCCTCAAGGTCGACCCGGAAGCGCTGACCGTTCTCGCCAACGAGGCGATGCGCGACGTCTCGTTCATGCTCCGCCCGGAGCACAACGAGCAGGTCGCCGCCATCCTGCGCGACCCGGAGGCCTCGCCGAACGACCGCGGCGTCGCCATGGCCTTTTTGCGCAACGCCGAAATCTCGGCCAACTTCGAACTGCCGATCTGCCAGGACACCGGCACCGCCACCGTCGTCGCCAAGAAGGGGCAGCAGGTCTGGACCGGCGCCAGGGACGAAGAGTTCATCTCGAAAGGGGTCTTCAAGACCTACACCGAGGAGAACCTGCGCTACAGCCAGACCGTCGCCCTCGACATGTACGCCGAGAAGAACACCGGCACCAACCTGCCGGCCCAGATCGACATCATGGCCACCGAAGGTGACGCCTACAAGTTCCTGTTCATGGCCAAGGGCGGCGGCAGCGCCAACAAGACCATGCTCTACCAGGAGACCAAGGCCCTGCTGACCCCGGAGAAGCTCTACGACTACCTGGTCGCCAAAATGAAGACCCTCGGCACCGCCGCCTGCCCCCCCTATCACCTCGCCTTCGTCATCGGCGGCACCTCGGCCGACGCCTGCATGAAGACGGTCAAGCTCGCCACCGCCAAGGAGCTCGACGGCCTGCCGACCGAGGGGAACGAACACGGTCAGGCGTTCCGCGACATCGAGATGGAGAAGAAACTGCAGCAGGCCGCCCGCGATCTCGGCATCGGCGCACAGTTCGGCGGCAAGTACTTCACCCACGACGTCCGCGTCATCCGCCTGCCGCGTCACGGCGCCTCCTGCCCGGTCGGCATGGCGGTCTCCTGCTCGGCCGACCGCAACATCAAGGCGAAGATCACCAGGGACGGCCTGTTCGTCGAGGAGATGGACCGCAACCCGGGCCGCCTGATTCCCGAGCAGTACCGCGGCAAGCACAGCCACGGCACCAGCATCGATCTCGACCGGCCGATGAGCGAGGTCCTCGCCGACCTCGACAAGCTCGAAGTCGGGGCACCGCTGCTGCTGCAGGGGACCATCGTCGTCGGCCGCGACATCGCCCACGCCAAGTTCAAGGAGATCCTCGACGCCGGCAAGCCGTTGCCCGAGTATC
>JBFHOZ010000207.1:0-2703 GCA_041592975.1 Desulfuromonadales bacterium
GAGCCGGTCGGGCCGGTGACCAGCACCATGCCGAAAGGCTTGTGGATCTGCTCCTTGAACCACTTCAGCGAGGTCTCCTCGTAGCCGAGCTTGGTCATGTCGAGCTGCAGGTTCGACTTGTCGAGCAGTCGCAGGCAGATCTTCTCGCCGAACAGGGTTGGCAGGCAGTTGACGCGGTAGTCCATGTCCTTGCCGCCGGGCAGCTTGATCTTGATGCGGCCGTCCTGGGGGAGGCGGCGTTCGGAGATGTCCATCTCCGACATGATCTTGATGCGCGAGGTCAGGGCGTTCTTCAGCTTCAATGGCGGCTTCATGACCTCGTGCAGCACGCCGTCGATGCGGTAACGCACCCGGAAAGACTTCTCGTAGGGCTCGACGTGGATATCCGAGGCCTTCTTCTTGATGGCGTCGGTCAGGATCAGGTTGACCAGCTTGACGACCGGTGCGTCCTCGCTGGCTTTTTCGAGGGAGCCGACATCGATCTCGTCCTCGTCGTCCAGGACCTCGAGGTCGATGTCCTCGAGGTTGCCCATGACTTCGTCGAACGTGGCGCTCTGATCGTAGTACTTGTCGATCGCGATGCGCACGCTCGCCTCGGCCGCGACCACGACCTCGACGTTGTAGCCGGTCATGAACTTGATGTCATCGATGGCGAAGATGTTCGAGGGGTCGGCCATGGCGACGATCAGCGTCGAGCCGGCGCGGTTGACGGGAATCAGCTGGTACTTCTGCACGACTTCGGCGGGGATGAGCTTGATGACGCTCTCGTCGATGTCGAACTCGCCGAGATTGATCGAGGGCACGCCATACTGACGGGAGAGAAAGGCCGCGAGGTCCTCTTCCTTGATGAAGCCGAGCTTGACCAGGCTGGCGCCGAGACGACCGCCGGTGGTCTTCTGCTCTTCGAGAGCCTTGGCAAGCTGTTTGTCGTCGATGAGTTTATTGCGAACGAGAAGCTCGCCGAGCCGGTTAGCTGCCATAAGACCTTGTCATCTCCCCCAGGATAAATTCAATTGCGGCATTCTAGCCAATGGCTTCCAGACCTGTCAAGCAAGTTGCCACGTAACTCTTTGTTCTGCAAGGTTCTGTCCGCGCAGACGTCATTCCGGCGAACCGTCGGTCAGGCTCTGCAACATCAACTTCTCACGGGGTGGCCTGCCGAACCAGAGCCGGAAGGCGACCTCCCCCTGGCCGGCCAGCATGCCGAGGCCGTCGGCCGCGGCCAGACCGCGGGAGCGGGCGGCGGCCACCAGCGGCGTCGGCGCAGCGGCATAGACCATGTCGTAGACCGCCCCGCCCTTGCGGACACACGCCGTGACATCCCCCCGGAAAGACTCGCCATGCAGGCCGACCGACGACGTATTGACCAGCAGGTCGACCGGCCCTGCCGTCGCGGCAGAACCTTCAGCAGCGAATTCGACCTCGGCCAGGTCTATAGCAGCAAGAACCGTACCCTTGAAGCGGGGCGAGATCTCCGCGACCAGCGCTTCGGCCCTCTCCCGCGTCCGGTTGGCGACCCCGACCCAGGCCGCACCGGCCCGGCAAAAGGCGACGAGCGCCGCCCGGCAGGCGCCGCCGGCGCCGAGCAGCAGGACGCGTCGCTGCGCGGGGTTGAAGCCGAATTCGGCAGACAGCGCCGCCAACAGCCCGACGCCGTCGGTATTGTAACCTTTCAGGTAACCTTTGTCGTTGACAATCGTGTTGATCGCGCCGATCAGCGCCGCTTCGTCGTCGAGTTCGTCGACCAGTCTGCAGGCTGCCTCCTTGTGCGGGATCGTCAGGTTGACCCCGCGCAGGCCCATGGCGCGGAGGCCGGCGATTGCGTCACTTAACTGCGTGGCGGTGACATGAAACGGCACATAGACGGCGTCGAGAGCACAGTCGCGGATCGCCGCGTTCTGCATTTTCGGCGAGAGCGAATGTGCCACCGGGTCGCCGAAGATGCCGACCACCTGCGTTCTGCCACTCAGCTGCATGGCACGCCTCCTTAACGTTATCACGGAGCAAAAACCAATAAAAAGGTTCAAACGGGAACAATGAAACTTGCCACCAAGACACCAAGACACAAAGAGAATCCGGGATGTTCCGGGTATTACAAACTCATCAAGGCCGTTCTTGGTGCCTTGGAAACTTGGTGGCGACAACATCCTGCATGGGTTATTGACCCATATTACAATCGCCCGGGCCGGACCGATGGCCGCAGTCGAGATATTCGCGATACTCGACGACCTGCGCCCCCGCCAGGACTTCGCGAGCGCAGGCGATGTCGGCGAGAACCGCCTTCTGCAAGGCATTCACCGAGGCGAACCGCCGCTCCTCGCGCAACCGCGCGACGAAATAGATGCGCAGGCGTTCACCGTAGAGGTCGCCGGAGAAATCGAGCAGGTGGATCTCGAGCGTCGGCGACGCGCCGTCGAAGGTCGGCCGCCGGCCGATGTTGATCACCGCGTCGTATGATGCCTCACGCCATTTGACCTTGACGGCGTAGACCCCTTCACGCGGCAGGAGCTCCTTCTCCGTCGCCAGGTTGGCGGTCGGGAAACCGAGCTGCCGCCCTCGCCGATCGCCGTGCACGACGATGCCGTCGAGGGTGAAGTTGCGGCCGAGGACACCGACCGCTTCGGCGACCTCCCCCTTTTGCAGCATGTCGCGGATGCGCGTCGAGCTGTAGACTTCCTCCCCGGCCCGGATCGGCTCGAGCAC
>JBFHOZ010000208.1:0-2675 GCA_041592975.1 Desulfuromonadales bacterium
AGCCGCTGACCCGCGACGACGGCATTCATGTCCCGTCCGGGAGACTGCTGGAGCTGCAGGGCGCGGCGCTGGCATTCGTTCGGGATGTTCGTATTATCCCGCAGACCCATCGGTTTCTGGACCTGCTTTAATCGTGAAATGAATAGTGGCAGCTGCAAAAGGGGAGCCCCGTGCGGGTTCCCTTTTGCTGTGCCTGGCGAGGTCTGACAACGTGTCAGGAGATGACGGCGTTCAGTTTCTTCAGCAGCTTGTCGATGTCGACTTTGTGCACCGCGGCGCCGTGTTCCAGATCTTCGAAGGCGGCAACCTGGCATTCGTTGCAGTCGAGGCCGAACTCCTTGAAAACGGCGATGGCGGCGGGGTATGTGCGGCAGATTTCTTCGATCTTCATGTCACGGGTAATCATGGTCAGTACTCCATTTCAGGATTTGCCGAATTTTCGCTCCAGGGCTCGCCTGACGGCCGGGGGGACGAAGTCGTCGATTTTGCCGTTGTGGAAAGCGACTTCCTTGACAATGGAAGAGCTCAGGTAGCCGTATGAGGGGGACGTCATCATGAAAAGGGTTTCAACCTCCGGCTTGACCGCATGGTTCATCTGCGCCAGCTGGAATTCGTATTCGAAATCGGAGACGGCGCGGAGACCGCGAAGGATGACCCGGGCGTCCATTCTGACGGCGTAGTCGACCAGCAGGCCCTCGAAGGAATCGACCCTGACCCGGCGCTCGTCGCCAACCGTCTCCGTGATCATGGCAACCCGCTCGTCGATGCTGAAGAGGCCGCTCTTTTCGGAGTTGCGGGCGACGGCGATGATCAGTTCGTCGAAAACTTCCAGCCCCCGGGTGATGATGTCCAGATGCCCGCAGGTGATCGGATCGAAGGAGCCGGGGTAGATTGCGATATGCTTGGTCATATCATCCGTTTCCTGAATCAGAATGGCGGTAGTAGCTGATGGCCGTCGAACCGTAAACCCGCCGCGCAAAGCGGTGCAGCGATCCGGCTGACTCGGGGAGGGTCGTTTCGGCCGCCGTTTCAAATGTCATAATACCATCAGACTGCAGGAGCCCCAAACGATTTACGCCGTCCAGCAGTTCCTCGTGCCGGACGCCGGCGTAGGGGGGATCGATGAAGATCAGGTCGAAGCTCGCGTCCGATTGCGACAGGGCCTGCATGATGTGAAGCGCATTGCCGAGCCGGACCGTGCCACGCTCCATCAGGCCGGTCGATTTCAGGTTGCGCTCGATCAGGCGGGCCGATTCGGCGCTCCGGTCGATGAACAGGGCCGCATCCGCGCCGCGGCTCAGGGCCTCGATCCCCATGGCGCCGGTGCCGGCGAAGATGTCGAGGACCCTTTTCCCGGAGAATCCGCCGGCCCGGCTGCAGAGGGAGCTGAAGATCGCCTCCCGGACGCGATCCGCCGTCGGCCGGATCCCCCTGCCGCTGAATCCGGCCAGTTTGCGCCCCCTTGCTGTGCCGCTGATGATCCTCAAGAAATGAAAACTCCCGTAATCAGATAGTTTTTCTCATTAATTAGCACACCCGGAGGCGTTGCACAAGAGAGCGATGACGGCAGAATATGAGTGACATTCCCTGTCATGCGTGTATGGTTGACTGGGAATGAAGGATAACGATGGAGATGCCCGATGGAAAGAACCGACCTTGCGGCCTATGCCGCCAAAAGCAGTGAAAGCCGGGGGCGCCGGGTACCGGAGCCGTACAAGGATGATCGCCCCAATTACGAAAGGGATCGCGACCGGATCATCCATTGCGCCGCCTTCAGGCGCCTGGAGTACAAAACCCAGGTGTTCGTCAATCACGAGGGGGATTATTACCGGACCCGGCTGACGCATTCCCTCGAAGTGGCGCAGATCGCCCGCGGGATTGCCCGTCGGCTCAGGCTGAACGAGGATCTCGCCGAAACGCTCGCACTGGCGCACGATCTGGGGCACACGCCCTTCGGCCATACCGGCGAACACGTGCTGAACGACCTGATGAAGGATCATGGCGGTTTTGAACACAACCGCCAGTCCCTGCGCATCGTCGACCATCTCGAGGAGCGCTACCCGGGGTTCGAGGGGCTCAACCTGACCTATGAAACCCGGGAGGGGATCATCAAGCACTCGTCCGATTACGACCGCCCGGGGAGTGACGCCGCCGCCGAGTTCGAACCGGACAGGCAGCCGACGCTGGAGGCGCAGATCATCGATCTCGCCGACGAGATCGCCTACAACAACCACGATATCGACGACGGCCTGAAGGCCGGCTACCTGAAGCTCGAGGAGCTCCGCTCGGTCCCGCTCTGGGACGAGACCTGGCGCACGGTCGAAGGGAAGTTTCCCGGGCTGGACCTCGAACGGCAGGTCTACCAGACCATCTCGCACCTGATCGGAATCCTGATCAACGACCTGGTGAGAACATCCCGGGACACTCTGGGCAGCAACGGTATCGCCACCCGCGAAGATGTCCGCTCGTTCCCCGGGCGGCTCGTCAGCTTCAGCGACGAGATGAAAAGCAGGAATCGCGAGTTGAAGCGCTTTTTGATGGAAAAGCTCTACACCCACTACAAGGTCGAGCGGATGCGGGTGAAGTCGGAGCGTTTCATCACCCTTCTTTTCCGGTGCTATGCCGACAACCCGTCGCTGCTGCCGGAGAGTTATCAGCGGAAATACGGAAAATAC
>JBFHOZ010000209.1:0-2613 GCA_041592975.1 Desulfuromonadales bacterium
GTCCTCGAGGAGACCGGCCTGCCGCCGGCCAACCTGGAAATCGAGATCACCGAGGGGATGATCATGGCCAACGTCGACAAGGCGATCGAGGCGCTGATCGACCTGAAGGTGCGCGGCATCAAGATCGCCATCGACGACTTCGGAACCGGCTACTCGTCGCTGAGTCATCTCAAGAAGTTCCCGATCGATCGTCTCAAGATCGACCGCTCCTTCGTCTCCGAGCTTGACCTTGACGACGACGACAAGGTGATCGTCGAAACGATCATCGAACTGACCGGCAAGCTGAACATCGCCGTCATCGCCGAGGGGGTCGAGAAGTCCGAACAGAAGGATTTTCTGATCTCGCGTGGCTGCTACCACATGCAGGGGTTCTTCTTCAGCCGTCCGGTCCCGGCCGCGGATTTCGTCCGGGCTCTCGACGCGTGCGCCTGAGCCCTCTTGTTTCCAGCCGCGCGCCCGGGTTTTATTTCTCGCCCGCCGTCATCCTTCCTCCCGTTCGCCGCCAACAGTCTTTTCCTGTCCGGATCCTGATCTGAAGCTGCCTGCGGCAGCAGCTGGCTCAGCCCTATGCCGAGCAGGGTTATCAGCATGAATGCTTCGAACATGATGACCTCCGTTCTCACGCAGTAAGAATGACCGGGCTATATGACAGAATATGTCCCACCCGTAAAGGCCGGATTGGCTGTCCGGTACGGGCTTCGGTCACCTGCTCATTGTTGTCGAAAACCACTTCGGGAAAGCCGGGAATCGCTCGACAAGGCGATTGACAAGCATGCGTCAAATCGTATACAGTATGCAGGTTTCAGCGATTGGGAAATTATGCGGGGAGGATGGAAACCCGTTGAAAAAATGACAGTTTTTATCAATTTTGCCTAAGCGGAATAATGAGAGGAGAGAGTAATGATCGAAGCGTATCTTCGTCATGAGGAAGAAAGAAATGCCCAGGGTATCCCGGCGCTGCCGTTGAGTCCCGAGCAGACCGCGGATCTCTGCGAATTGCTGCAGAACCCACCGGCCGGGAAGGAAGATTTCCTGATGAACCTGTTCACCGAGAGGGTCTCTCCGGGGGTCGATCCTGCCGCCGAAGTCAAGGCCGGGTTCCTGGCCGAGATTCTCAAGGGCACCAAGAGCTCGCCGCTGATCGACAAGAAGAGGGCGGTAAAGATCCTCGGCACCATGATCGGCGGCTACAATGTTCAGCCGCTCATCGACGCCCTCGGTGACGCCGATCTGGCCGATGAGGCCTCCTGTGCCCTCTCCGGCCTGACCTACGTCTACGACGCCGCCGACCAGGTGATTGCGCTCGCCAGGACCAACGCCGCCGCCAAGAGGGTGGTCGAATCCTGGGCCAAAGCCGAGTGGTTCACCAGCAAGCCGGGTGTTCCCGAGACCATCACCGTCAAGGTGTTCAAGGTCGAAGGGGAGATCAACACTGACGACTTTTCGCCGGCCGGCGACGCCTGGAGCCGCCCCGACATCCCGCTGCACGCCCTGGCGATGGGCAAGACCCGTTTTCCGGGGGGCATCAAGGAGATCGCCAGGTGGCGTGAAGAAGGGCACCAGGTTGCCTTCGTCGGTGATGTCGTCGGCACCGGCTCGTCGCGCAAGTCGGCCTGCAACAGCGTCCTCTGGTACATCGGCGAGGACATCCCGGCGGTGCCGAACAAGCGCCGCGGCGGCGTCATCATCGGCGGCGTCATCGCCCCGATCTTCTTCAACACCGCCCAGGACTCCGGCGCCCTGCCGCTGCGCATGGACGTCACCAATCTCAACATGGGCGATGTCATCACCATCAACACCTCCAAGGGGGAGGTGACCAACGAAGCCGGTGACGTCGTGTCGACCTTCGACATCAAGCCGAATACCGTGCCGGACGAGTACCGGGCCGGCGGCCGGATTCCGCTGATCATCGGTCGCTCGGTGACCAACCAGGCCCGCGCCGCCCTCGGCATGGGCGAGGCCGACATGTTCGCCCAGCCGGAGAACCCGACCCCGAAGTCGGGCCAGGGGTACACCCAGGCGCAGAAGATGGTCGGCCGTGCCTGCGGCGTCGAGGGGGTCCTGCCGGGCACCGCCTGCGAGCCGGTCATGACCACTGTCGGCTCCCAGGACACCACCGGCCCGATGACCGCCGACGAGATCAAGGAGCTCGCCTGCCTCAAGTTCAAGTCGCCGATGTTCATGCAGTCGTTCTGCCACACCGCGGCCTATCCGAAGCCGGCCGACGTCAAGATGCACAAGACCCTGCCGGCGTTTATCGCCGAGCGCGAGGGGGTGGCCCTGCGTCCCGGCGACGGCGTCATCCACAGCTGGCTGAACCGCCTGCTGATTCCCGATACCGTCGGGACCGGCGGCGACTCGCACACCCGTTTCCCCATCGGCATCAGCTTCCCGGCCGGTTCCGGCCTGGTCGCTTTCGGCGGCGCCCTGGGCTTCATGCCGCTGGATATGCCCGAGTCGGTCCTGGTCCGCTTCAAGGGTGAATTCAACGAGGGCATTACCCTGCGCGATGCCGTCAATGCCATCCCCTACTGGGCGATCAAGCAAGGGCTGCTGACCGTTCCCAAGAAGAACAAGAAGAACATCTTCAACGGCCGCATCCTCGAGATGGAA
>JBFHOZ010000210.1:0-2606 GCA_041592975.1 Desulfuromonadales bacterium
AGGACTGGTCAAGGAGCCGCAGGACATCACCCGCCAGTGCCTGCAGTGCCACGAGGACGAAGCGAAGGACTTCATGAAGACCTCGCACTGGAACTGGAGCCTCAAGCAGACCGTCGACGGCAAGGAAGTCGACCGCGGCAAGGGGAACGCCCTCAACAACTACTGCACCTCGGTCGCCGGCAACGAGCAGTTCTGCTCGAAGTGCCACACCGGCTACGGCATGACCGATTTCAAAACCTTCGATTTCAAGAATCCCGAGAACATCGACTGCCTGGTCTGCCACGACACCACCGGTACCTATGTCAAGGGGACCAACACCGCCGGCTACCCGCTCGAGAAGGTCGACCTGGTCTACGTGGCCAAAAATGTCGGCACGCCGAACCGCGACAACTGCGGCCAGTGCCACTTCTACGGCGGCGGCGGCGACGCCGTCAAGCACGGCGACCTCGACTCGTCGATGGCCTACCCGGAGAAGGAGACCGACGTCCACATGAACGTCGAGGGGAACGATTTCGCCTGCATCGAGTGCCACACCACCGAGAAGCATCTCATCTCCGGCAACTCCCTCGGCGTCTCTCCCGGGGGGCAGGTTCACATCCAGTGCACGAAGTGCCATGACGGCGCCATTCACGAGGAGAGCCGCCTCAACGCCCATGTCGACACCGTCGCCTGCCAGACCTGCCATATCCCGGAGTTCGCCAAGAACCTGGCGACCAAGACCTGGTGGGACTGGTCGAAGGCCGGCGAGGAACGCCAGTTCGACGAGAAGGACGAATACGGCCACCACACCTACGTCAGGAAGAAGGGGGAGATGAAGTACGCCAAGAACGTCGTCCCCGACTACATGTGGTACAACGGCACCGGCGGCGCCTACATGCGCGGCGCGAAGATCGATCCCGACGAGGTCGTGCAGATGGCCTACCCGATCGGCGACCGCAAGGACGGGGAGTCGAAGATCTACCCCTTCAAGGTCATGAAGGGGAAGCAGATCTACGACACCAAATACAAGAACCTGATCACCGCCAAGGTCGCCAACGAGGGGGGCTACTGGGTCGACTTCGACTGGGACAAGGCCGCCCGCCTCGGCACTCAGGCCGCCGGGCTGCCGTACAGCGGCGAGTATGGCTTCGTCGAAACCGAGATGCACTGGCGCATCAACCACATGGTCGCGCCGAAAGAGCAGGCCCTCTCCTGCCTCGACTGCCACGGCGACAGCGGCCGGATGAACTGGGAAGAGCTCGGCTACAAGGGGGACCCGATGACCAACCCCAAGTGGGCCAGGACCCGCTGACGCAACACCACATACCTTCCAGGGATTCTTCCCTGCCTCCTTGGCCGGCCCGCATGGGCCGGCCTCTTTTTTCGCCGGGAGGTAATCGCTAGTTTTTATTGCACAAAACCGGCATTCTGTGTATCCTTTGCAGGCAATTCTTTCAGACAGGAGATCGCTTATGTTCGGACTCGGCACGACAGAACTGATCATCATCCTCATCCTCGTCCTGGTGATTTTCGGCGCCGGAAAACTTCCCCAGGTCGGCGGCGCGCTCGGCAAGGGGCTGCGCAACTTCAAGGACGGCATGAAGGAGGTCGACGAGGAATCGGAGCCGGAGAAAATCGAGAAAAAAGAGGATGACCAGACATAGGTCGCCACTCACCGCCAGCAAGGCCCGCTCTGCGGGCCTTTTTTGTTGCCCCGTCCGGACATGTCAAACCTTGAAAAACGCAAGCTGTCATGGTAGTTTCCGACACTGCCCAAACGGCTGAATCCGAGTGTGGAGGAGTTCATGAAAATCTCCCGTAAAGAAGTGGAACACGTCGCCGTGCTCGCCCGCCTGGCCCTGAAGGACGAGGAGCTCGACCAGCTGACCGGCCAGATGGACCAGATCCTCGCTTACGTCGACAAGCTGAACGAGCTCGATACCGAAGGGATCGTCCCGACGGCCCATGCGGTTCCGGTCGAAAACGCCTTCCGCGACGACGTCGTCAAGCCGTCGATCGGCATCGAGAAAGCCTTGCAGAATGCTCCCGACCCGGCCAACGACTGCTTCCGCGTTCCAAAAGTCATTGAATAGAGCAGAGGTGTTTTCATGCAACTGACAGATCTCGGCATTGCTGAACTTCAGGAAAAGCTGAAGAGCAGGGACATCTCTTCGGCTGAGCTGACCCGTGCCTACCTGGAGCGGATCGCTGCGACCGATGAGAACATCAATGCCTTCATTACCGTTTGCGAAAAGGAGGCGCTCGCCGCCGCCGAAGAAGCCGATCGAAAGATTGCCGCCGGCGACACCGACACGCTGACCGGCATCCCGGTCGCCCTCAAGGATATCTTCCTGGTCGAGGGGACCCGCACCACCTGCGCCTCGAAGATCCTCGACAACTTCGTCGCCCCCTACGACGCGACCTCGGTCGTCAACCTCAAGAACAGGGGCGCCGTGATCCTCGGCAAGCTCAACATGGACGAGTTCGCCATGGGGAGCTCGAACGAGAACTCGGCCGCCGGCCCGGTCAGGAATCCCTGGAACGGCAGCAGGGTGCCGGGCGGGTCGTCCGGCGGGTCGGCGGCGGCCGTCGCCGCCCGCCTGGCGGTCGCCACCCTCGGCACCGAC
>JBFHOZ010000211.1:0-2605 GCA_041592975.1 Desulfuromonadales bacterium
CCCCCATGCCATGGTCGATGAAAAACCCCTTGCCGATCTTCGCGCCGGGGTGGATCTCGATGCCGGTGAAGAAGCGGCCGAGGTGCGAGACGAAGCGGCCGAGAAAAAAGAGCTTGTGGTTCCACAGGGCATGTGCCAGCCGATAAAAAAGCAGGGCATGGAAACCGGGATAACAGAAGATGATCTCGAACACGCTCCTTACGGCCGGGTCGCGCTCGAATACCGCCTTGAAATCCTCTCTCAATTTCGCAATCACATCCGTCTCCTTTGCCGTCAGTTAATAAAAGGGCCGACTCGCGCCGGCCGGAATCAAGTACATCGATATCATACCTGACTAAATCTGTCAATTATTTTGCATTAAAAAGTATAAAACAGTAATAACAGGATGTTAAACAGGCAGAGATCGTCTGGGAGAGAACCCTTCAGGATGCGGGATTGAGCGTTTTCGGAATCGAAAAACTGAACTGGCTCCCCCTCCCCGGCTGGCTCGCGACCCAGATTCTGCCGTCGTGAGCCTCGAGAATCTTCCTGGTGATGGCCAGGCCCAGGCCGGCGCCGTCGGGAGCAGAGGAGGAAGATATCTGCGAGAACTCCTTGAAGAGGTTCTTCTGTTCATGTTCGGATATCCCCTCGCCGGTATCGCTGACGCAGACGCGCACCTCCCGGGAATCCTCCTCGAGAACGACGCTGATGCGCCCACCGGAAGGCGTATACTTGACCGCATTGCTGATCAGGTTCATCAGGGCACGGCGGATCAGCATGGTGTCGAAATAGATCATCGTCAGGGGGCCGGCGTGGACCTCGATGGTCAACCCCTTGGTATCGACCAGCGCCCGGACCTCGTTGCCGACTTCGCGGATCAGGTCGGACAGGTCGTTCTCCTCGAGCTCGACCGGCATCTTCCCCGCCTCGAAGCGGGAGAGGTCGAGCAGGTTGTGGATCAGGTCGATCAGGCGGTCGCCGCTGCGGCCGATCTGGTCGAGGTAATCCTTCTGCTTCTCGGTCAGGTTTCCCCGGTCGGAAAGGGAGAGCAGCTCGCAGTAGCCGTTGACGATGGCTACCGGCGTGCGCAACTCGTGCGCCGCCGTATTGTAGAATTCGGTCCGCGCCCGGTCCATTTCGATCAGCATGCGGTTCGCCTCTTCCAGCTCCGACCGCGCCTGATAGAGCTGGCGCTCCATCTCCCGCCTCTCGGTCACGTCACGGAACGAGAGCACCTGCAGGTCGCTGGTCAGCGGCCGCTCCCCGAGGGAAATCGAAAGCGTGCGCCGGACACGGTCTCCCGCCTCGATATTCACGTCGAAGGTCTGGGTGCTGGCGATCAGGGTCTTCTGGGTTGCCAGGCCGGCGACGAACCGGTCCCGCGAGTCGCTCTCGAGCAGGGAGAGGAAGGAGGTGCCGAGAAGCTCCTCCCGCGTATGGCCGGCAATCTCCATCGCCCGCCTGTTGATGAAAAGGATGTTCTGCTCCGCGTCGATGGCGGCCAGCCCTTCGGAGGCGTTTTCGAACAGCAGCTCGTAGATCGCCTTGACGTTCAGCTCCTGTTCGATCTGCCTGTGGCGGCTCTTCAGGGCAGCGGTTTCGTCCCGGAAGGAGCGGAACGACTCGGCGTGCTGCAGGGCGCTGGCGGAAACGTGGGCCACCAGCTCGCAGAAGCGGACCTCCTCGTCGCTGACGCCGGCGCTGGAGCGTAGCGCCCTGACGATCATGACGCCGATGATCTCCTTCTTGTGGACCACCGGCAGGACGATGATGGTGTTGAAGGCGTCCGACGTCATGTGCTTGCGCACCGATTTCATCAGAGGATTGTTGGGAATGTCCTCGACGACGACCGGGCGCCCCGAAGCGAGAACCTTGCCGATCTCCGGGTACCTGTCGAGTTCGATCTCGACAGGGGAAAAGTCGCTCTCGTCGCTCGACGCGACGACATGTCCGACCCGGCTCTCCTGGCGAACAAAGACGATCGAACAGCGAAAGACGTCGTCGAGGATCGAGGCGACCCGATGCACGATCTGCTTGAGAATCTCGCCGGTGTCGAGGGTCGAGTTGACCGATCTGGCGATCTCGAGCAGCGTCTCGTTGTCGCGCGCCCGGTTTTCGAGCCGGTGACAGGTCTCCCGCTTGAGGATATTGCTCCGGATGCGGATGAGGAGCTCTGTCGGATCGACCGGCTTCGTCAGGTAGTCGTCGACGCCGAGTTGAAAAGGGTTGACCTCGTACCCGAGGTCGGACCGTCCGGTCAGGAGGATGATCGGCAGGTAGCCGTAACGCTTGTCGTCCCGGACCTGGCGGCAGAAATCGATTCCGTCCATGCCCGGCATGACCAGGTCGACCAGCGCCAGCGAAACCTCCTGCCGGGCCAGCAGCGCCAATCCCTGGCGACCATCGTCCGCCGTCACGACGGCAAACCCGGCTTCCTCCAGCTGGTGCCGCAGCATCTGCCGGATCAGCTCGTCGTCGTCAACGACCAGCAGGGTATGGTTGGTGTCGTGTCGCATTCCGTCCACTAGAGGAAAAGCCTGTACACCGGGTTGTCGGTCTCGGGAATGTAGCGATAGCCGAGCTCGTCGAGGAACGTCTGCAACGCCCGTTCCTCCCCGTCGGG
>JBFHOZ010000212.1:0-2477 GCA_041592975.1 Desulfuromonadales bacterium
CGCTCGATCAAGCGGACGGTCGTCGCCACCGTGCTGGTGATGTTCGGCGTCTTCATGATGCGCTGGAACGTCGTCATCGGCGGCCAGGCCTTCTCGCTCAGCTTTGTCGGGTTCATGCACTACCACCTGCCGATCATCCCGCACGACCTGGAGACCTTCCGCGAGGGCTTCTTCGGCGCGCTGACCGTCATGCTGACCCCCTTCGTGCTCTTCTGGGGGCTGAACAAGATCTTCCCGGCCTTCCTGAAGGAGGACGAGGCGCACTGACCGATCTTTCCCTGATCCATCATTTTAGGCCGCATCCGTTCCGGATGCGGCCTTTTTCGTCCCTCGGGCCGCCGGGAATCGCCGCGCCGCCCGTAACGGGAGAATTGACACCCTCTGGCATTAATGGTAACTAATTATTTCTTGCCAATAAACTTTGAGGGTTCATTCTTTGAAAAACCTTTCCGACCTAATCGCCACCTTTGCCAAGGGGATCGCCCACAGCCGGACCGCCCTGCTCGGCGCCATGCTGGTCACCGCCATCTTCCCCTTCCTGCTCGGCGCCCTGCTCTACGACGCCATCTGGGACATGCGCAACACCTACTTCGCCGCCCTGGCCTACCTGATTCTCGGCCCGCTGGTCATCCTCGGCCTCGTCCTGGTTTTTATCGGGCTCTTCTTCCTCCGGGGGAAGGAGGATGTCCGCCTCTTCACCCTCGACTACCTGCGCGACTACTTCACCAACCCGGCCCGCTTCGGCCGGATGCGCAAGCTGCTGTTCGTCTTCGTCTTCATCAGCGGCTCGATGCTCTGCATCTTCGGCGTCATCACCTACCGCAGCTACACCTACATGAACACCACCTCGTTCTGCGCCAACTTCTGTCACATGGTCCTGCAGCCGCAGAAGGTCGCGCACCGGAACTCGCCGCACTCCCAAGTCGACTGCGTCGCCTGCCATATCGGCAGCAACGCCAAGTGGTTCGAAAAAGCGAAGATCTCCGGCCTGCAGCAGGTCGTCAACGTCATCGGCCACGCCTACGACCGGCCGATCCGGACGCCGATCAGCCACCTCCGCCCGGACCGGGCGGTCTGCGAGGCGTGCCACCGCCCCGGTCTGTTTCACGGCGACAAGCTCGTCGTCCGTGAGCGCTTCCTCCCCGACGAGGAAAACACCAGCGTCAAGACCGTGCTCCTGCTCAAGGTCGGCTCGGCCGGCGACCGCTCCCTCAGCCCGCACGGCTACCACTGGCACGTCGCGCCGGAGAACCGGCTGGTTTACACGGCTGTCGGGGACGAGCGGAGGATCATCCCGACGGTCCGGTTCAAGCAGAGCGACGATCCGGAGAGGGTTTTTAAGGCGGCAGATGCCGACCGGCTGCTTGGCAAGGATGATCTCCGGGCCGAGACCAGGGAGATGGACTGCATGGACTGCCACAACCGCCCGACCCACAACTACCTCTCCGCCGACGAAGCGCTCGACCTCAAGCTGATCTCCGGGGCGATCCCGCGCGACCTCCCCTACATCAAGCGGCAGGCGCTGGCGCTCATCACCCGCGCCTACGCCTCCCGGCAGGAGGCCCTGACCAAGATCGCCGCCGGGCTGCGAAGCTGGTACCGGACGCATTATCCCGACATCGCCGTCGACAACGGCCGGGTCGCCAAAGCTGTTCTCGGCGTCCAGGCCGCCTACAGCGAGAATGTCTTCCCGGCCATGAAGGTCGACTGGGACACCTACGTCGACCATGTCGGCCACGGCCCCGACTTCGACCGCGGCTGCTTCCGCTGCCACGACGGCAAGCACGTCAACAGCCGGGGGGAGGCGATCGCCAGCGACTGCAACACCTGCCACGTCATCCTCGCCGAAAATGACCCGGACCCGGAGATCCTGAGGACCCTGAAAGGGCGATGAAAAAATGAAGGCGGACGAAAAAAGGGGACGGAATTGAATTCCGTCCCCTTTTCCTTCTTTTCCGTTATTTGTTCCCCCTCGCTATGCCGGACCCGACCAGAAGAGGTTCAGCGGGTCGTCGACGAGATAGCGCAGCAGCCGTCCCGGGTCGAGGGAGCAGCCGGCCTCCGGAACGTAGCTCCAGCGCGCCTCGATGCGCGGGCGGTGCAGCGTCCACTGCTCGAGCTCGGGGCTGTACAGCAGACGCGCCAGGGGGATGATCCGTTCGGAGCCGTTCTTCAGGAAGGAGAGCTCGAACCCGCCCGGGCAGGGCTCCGCCGCGACCAGGCACGCCCCCCCGGAACGGAGCAGCGGCGCCCGGAAGAACTCCTCGAGGGTCTTCTCGGCGGACCGGTAGACCAGTTCGGGAATCGTCGACATCTACGAGAGGCAGACGGCGCCGACGCGCACGCTCCGGTGATGGCGGCCGCATGTCGGCTCGGACGGCGGCAGGCTGTAGTGGCTCTGTTTCATACCCGTTGACCCTTCTCCGGTAGGCGGCGCCATCATAGCGAATGCCCCCGCAAAAGGCAAACGGCATGAA
>JBFHOZ010000213.1:0-2440 GCA_041592975.1 Desulfuromonadales bacterium
CCCGGCAGCTGAATTTCATCGGCTACAAAAATCCCGAGATCGACCAACTGCTCGAGCAGGGACGGCGGACGTTCGACCAGCGGGAGCGGAAACGGCACTATGACCGCTTCCAGGAGATCCTCGCCGAAGACCAGCCGTACACCTTCCTGTACGTCACCGAGGCCCTGCCGGTCGTCTCGAGCCGTTTCCACGGCATCGAACCGGCCGCCGCCGGCATCACCTACAATTTCCGCGACTGGTACGTGCCGAAATCGATGCAGCGGTACAGCCGGTGAGGGGGGCGTGGTGCTGACCTATATCGGGAAGAGGCTGCTGATGATGGTGCCGATGCTGATCGGCATCACCCTGATTTCGTTCGTCGTCATCCACCTGGCGCCCGGAGAGCCGACCGACCTGCAGACCGATCTCAATCCCGAGGCGAGCCTTGAACTGCGCGAGAAGCTGCGGGCCCATTACGGTCTCGACAAGCCGCTTTATGTCCAGTACACCGACTGGGTCAGCCGCATCGTACGGCTCGACTTCGGCGAATCGTTCGCCCTCGACCACCGCCCGGTCACCGAAAAAATTGCCGAGCGAATGCCGATCACCATTGCCATCAATATCCTCTCCCTGCTCGCTATCCTTGCCGTTTCCGTGCCGATCGGCATCTATTCTGCGGTCCGTCAGGACGGCCTGTTCGACCGGGGGGCGACCGTCTTCGTGTTTCTCGGCTTCGCCATGCCGTCGTTCTGGCTGGCGTTGCTGCTGATGGATTTTCTCGGCGTTCGTCTCGGCCTGTTCCCGATCGCCGGTCTGCGATCATTCGGCTACGAGTACATGAGCACCGGCCGCCAGGTCCTCGACCTGCTGCACCACCTGGTGCTCCCGGTCTTCGTCTCCGCTTTCGGCGGTCTGGCCGGCTTCTCCCGGTTCATGCGCGCCAACATGCTCGAGGTGATCCGCCAGGATTTCATCCTGACGGCGCGGGCCAAGGGGCTCGGCGAACGGAGCGTCATTCTCAGGCACGCCCTGCGCAATGCCCTGCTGCCGGTGATCACCATCCTCGGCCTGTCGGTCCCCGGCCTGATCGGCGGCAGCGTCATCTTCGAGACGATTTTCGCCATCCCCGGCATGGGCAAGCTCTTCTATGACGGTGTCATGATGCGCGACTATCCCCTCATCATGGGGGTTCTGGTGATCGGCGCCGTACTGACCCTGGTCGGGAACCTGCTGGCCGACATCAGCTATGCCCTCGCCGATCCGCGCATCCGGAACGATTGACATGATCGACTGGCATTGCCACATCCTCCCCGCAGTCGACGACGGCGCGGCCTCGACTGACGAGTCGGTCGAGATGGCGCGGATCCTCGGTGCCGCCGGGTTCACCCGGATCTGCTGCACCCCGCATCGGCTGCGCGGCATGTACGATACCGAGCCCGAGGCGATGCGCCGTCAGGTGCGCTCGCTGCAGCTTGACCTCGACCGAAAAGGGGTAGGGGTGACCCTGCTGGAAGGGATGGAGTACTGCCTCGACGAATTTTTCGTCAGCGATTTCACCGCCGACCCGGTGACCCTGGGGGGTACGAGGTACGTACTGGTCGAAACGCCGAGCAATGCCGATCCGAGGCTGCTGCGGGAGAATATCTTTCACCTGGTCAGAAACAGGTATGTGCCGCTGCTCGCACACCCTGAACGGCACGCATTTCTGGCGCCGCCGCCGCGCAGCTCCACGTCCCTCTTTCGCCAGGTCCGATCCTGGGTGGGAGATCTTCCAGATGACGCAGATGGCCTTGAGGGAACCCTTGTGGTTGAACTGAAGGAGATGGGATGCGCATTTCAGGGGAATCTCGGCAGCGTCGCCGGTTACTACGGGTCGCTGGTCAGGGCGCAGGAGCAGAGGTTCCGGCAGGAGAACCTCTATTCCTGTTACGGTTCGGATGGCCACAATGCGAGCAGCCTCGAACAGCTCCTGGAGCCGGCGCTGGCCCAGCTCGGATCAGCCTTCCCCACGTTGCCCCCGGATGGTGTCGACCGGATTGCACCATGAACTGTTTTCTGTTATATTTTCAAACGTTTTTCAATATTTGCGAAAGCTGACCCGATGACTCTCTTTACCTTTGGCAGGATGTTCTTCCTTTCGGCTCTCGGCTGTTCCCTGCTGGCCGGATGCGCTTCCTACACCGAACTCAGGCCCGGGACATCCCTGCCCGTCGAAGGGGCCCCTGTCATCTCCCGCCACGAGGTCCAGGTCGAGCCGTTTGTCGCCGGCGACCCGCCGTCGCTCGATTATCGGGTCGGGGCGGGCGACGTGCTGTATGTCAACGTACAGGGGGTTGCGGAGATGGGGAGCCCGGTCCTCCCCGCGTCATCGAGGGTTCAGGGGACCCGGATCGACGGCGCCGGCAACCTTCACCTGCCGCTGGTCGGCACCGTCAATGTCGCCGGGTTGACCCTCTCCGAG
>JBFHOZ010000214.1:0-2358 GCA_041592975.1 Desulfuromonadales bacterium
GGCGCTCAAGCCGCCGAGATGTGCCCGGCCTGCGCCCACCCGCAGGAACACTTCGAGCTCTTCGTCGAAACCTACTGAGAAAAGCGAAGGCTGCCCGGTAACGGGCAGCCTTCCTGCTTCGAACACGGGGGAAAGGGTGTCCCTACGCCCCCGCCAGATTCCGGAAATCGCGCCAGAGATCGGCAGCCACCGGACCGATCGGCGTGCCGAGCCTGCGGGCCACCCGTATTTCGATGTCGATAGCGGTCTGGTAGTTCCTGATCTCCAGCGGCACCAGCTTCCCGTCGCGCAGCTCGTCGGCGATCAGGTGCCGCTGCAATCTCCCCCACCCCATGCCGGCAAGGAGAATCTCCTTCTTGGTGAAATGGTCGTTGACCAGCCAGTGGCGGGCTTCCTCGATGACGCCGATCTTCTTCTCCCGCGGCCTGGTGCTGCTGTCCTTGACGACAACCTGCACCTCCCCCTTGAGGATGTCATAGTCGAGCACTTTCGCGCCGAGCAGGGGCGGGAACTGCGGCGAGGCGACGGCGAGCATCCGTTCATGCATCAGGACAAACGACTCCAGCCCAGTATCCTCCTCGAACCAGGGGGAGATGGCGATGTCGGCATCACCTTTTTTCAGCCGGTCGAGGGCGCCGAGGATATTCTCGGCCATGATATTGAACCGGGTCTGCGGATACTGCCGCTCGACCATCTTCAAGACCTCGAGGATGCAGGACATCGGACAGCTCGCCTCGATGGCGATGTTCAGTTCGGGCTCATAGCCCGTGGCCAGGTGCCCGGCGAGCAGGACGATGTCATCGGCCAGGCGGAGAACTTCCCGTGCCTTCTTGCCAATCGCCTCGCCGGCCGGGGTGAGCCTGGCACGGTACTGCTCCCGCGAGAGCAGCTGCAGTCCGAGCTCGTCCTCCAGCTTGCGGATGGCGACGCTCACCGTCGGCTGCGTCCGCCGCAGCGACTCGGCCGCCGCCAGCACCGAGCCGGTCTCTTCGATTTTGACCAGCATGCGCAATTGATCGAGGGTCATGGCTCCTCCCGTGATGCCATCGGGCACTCCATTGTCTATAAAATATTTTTATATAATATATGAAATTTAAATATTATCTATCTATAACAAGGCTTGCTAGATTGTGGTCAGGTTCCCGGAAGCACCCACACCCACCCAACGGAGGAAAAAATGACAGGAAAAATCATGACTCTCGGTTTCGGACTTGTTTTCGTCCTCGCCGTACAACTCGCGTCGGCCGCGACCTACACCGTCGATCCGGTCCACTCGCAGGTTCACTTCAAGGTGGCCCACCTGATGATCTCCTCGGTACGCGGCGAATTCAACGACTACACGGCGGCGATCGAGGCCGACCCGGCGGACCGGACCGTACAGTCGGTCAGGGCGACCGTCAAGACCGCATCGATCGACACCAAGAACCAGAAGCGGGATGACCATCTGCGCAGTCCCGATTTCTTCGATGCCGCCAACCACCCCGACATGACCTTCGAGAGCACCCGCATCGTCGGCCAGGGGGACGACATCGTCGTCTACGGCGACCTGACCATCCGCGGCACCACCAGGCCGGTGGAGCTGCGGGGGCGCTTTGCCGGAGAGGTCAAGGATCCGTGGGGGAACGTCAAGGCCGGATTCGAGGCCGCGACCACGATCAACCGGAAGGATTACGGCCTCACCTGGAACAAGGCGCTCGAGACCGGTGGCGTGGTCGTCGGCGACGAGGTCGAGATCGGCCTCGAGATCGAGGCGACCAGGACCCTGTAGAATGCTGGCGGGCGCCGCACCGGAGTGAAACGATGCTGGTAGACGGGCAATGGACAAAAGACTGGCACCCGGTCCAGAAGAAGGACGACAGCGGACGCTTTATCCGCCAGCCCTCCTCCGTCCGCAGCTGGATCACGCCGGACGGCCGACCCGGGCCGACCGGCGAAGGGGGCTTCAGGGCCGAGGCCGGGCGCTACCATCTCTACGTCGCCCTGATCTGCCCCTGGGCCAGCCGCGCCCTGTTCGTGCGCAAGCTGCTCGGCCTGGAAGAGGTCATCTCGGTGTCGGTCGTCTCGCCGATCATAACCGACCGGGGGTGGCGGTTCGGCCACTACCCCGGAGCCACCGGGGACCACCCGCACGGCGCCGCATACCTGTACCAGGTCTACACCCGGCACGACCCGCATTATACGGGCCGGGCGACGGTTCCGGCGCTGTGGGACAAGGAGCGGGACCGCATGGTCAACAACGAATCGGCCGACATCATCCGCATGCTCAATCACTGTTTTCTCGAGGGCGCCGGAGAGGGGATCGACCTTTACCCGTCCGGCCGGCGCGAGGAGATCGACCGGCTCAACGCCTACTACTAC
>JBFHOZ010000215.1:0-2354 GCA_041592975.1 Desulfuromonadales bacterium
CCCCGCCCGATCCTGACGTTCTCGCCGACGATACAGCCGGGGGAGATTGTCACCCCCTCTTCGATCTCGGCCGTTGCGGCGATCGACGCGGTGTCGGCCAAACCCTTGCAGGCCGGCGGTTCGACCGAAAAATGCGTCTGCACCCTGGCAAAGGCGAGATAGGGGTTGTCGGTTTCGATCCGCGGAATCTCCCCCTGATAACCGAAACCGGCATGAACGATGACCGCCGAGGCTTTCGACCCCTCCAGCATGGGGAGGTACTTCGGGCTGACGACAAAGGTGATGTCCCCCTCGCCGGCGATCTGTGTCGGCGCCATGCGATGCACGACGAGGTTCCCGTCGCCGACCACCCGGCCGCCGAAAAGGGCGGCCAGTTCGGCCAGGCTCGCGGATTTCGACTTTGTACGGTTCATCGTTCTACTTGGCAGCGTCCGCTGCAGCGATCAGCTCGTCGGTCAGATCGATCGATTCGGCGCCGTAGATGACCCCGCCGCTGCCGCGCTCGAGAAGAAGATCGTAGCCTTCCTTCTTGGCGATTTCCTGCGCCATCTCCAGAAGCTTCTCGACAATCTGGTTGGTGTACTGGGCGTCGAGCTGCTGCAGTTCCTCCTGTCGATCCTTGGTGTACCGCTGGAAGTCCTTGAGTTTCTGCTGGTAATCCCGCTCCTTTTCGGTGCGGGCCTCGGCCGAAAGGACGGCCGCCTGCTTTTCCAGCTCATCCTTGAGGCTCTTCAGCTCGCCCTGCTGGGCGGCTATTTTTCCTTCGTACTCCTTGACCTTTTCGGTGATTCTCGACTTGGCGTCCTTGCCCGCCTTGGAGATGTTCAGGGCCTTCTGCAGGTCGACGAAGGCGATTTTCGCAGCCTCGGCCGCAACCGGGGAGACGACGAGAGCAAAAGCCACCAGGAAAAGCAATACCAGTTTCTTCATCAGCTAAAACCTCCTCTATGATCTGTTTCTATCAGAAAAAACGTCCGATGGAAAATTCAAGTTCGGTCTTTCTCTCCCCCTCGAGGGGATCGAGGTTCCGCCCCCATTCGAGGCGCAGCGGCCCCAGCGGGCTCAGCCAGCGGATGCCGCCGCCGACACTGTAGCGCATCGACTCGAAAAAGTCCTCATCTTTCAGCCAGGCATTGCCGGTATCGAAGAAGAGAACCCCCTTGAGCCCGGCTTCCTTGGCGAGCGGGAAGAGGTATTCGAAGTTGAAGAACGCCTCTTTTTCGCCGCCGATGTATTCGAACTCCTCCGACGTGGAGAGAACCGCGCCGGTGACCGGGTCGACGACGGTGGCGAACCGCTTGACCCGCGGGCCGACCTTCCGGGTCTTGAAGCCGCGCAGGGTCCTGATGCCGCCGAGGTAGAAACGCTCGCCGATCGGGATCTCCTGGTCGTCGATCTCGAAGACCTGGCCCATCTGCCCGTGAATCGAGAAGACCGTTCCCCACTTCCACGGGAAGAAGTGGCGATGGTCGACAATCGTCCGGAGGAACTTCTCGGTGCCGCCGAGTCCGGCGTATTCGGCCGAAACCTCGGTGCGCGAACCACTTGACGGGTCGAGACGGTAGTCGGTGGTGTCGCGGGTCAGCGAGGCAAAGATGGAGGAGAGGGTCGATTCCCCGGCGGCGTCCCTGATGAGGCTGGAGGCGTTCGGGTCGATATCGGTGATCTCCTTCTCCTCGTACCGGTAGATGAAAAAAGCCCTCAGATCTCTGGCGACGGGGAAGCCGAGCTTGATGTCGCCGCCGTTCTTCAGCTCGGTGTATTCGGTCCATTCCCGTTCGGTCTTGTAGACGTCGAAACCGAGAGAGAGGTTCTTGTCGAGGAAATACGGATCGAGCAACCCGACCTGATAGACCGTACTGGCGCCGCCGAACGAGCCGGAGAGGTTCAGCTTGTACCCCCGCCCGAGAAAGTTCGATTGCGACACCGATCCCTGGGCGATCAGCTTGTCGACCGATGAGTAGCCGACGCCGACGCTGAACGTGCCGGTCGGCTTCTCCTTCAGGTCGATGTCGACGTCCATGATCGTGTCGTCGGCGCCCTTGCTGGTGTTGATGTTGATCTCCTCGAAGAATCCGAGGTTGTTGATCCGGCGGCGGCTCTCGTCGAGCGCCCGGGCGCTGTACAGGTCCCCTTCCGCCAGCGCCATCTCGCGCCGCACGACCTTGTCGAGGGTCTTGGTGTTGCCGCGTATCGCGATGCGGCCGATGGCGACCTTGACCCCTTTTTCGATCTGGTAGCGGATGTCGATGACGTTGCGGCCCGGCACGGTGTTCGTCAGGGGGGAGACGTTGACGTAGGCGTATCCCCTGTCGGTGTAGAAATTGTTGAGCGCCAGCATGCTGTCGCGCAGC
>JBFHOZ010000216.1:0-2241 GCA_041592975.1 Desulfuromonadales bacterium
CGGAGAAGGAGTAGCGCTGCTCGAGCGCCTTCTTCAACTCGATGTTCTCCTGGCGCAGCAGCTTCCGCTCGAGGGCGTTCTTGATCACCAGCCGGATCTCCTCGTTCTTGAACGGCTTGGTGATGTAGTCGTAGGCCCCCTGCTTCATCGCCTCGACCGCCTCGTCGGTGCTGGAGAAGGCGGTGATCATGATCACCACCGTCTCCGGATTGCGCTCCTTGACGTGCCGAAGCAGCTTGAGGCCGTCGAGCTGCGGCATCTGCACGTCGCTGATCACCAGGTCGTAGCTGTGATCTTTCAGATGCCGGACCGCCTGCGCGCCGTCGTTGGCGGCGTCGACCAGGTACCCCTCGCGGTGCAGCATGATGCTGAGAAAATCGCGCATGCTCGCTTCGTCGTCGACGACCAGTATTCTGTACGGGTGTTGTGCCACGAAACCTCCAGTCAATCCTGCCCTTGCAAACAATAAACCCCGGCCACCAAAATATCAATCGGCATAAATGGCAAAGGCCTGCTGCTCCTTCATCGGCAGGGTCACGGTGAACCGGGCGCCGGAGCTCTCCGCCGACGACACATCGACCTGTCCGCCGTGCGCCTCGATGATCGAGTAGACGGTCGCCAGACCGAGGCCGGTGCCGGTGTCCTTGGTGGTGAAAAAGGGTTCGAAGATCTTGCCGCGGACCTCTTCCGGCACGCCCGGCCCGGAGTCCTCGACGTAGATGACCGGCATGTCGTCGGCGACCCCCAGTACCAGCCGGCCATGGCCGGCCATGGCCTCGCATGCGTTGATGGCGAGATCCCACAGCACCTGGTAAAGAAGTTTTCGGTCGGCACCGATGTGTCGGTCCGGGGCATACTTCCTGACGATGTCAATCCGGGCGAACCGCTGGTCGGAGCCGACCATGTCGGCCAGCTCGTCGAGCAGGACGGAGACATTGACAGACGCGATCTCCGGCCTGGCCGGACGGGCGAAGGAGAGAAAGTCGGTCAGCAGCGAGCTGAGCCGGTCCGCCTCCCTGACGACGATCTTCATCAGCCGCTGGTCCTCTTCCGAAAGAGCCTCGTTTTCCAGCAGCAGCTGCACCGAGCCGCTGATGGAGGCCAGGGGGTTCCTGATCTCGTGCGCCATTCCCGAGGCGAGGCGGCCGACCGCGGCGAGCCGGTCGGCGCGGCGCAACTGGTCTTCCATCTCCAGCAGCTCGGTCAGGTCCTGGAAGACGACGAGCAGGCCGATCACCTTCCCGGCCACATCACGCACCAGCGACGTGGTGAACCCGAGAGTGCGGGAGCCCCCTTCCCTGTCGACAAAACTCCCCTGGCCGCGACTGACGACGTTGAATTCATCACCCGCATAGATACCGAACCCGGCAAACAGGTCACGGACGTCCCGGTCGTAGACCTCCGTCAGCTCGTAGCCGGTGATCCGGGTCGCCGCCGCATTGTACGAGCGGATACGGCCGGCCCGGTTGACCAGCATCAGTCCGCTGTTGATATTGGCGAGGATCGTCCGGTTCAGGCTCTCCAGTTCTTCCAGGTCGATCTCCCGGCGGACAAGCGCCTGCTCGCTCCGTCGCCCCCGTTCGGCCAGTATGGCGCTCAGCAGGGCAACGAGAAGGAAGGCGGTCACATTCAGGAATACCGCGTAGAGCGCATCGTTGCCGTCGGTCAATACCGGCGGTCGGTAGGCGCCGAGGGCCGGGAGATAGCCGAAATACTGCAGGTCGATCAGGCTGCCGTAGAGGATCGAGGAGGCCGAGGCGACGATGAGGGTGTCGCGACGGCGCAGGAAGAGCGACGAACAGAAGATGATCAGGATGTAGAGGAAGGAGAACTGGCTCTCGACCCCGCCGGTCAGGTAGATGACGAAGGTCGCCAGCAGCATGTCCCAGCCGAGCTGCACCTGGGCGAACTGGTCCGTCCGTACGGTCCGGGGGAGCAGCAGGGCCGAGGCGATGGTCTGCAGATAGGTGATAACGATGAGAACGTAGAAGAACGGGATCTGCGGCGGCTGCGCCAGCAGGGTCCGCCACTGGTAGACGATCGTCCCGCCAAGGAAGATCGAGGTGACAAGGAGGCGGAAGAAGAGGAACCAGCTGAGGATGCGGCGCTTCTGGCCGAGATCGGACGTATCGATGGCGCACCTCTCCCGCCGCGGCCGCTACCCGCCGACGGCGCCGGCCAACTTGAAGATCGGCAGGTACATGGCGATGACCAGGCCGCCGACGGTGGTGCCGAGGAAGA
>JBFHOZ010000217.1:0-2228 GCA_041592975.1 Desulfuromonadales bacterium
GAGTGACATCCACCCCCACCGAAAAGATTAGCTATTTCAAATATTTCTTCCGTATTTCCTTGACCATTCAAGGCCGGAGGAATAAAATCGTTTTCCCCAGACGAGGAGAACTGCGTTGAAGAGAATCCTGATCATCGACAACCGGGAAGAACTGCTATCAACCCTTGAAGTCATTCTGAAAAACTGGGGTTACCGGACACTCTGCACCTCAGACAGCACCGAGTTTCTCTCCCTGCTCGAAGAGCTCTCACCGGAGCTGATCCTTGCCGGCCCGGGGTTTGTCTCCGACAACGTCGTCGCCGGGAAAATTGCCGCCTGCAACGTGCCGCTGCTGCTGATCGAGGACGCCCGGGTGAAGCCGATCAAGAACCTGGCGACCGAACAGCTCGCCTTCCCGATCGACGTCTTCAGACTTTTCGAGCTGGTGCAGAAGCACCTGGAAACCATTCCGCGGCGCAATATCCGCCTGAACGTCAAGTTGCCGAGCATGTACTATCATGGCGACGCCCCCTGCATTGCCGAGATCGTCAGTCTCAGCTCGGCGGGAATCTTCCTGAGAACCGGGTCGCGGATCGAAGGCCTCGACCGGGTCAGGATCATCCTGCCGCTCATCGGCATGCAGTCGGAAGTCGAGCTCGAAGGGCGCATCGTCTACCGGGTCGAACCGAACCAGGGGAACAACTACATCCAGGGGATGGGGATCGAATTCCAGAATGTCGACGCCGGCACCGGCAGGCTGCTGCAGCAATTCGTCGAATCCCTGCTGATGGCGGAACTCACCGAGAAGAGCTATCTCCAGAACGCGCTCGACCTCGACCAGCTCCAGAAGCATACAAACGACGTCACCCTGAAGATCCACCCCGCCGGCTGATCTCCCGCCGCCCTACTCACTCCGCGCAAATTTCGGACAGAAAACTCTTTCCCGACGGCCAGAAACGGCCGAGGGCCTCAGCCGCCGTTGCGGCAACATCGCTGAAGCTCTCCCTCGAACCGAGAGAACGTCCGGCCGCCAACCCCTTGTGCCAGGCAAGCACCGGTACGTGCTCGCGGCTGTGATCGGTGCCGGAGGTTGTCGGATCGCAGCCGTGATCGGCGGTCACCAGGAGCAGGTCGGCCGCTTCCATCGTCTCGAGAAATCCGGGGAGCCACCGGTCGAATCGGGCCAGCGCCCCGGCAAACCCGGCGGCGTCCTTCCGGTGCCCGTAGAGCATGTCGAAATCGACCAGGTTGCAGAAAACCAGCCCGGCGGCCGGAGACGAGACGCGCTGCTGCAGCTGTTCCATGCCGTCGGCGTTGCCGGCGGTCGGAATCGACGTGTCGACACCCCGACCGGCGAAAATATCGGAGATCTTGCCGATGCCGACGACGGGGAGGCCGCTGCCGGAAAGTTCGTCGAGCAGGGTCGGCGCCGGCGGCGGCATGGAGTAGTCGTGCCGGCGGTGGGTCCGGGTGAAGTTTTCCGCAGTGTCGCCGACGAACGGGCGGGCGATCACCCGGCCGATGCGCCAGGGGTCGAGCTCGCGGCGCATGCGGCGGCAGATCCGGTAAAGCTGCTCCGGCGGAACGATGGCTTCGTGGGCGGCGATCTGGAAGACCGAGTCGCTGCTGGTGTAGACGATCGGCCGGCCGCTGCGCAGGTGCTCTTCGCCGAGGTCGCGGATGATCTCGGTGCCGCTGGCGGCGACGTTGCCGAGGGGGTCGCGTCCGGTCGCACGGCGGAAGAGGTCGATGATCGCGTCGGGGAACCCGTGCGGGTAGGTCGCAAACGGCTCTGTCGTCTGCAGGCCGGCGAGCTCCCAGTGGCCGGTGGTCGTATCCTTGCCGCGCGACGCCTCGGCCATTCTCCCCCAGCACGCCGCGGGCGCCGCGACCGGTTCGAGCCCCGGCGCCGGGCAGATATTACCGAGCCCCATGCGCTGCAGGTTGGGCAGGTCAAGGGGGCCCGCCTGTTCGGCAACATGCAGCAGGGTGTTCGCACCGTCGTCGCCGTAGGCGGCAGCGTCCGGCAGGGCGCCGACGCCGACGCCGTCGAGAACGACGATAATCACCCTCCGGAAGCGGGCGGCCATCACCCCTCCCTCCCTTCGAACCACTGGCGGACGATCGCGACCCCGGCGCTGGTGCCGATGCGGCTGGCGCCCGCCTCGATCATCGCCCGGCAGGCGGACCAGTCGCGGATGCCGCCGGCCGCCTTGACGCCGGCACGGCCGGCCGCGGTCTCCACCAGC
>JBFHOZ010000218.1:0-2204 GCA_041592975.1 Desulfuromonadales bacterium
GCTTGGCGGGGGCCGGCTACCCGCTCGACATCGCCTTCCCGACGGCGACCGGCACGACGACGCGCACCGTCACGCCGCAAGCGACCGGCAACGCCTGCGCCCCGCCCGGCGACCCCGTGGAGACGCTGGTGCTGAACTACCCGCGGCGCACTGACGACGCCGGGCGCAACGTCGATGCCCGGCCCGCCGGGGTCACGGCCCAGCTCGCCGTCAAGTCCTATCTCCTCAAGGAAGGGGCGGAGGTGCTGCAGAACGGCGAGACCCTCGCCTGCTCGCCGGACCCCGCGCGCACCTGCGATCGGGTGGTGGGGACCGGCGCCTTTTCCCAGGTCCCGCCGGACCGTGTCACCGCCGCCGGCGCCGAACTCAAGCGCGTCGCCGCCGGCGTCAGCCAGCCGGCCCCCTTCCTCTACGGGCTCGACCTGGAGATCGCCGAAGGCCTGAACCTGGTGCCGTTGCAGGCGAGCGCCTCACACGACCGGTGGGTCATCGATAATGAGTGCAGCCATTGTGACAGCGGCGGCGTGCAGACGCGGGTCATCGGCCCGGTCGAAAAGACCATCGAGATCTGGGGTGTCGCCCTCGATGTCCCCGAATCCCTGGTGGCGCCGGTCGATGCGCAAGGTTTCCTGGTGCGCCCCGTGGAGATCCCCATCACCATCCGCCCCGCCGAATACGTCGCCGGCATGGCACAGGTTATTATCCATGCCGACGGCAAGCTCTGGGAGACCCTGATCGCCCCGACCTCCGGCAACGCCGGCGTCACCCTGCCGCAGGGCTATCTGTTCCATCCGATCAAGAACTACGAAATCCAGGTTATGCTCGGCCAGGCCGGCGAAGACAACGCCATCTACAGCCGCAGGATTCCAGTGGTTCCCGTCGTCAGCAGCGTCGACCTGCGCATCGACGGGCTCCCCGACCTGCTCGAAACCCAGATCGGCGCCTTCGTCCTGCTCAACAACGACTTCGACGAGTCCGAAGCCGATCCCGCCGTCAGCCTGCCAGACGCCGCGACCCCCGGCATGCTGCGCACCGACGACGAACTCAAGCGCGCCTGGGTCAACATCGACGACCCCGGCATGGTCGGCGGCAGCTGGCAGGTGCACGCCAGCGACCCGTCCCGGCTGCGCATCTTCGCCGACCTGAACGGCGACCTCGTCGAACTCAAACCCGGTGACCCGCCGCAGCTGATCAATGCAGCCCCGCTCAGCGTACCGCTGTACCTCGAAGGGTTGGGGGAAAGCCCCGGCCTGCACGCCGACAGCCTGACGCTGACCTATGTTCCGGTGCAGGGGGAAACGTTGACCGACGTGGTGCCGTTGACGGTTGTCCACCTCGACATGGCGGTTGATGGGGATCGGGACCGGAATATCAGATTCAACAGACTCGTAGATGAATCAGCATTGTTTTGGGTAAATAACGACCGGGATGTGCAGAGCAGTGGAGAAGAGGACGACGTTGAAGCTGGCAACGACAGTCATGACAACAGGATCCCGTGCAAACGGGATCTGGAGGATCTGTCGAGGCTGCAGATTCTGCGTGGAGCACTTGATCCATCGAGCTTTACCTACGGGTTCTCAATGATCGCTGACGATGACTCCACAAAGCCGATGGTGAACATATTTGCTTCAGCAGGACAGGATGATGGTTACCTTGGCCTTGATGTAAGCGCCACAGGAGCCGAACCAGATGAACAGGTTGCCAAGCCGCTTCTAGTAGCTGTCAGTCCGGAAGTAGCGACGGTTTCAGCCGAACAGTTTATCAAGGATGTGCTGACGACCTTTTTGTTCGAGGGCCGTTCCGAAGGTGATGGCGTCTTGCGATTTACGGTGAGTTACAAGGGTATTCCTGTGGTGTCGCGTGAAGTAAGACTCGCCCTGAAAGACATCCAGTATTTTTACGACCATTTCGTCGTGGAGGAGTCAGGCGACTCACTCAAACCGGTCAAGGACCAATTCAATTTCGAAGGTATCGATACGAACGCCTCACGCCGCAGCCTCTACGAGCCCGCCACCGACGAATACGTGATGTTCGTGCATGGCTGGAACGTCAAGCCATGGGAGAAGAAGCGCTGGGCGGAAACGGTTTTCAAAAGGTTGTGGTGGCAGGGGTATCAGGGAAAGGTGGGGTTGTTCGATTGGCCGAACAAGACCTTTACCATCGTTCCCACACCACAGAACTTCGACGACAGTGAATTCCGTGCA
>JBFHOZ010000219.1:0-2141 GCA_041592975.1 Desulfuromonadales bacterium
CCATCGGCTGCGCCAAGAGCCGCCTGTGCGGTGAATATCAAGATCCGAGAGAAAAGAAGGGGAGTCGGGCTGATCTGCTGCTGAACGAAGAGCGGATCGGCCAGGTGGTCCGCACCCGTGACCGGGTCAGGCCGATGTTTATCTCGCCCGGCCATAAGGTCGATGTCGAAATGGCGACCGACCTTGCCCTGCAGTGCTGTACCCGCTACCGCATGCCGGAACCGACCCGACTGGCGCACCACCTCACCAATAATGTCAGAAAGCACAACATCCAGGGGGCTGACCCCTCGATGTTGGGGTGAATCCGCTATGGTCAAGTGCGTCTTAAGTGATTGATGCGACCAGGTAGGCGGTGTAGGCACAAAAGGTGATCACCAGAAAGGCCCCTTCGATGCGGTTGATGCGGCCGGGACGACCGCGGAAACCGTAGCCGATAACGAAAAGTGCCAGCGTCAATCCGGCCATCAGCGGTATGTCACGCGACAACGCCTCCGGCGGAACCGGCAAGGGGCGAACCGACCCGGCCAGACCGACCACCGCCAGGGTGTTGAACAGGTTTGAGCCGATGACATTGCCGAGAGCAATATCGTGCTCTTTTTTACGAATCGCCATGATCGAGGACGCAAGCTCGGGAAGAGAGGTGCCGATCGCCACCACGGTCAGGCCGACAACCAGTTCGGAGATGCCGATGGCGGTGGCGATGGTGACCGCTCCCCAGACCAGGGCGCGGGAGCTGCCGATCAGCAGCAGCAAGCCGAGGATGAGCCAGAACAGGGCCCTGTTTAACGGAAGCGTTCGCGACGAGAGCTCCTGCTGCATCTCCTGCTCGAGGGTATCCCCTCGCTGCCGCATTCCCTGGCGGATTGACCAGAACATGAACCCGGCAAAAATGACCAGCAGAATTCCGGCGTCCAGGCGGGTCATGACCGTGTCCCAGACCAGCATGACCGTCAGCCCGGTGACCATGGTGAGGATCGGCAACTCCTTGCGCAGGATATTCGAATGGAAGGCGATAGGGCTGATCATGGCCGTGACCCCGAGGATCAGGGCAATGTTGGCGATGTTCGACCCGTAGGCGTTGCCGAGGGCGATGCCGGGATTGCCCTGCCAGGCGGCCAGGGACGAGACCAGCATCTCCGGCGCCGAGGTGCCGAACCCGACTATCAGCATGCCGATCAGCAGTGGTGGCATGCCGAAATGGCGGGCCGTCGACGAGGCTCCGTCAACAAAGCGGTCGGCACTCCAGACCAGAACGCCGAGACTGATGATGACAACGATAAAAGCGGTCGTCATTTACGCCACCTTCACCTTGATCTGACCGACCTGCTCGATTTCCGCTTCCATGACGTCGCCGCTCTGCACCCGGCCGACCCCGGCCGGGGTGCCGGTGAGGATGACGTCCCCCTCCTCGAGGGTGAAGATCGCCGACATCTCGGCGACGATCTGCCCGATCCGCCGCATCATCAGCGCGGTGCTGCCGTCCTGCCGGACGTCGCCGTTGACGCTGAGCGTCAGCCGCAGGTTGTGCGGATCGGCCACCCGGTCGGTCGGGACGAAGTCGGAGAGCGGGCAGGAGGTGTCGAACCCCTTGGCGATCTCCCACGGCAGCCCCTTCTCCTTCTGTTCCGACTGGACGTCGCGCAGGGTCAGGTCGATGGCGACGCCGTAGCCGGAGACATGCGCCATCGCCGATTCCGCGGGGATGTTCCGGCCGGTTCTGCCGATCAGCAGCGCCAGCTCGACCTCGTGGTGGCAGTCGTTCGAGTAGCCCGGAATGACGACGGTGCCGCCGTCGGGGATGATGCTGGTCGACGGCTTGATGAAGATGACCGGCTTGTCGGGCACGGCGTTGCCGAGCTCCTTGATATGCTCGCTGTAGTTGCGTCCCAGGCAGACGATCTTGCCGACCGGCAGGCGTTGTGACGTTCCGAGCAGACGGGTGAGATACATAAGCGTGTTCCTTTTTGGTTAATGTTCGAGTTCGTCGGCGCGCGGCAGGGTCCACTGCCGGTGGATCGCCACGATGCGCAGGGCGATCACCGTCAGGGCGGCGAGCAGCGTCGCCGGGGGGCCGGCCAGTTCGGTCCGGCTGAGGAGGACCAGCAGGATGGCGCCGGCGATGCAGACCGAGGCGTAGAGCG
>JBFHOZ010000220.1:0-2091 GCA_041592975.1 Desulfuromonadales bacterium
CCGGAACTCGGCACAGCGACCCCGATTTTCTCCATCGCCTGTTTGAAGAGCGTGCGGTCTTCGGCCTTCTCGATGGCAGGCAGCTTGGCGCCGATCAGTTCGACGCCGTACTTCTCCAGCGTGCCGTTCTTGGCCACCGCCACGGCGCAGTTCAGAGCCGTCTGTCCACCGAGCGTCGGCAAAAGGGCGTCCGGGCGCTCCTTGGCGATGATCCGCGCCAGGGTCGCCGGGTTAACCGGCTCGACGTAGGTGCGATCAGCGAAGTCGGGGTCGGTCATGATCGTCGCCGGGTTGGAATTGAGCAGGACGACTTCAAAGCCCTCTTCCTTGAGGGCCTTGCAGGCCTGGGTTCCGGAGTAGTCGAACTCGCAGGCCTGGCCGATGACGATTGGTCCGGCGCCGACGATCAGAATCTTTTTTATGTCCGTTCTTTTTGGCATCAATAATTCCGTATCTATGGTGTTGAATTTAAAGACATGCTTTTACCAGCCCCCAGCCCCCGGGTGCTAGCTGCCGCCCCTGGTCTCTTCCATCAGCTTGATGAAGTCGTCGAAGAGGTAATTGGCGTCATGGGGACCCGGCGACGCCTCGGGATGATACTGGACCGAGAATGCCGGAAAGGTCTTGTGACGCAAACCCTCGACCGTGTTGTCGTTCAGGTTGATGTGGGTCACCAACGCGTCGTCACGCAGCGAGTCGGCATCGACCGCAAAACCATGGTTCTGGGAGGTGATTTCGACGTTGTGCCCCTCCCCTCTCCGCACCGGCTGATTGCCGCCGCGATGACCGAACTTGAGCTTGTAGGTGCGGCCCCCCAGGGCGATGGAGAGCAGCTGGTGACCGAGGCAGATACCGAACAGCGGCACCTTGCCGAGCAACTGGCGGATACTTTCCTGGGCGTAGGTGATCGGTTCCGGGTCGCCGGGGCCGTTGCTGAGGAAGACGCCGTCTGGCTGCATGGCGAGGACATCCGCTGCGGTTGTCGACGCCGGCACGACCGTAACGTCACATCCCCGGGCGACCAGGTTGCGCAGGATGTTGCGCTTGATGCCGAAATCGTAGGCGACGACCTTGAAGCGCGGTTTGCCCTCCGGCGCGCCGTATCCCTGCTCCAGGCTCCAGACGCTTTCCTTCCAGTGGTAAGGCTCGTTGCAGGTGACGTGCTGCACCAGGTCCTGGCCGACGATCGACGGTGCGGCCTTTGCCTTGGCGACCAGGCTGTCGGCATCGAGGTCGATGGAAGAAAGCACGCCGGTCTGGGCTCCCTTGTCACGGATATGGCGGACCAGTGCGCGGGTGTCGATGCCGGCGATGCCGATAATGCCGTTCTCCTTGAGATAGGCATCGAGGGTCATCTCCGAGCGCCAGTTGCTGGGAGTCTCGCAAGCTTCCTTGACGACGAAGCCGGACAAATGCGGACGTGACGATTCGACGTCCTCACGGTTGACGCCGTAGTTGCCGATCAGCGGATAGGTCATGGTGACGATCTCACCATGATAAGACGGGTCGGTCAGGATTTCCTGGTAACCCGACATGCTGGTATTGAAGACTACCTCCCCGGAGATTTCCCCGGATGCCCCCAGGGCGCGGCCGTAAAATACCCGGCCATCAGCGAGGGCCAATGCTGCTTTCATAAACGACTCCTTGTTGAGATGCTGCATGAAATATATGTTGGAACTATATGTTTTTATGTACTTTTATGTCGCATCATGTTGTTTATTTCCGGTAAGCGATCTTGCCGCCCACAATGGTGCAGACGGCCGCTCCCTTCAAGTCCCAGCCATCGAAGGGGGTGTTCTTGCTCTTGCTGCGCAGCTTCTGTGCGTCGACTTTCCAGCTCAGCCCGGAGTCGATCACCGTAACGTCGGCAACGGCACCGACCTTGAGGCTGCCGCCCTCCAGGCCGAGGACCGTGGCAGGTCCACTGGTGAGCAGAGTAACCGCCCGACCGAGGTCGATCACGCCGTCGGCCACCAGCTTCAGTGTGAGCGGCAGTGCTGTTTCAAGCCCGACGATGCCGTTCATGGCGAGGTTGAACTCGACGTTCTTCTCGTCGAGATGATGCGGTGCATGATCGGTGGCGATGGCGTC
>JBFHOZ010000221.1:0-2064 GCA_041592975.1 Desulfuromonadales bacterium
ACAGCGCCGTCGAGGAGGCGGTCTTTTTGACCCGCTTCGCCCGCCGGGTCACCCTGGTGCACCGACGGGATGCGCTGCGGGCCACACCGGTGCTGGCGGACCGCGCACTGGCCAACAAGGCGATCCGCTTCCGGTGGAACCGCGAGGTCGTCGAGATCATCGCCGGCGACCGGGGGGTCACCGGCGTCCGCCTGAAACATGCCATCGACGGGAGCGAGGAAGAGCTCTCCTGCGACGGCGTCTTCATCGCCATCGGCCACATCCCCAACACCTCCCTGTTCGAAGGGCAGCTGGAGATGACCGAAGACGGCTACATCAAGACCCGCAAAAGCACCGAAACCAGCATTCCCGGCGTCTTCGCCGCCGGCGACGTCAAGGACCCCTTCTTCCGCCAGGCGATCACCGCCGCCGGATCCGGCTGCAAGGCGGCGATCCAGGCCGAGCGCTTCCTCGACGACCTGCCGATCGAGGATGAGGGGATGACCTGCTCAAAGGGCGTTTGCCGCCCGAAATAACTTCAGGATACACGCCATGCGCAGAAACGACCGGGAAATATCCGATTTCCCGCAGATCGAGAAGATCATCCGCAAATCGACCATCTGCCGTCTCGGTCTGTGCGAGAGCAACCGCGCCTACATCGTACCGATGAACTTCGGCTACCGCGACAGAACCCTCTACTTCCACTCCGCCGACGCCGGGAAAAAGGTCGGCCTCCTCAGGGCGAACCCCGAGGTCTGCTTCGAGTTCGACATCGATCACGGCATCGTCAGGGGAGAGAACGGCTGTGACTGGAGCACCCGCTACCAGAGCGTTATCGGCTTCGGCAAGGCCGTCATCATCGAGAGCATCGAGGAGAAACGGGACGCCCTCGATATCCTGATGGCGAATTACTCCGACGGCGTTTTCGACTACCCGTTCGCCTCGATCGAGCGGACCTTTGTTTTCAAGGTCGAAATCGAGTCGGTCACCGGCAAGCAGTCGATATAAGAAAGCCCCGCACCGGGCTGCGGTTGGGGTGGGCAGCCCGGCACGGGGCAGACATAAGCGACCCGGCTCATCCGGTCGCTCTGTCTCCTTGCCAGTCGTAATCTGATTTCTTAACCCAGACCGGGTAATGTCCTTGTCGCGCCGACAGTCCCTGTGAGCCGCCAATAAACATTTCATCAGCAATCACCTTGCCAAGCGCACCAATAGGATAGCAGCTAAATTCAAATATTCAATATATAAAGACTTTCAAATTTGTTTCACGCAAATAAGAGCGACAAAGTCACAAATGCGTACGCCGCCATATCGCGGCAAAAACTTGAAAGCGCTTGATTCATTCAGACCTGACTGGAATTTTGCAGATTGCGGGAAAACCTATTCGGCCCTCTCCCGCTGCCGGATATACTCGAACATGACGATTGCCGCGGCGTTGCTGACATTGAGGCTTTCCATTGCGCCGTACCGGGGTATCTTCAGGGTGCGGATCTCCGGGAAATCGTCCGGGGCGAAGCTCGGGCCGAACTCCTCGTGGCCGAAGATGAAGGCGCTCTACCGCGGCAAAGCGACATCGGTCAGGCTCTCAGCGCCATCGGCGGTCAGCAGGAAGCAGGTATAGCCCCGGCCCGCGAGGTCGTCGAAGCTCTCGGCAAAGGTTCCCGGGAACCTTGCCGGGACCTTGCGCAGGGCGCCCTTGGCCGGGGACGGGTCGAACACGCCGATATCGACCAGGTGGACCTCGGCGGCGCCGAACGCCTGGGCGCTGCGCAGGATCTTGGCCACGTTGTAGCCCGCCTTGAGGCGGTCGAGGACGACGACAAAATCGTGCGCACCCGGCCCGGCCAGGAGGTTCTTCTGCCGGTCCTTGCGGTAGCGGATCTCGATGTTCCTGAAACTCGGTTTTCTGGCCATCATCCTCTCCCGGGAGACTCGCAGGGAGTTTACCGCAGAAAAAATCGGAGATAAACTCATTATATGAACATCTCTTCCTGGTGCATGTCCCGGCTCTACGATGCGGCCATGCGCAGGGCCGAGCGGACCTGCCTCGGTCCCTGGCGCCGGGAGCTGCTCGGCTCCCTCTCC
>JBFHOZ010000222.1:0-2057 GCA_041592975.1 Desulfuromonadales bacterium
AGAGCTATTTCCCGCCGGAATTCGCCGGAATCGTGTCGGGGGGGCATGCCGATGCCGACCTGAACGCGTCGCTGGCGCTGGAACCGGCGACCACGGTCACGCTGGCCGGCACCGTCGGCCTGCGCGACCTGCGCCTGGTCGAACCGGCAGGGGGGAGCGATGTGCTGCAGTGGGAAAGCCTGCAGCTCGACGGTGTCGATCTGCGGGTCGACGAAACGGGGCCGGCGGTGCGGATCGCCGAGATGACCCTCAGCAGCTACCTGGCAAAAATCCTGGTGACGACCGGGGGGAAGGTCAACCTCCAGCAGATGCTGGCCGAACCCGCCGACCCGGAAGCGGGCCAGGGCGCGCCGGAAGCGGCGGCGGACAAGGGTGCGTCGGCTGTCGTTCCGAGGATCGCCATCGACCGGGTCACCCTGCAGGGGGGGACGCTCGAATTCGTCGACCAGCACATGCCGAAGCCGTTCCGGGCCCGCTTCCTCAATCTCGGCGGCCGGGTCAGCGGCATCGATTCGCAGTCGGAGACGCCGGCCGTCGTCGATCTGCGCGGCAACCTGGAGAACCGCTCGCCGCTGCAGATCACCGGCGGCATCCGCCCCCTCGGCGAAACTCTTTTCGCCGATTTGAAGATCCGCTTCGACGCGATCGAGCTGTCGCCGATGACCCCCTACTCGGGCAACTACCTCGGCTACGCCATCGAGAAGGGGAAGCTCTACCTCGACCTCGACTACCAGGTCGACGGCGACCGGCTCAATGCCGCCAACCATGTCTTCCTCGACCAGTTCACCTTCGGGCAGAAGGTCGCGAGCGATCAGGCGACGTCGTTGCCGGTCAGGCTGGCGGTCGCCCTGCTCAAGGACGGGCGCGGCGAGATCCGCCTCGATCTGCCCGTCACCGGAAGTCTCGACGACCCCGAGTTCTCGGTCGTCGGCGTCGTTTTCACCATCCTCAAGAACCTGCTGGTCAAGGCGGCGACTTCCCCCTTCAAGCTGCTGGCGGCGGTGCTCGGCGGCGGTGACGAAGACTTCAGCACCGTCTCCTTCCCCTACGGGGTCGCCGATCTGCAGGAACCGGAAGAGGCCAAGCTGGCCAGGCTGGCAGACGCCCTGCAGCAGCGTCCGGGGCTGAAGCTGGAGGTCAGCGGCTACGTCGACCGGGAAAACGACCCGGAGGCGTGGCGCCGGGTCCGGCTGGAGACCGCCCTGAAGCGGCACAGGCACGACGCCCTGAAGAGGGAAGGAAAACTGCCGGAGGGGGCGACGGTCGACAGCATGTCCCTCAATGCAGAGGAGCGGTCACGCTACCTGAAGCAGGTCTACAAAGAAGCCGATTTTCCCAAACCGCGCAATGCCCTCGGCATGGTCAAGGCGCTTCCGGACGCCGAGATGGAGAAGCTTCTTTTCGCCAACACCCCGGCCGGAGAAGAGGAGATGCAGGCGCTCGCCGAGGCCCGGGCGCGCGCCGTTTACGAGCACCTGGTCCAGGCGCGGCAGCTGCCGGTCGAGCGGATCTTCCTCAAGCAGGACGACATCTATCGGCCGCCGGACGAGAAGGGGGGGAGCGGCAGCCGGGTCGGGTTCGGCGCTACGGTCGACTAGCCTTGTCGTAGAGCCTGTTCGCTTCGATCCCCATCTGCGAGACGGCGGTCAGCATGTCGGTCAGCGAGGCGTCGATCTTTCTGGTGCTGCCGGCCGGGACGACGATCATCTGGCCGACGGCGTAGGCACGGATCGCCATCGGGACCATGACCACCAGGCCGCCGGTCACGGTCGTTTTGACAAAGTTGAAGAGCTTCTGCATGCGGCCTCCTGTTGTCATCAAAAAAGCCCCCGCAGGCCTGTCCGGCCCGGGGGCTTTATCTCGTCATCCGGCGGGAGTGCGACGACTCCTCGCAGCTGACGGCGCTGTGCCGGCAGGCCCTGGCGCACTCGCCGGAAGTGCGGCATCTGGTCTCGTCGATGACGATTTTCATCAGGGCATCCTTTCGTCAGCGCCGGCAATAGTGACCATACTAGAAGAAAAAATGCCGGGAGGGGTCAAGCGGCCGGCAGCCGGTA
>JBFHOZ010000223.1:0-2029 GCA_041592975.1 Desulfuromonadales bacterium
CATCCTCGAGGAGGCGCACCGGGCGGTCGAGTCGATCACCATGGACCGCGAGGTCATGCACCTGCGCGACTCGCTGGTGCCCCGCTACGCCAGCATGATCTACAACGGCTTCTGGTTCTCGCCGGAGCGCGAGGTGATCCAGGCGCTGATCGACGAGAGCCAGAAGACGGTCAACGGCAAGGCGCGCATCAAGCTCTACAAGGGGCACTGCCGGGTCGTCGGCCGCGACTCGGCGACCGACAGCCTGTTCAACGTCGACTTCGCCACCTTCGAGGCGGACGAGGTCTACAACCAGGCCGACGCCGAGGGGTTCATCAAGCTCAACGCCCTGCGCCTGCGCATCCGCAGCCTGATGGAGAAAAACAGATAGCAAAGTCTGCATTGACCGGAGAGGCGCAGAGAAGGAGAGTAAGCAAATCGAATAGATTTTTTTCTCTCCGGACTCTCCGTCTCGGCGTAAAACATATTTACGATCTTGACTTTCCAATACAGGACACCAGGTCTTCGAAATGGAATTCAAGAAGCAAGAAATAAAGACCTGCGTCGTCGCCTGCATCATCGATGAGCAGGAAAGAGTCCTGCTGACCCGGCGCTGCATCGAGCCGTTCTGCAGCCAGTGGGTGATGCCGGGAGGGCGTATCGACCGGGGAGAATCGATCGTTGCCGCCCTGCACCGGGAGGTGCGCGAGGAGGTCGGCCTCGAGATTCGTGTCGAAGGGTTGATCGACGTCTTCGAACATCTCTCCATCGGCGACGGGGGGGATCATTACGTCATCCTCTACTATCGCTGCTCGTCGGCCGGGGGAGAAGCGAGACCGAACGGCGACGAATGCACCGAGGCGGTCTGGGCGGCATCGGCCGAACTGCCGGCAATGGACCTGCCGCCCGGCTGCCGGCATATCCTCGGCATGGTCTATCCCGCTCTCGGCTGGGACGTTGAACTGCAACAGGGAGACGACATCGCCGCCGAATTGCCGGGACCACATTAGTATCGCATTTCATCGAGAGGGTGTTATGGCTGAAAAACTCTGGGGCGGGCGTTTCACCGCCCCCACCGATCAGTTCGTCGAGGAATTCACCGCCTCGATCATGTTCGACCAGCGGCTCTACCGTTACGACATCGAAGGGTCGATCGCCCACGCGCGGATGCTGGCCAAGCAGGCGATCATCAGCGATGACGAGGCCGGGATCATCGTCAGGGGGCTGCAGGAGATCCTCACGGAGATCGAGGCGGGCCAGCTCGCGTTCAAGGTGAGCCTCGAGGACATCCACATGAATATCGAGGCGCGGCTGATCGAAAAGGTCGGCCCGGTCGGCGGCAAGCTGCACACCGCCCGCTCGCGCAACGACCAGGTCGCTCTCGATGTCCGCCTCTACCTGCGCGACGAGATCAAGGCCCTGGGCGATTTCCTCGCCAGCCTGCAGGACGCCCTGCTCGACCAGGCGGAGAAGAATCTCGACGTCATCATGCCGGGCTACACCCACCTGCAGACGGCGCAGCCGGTCCTCTTCTCGCACCACATGCTCGCCTACTACGAGATGCTCAAGCGGGACGCCGGACGCTTCTGCGACCTCTACAAAAGGGTCAACGTCCTGCCGCTCGGCGCCGGCGCCCTGGCCGGCACGACCTTCGATATCGACCGGGAGTTCGTCGCCGAACAGCTCGGTTTCGACGGCGTCACCCGCAACAGCCTCGACACCGTCTCCGACCGCGACTTCGCCATCGAGTTCTGCGCCGCCGCCTCGATCCTGATGATGCATCTCTCGCGCCTGGCCGAGGAGCTGGTGCTCTGGTCGAGCGCCGACTTCAACTTCATCGAGCTCTCCGACGCCTTCTGCACCGGCAGTTCGATCATGCCGCAGAAGAAGAACCCGGACGTGCCGGAGCTGGTGCGCGGCAAGTCGGGACGGGTCTTCGGCAACCTGGTCAGCCTTCTGACCCTGATGAAGTCGCTGCCCCTCGCCTACAACAAGGACACCCAGGAGGACACGGAGCCGCTGTTCGACACCATCGACACGGTCAAGGGGA
>JBFHOZ010000224.1:0-2022 GCA_041592975.1 Desulfuromonadales bacterium
GATATTGGGCGGCAAAGTCAGTCGCCCGCCCTTCTCAACACGGAATTCGTTCATCGTTTACCAACCTCGCTTCCGGCGGCAAGCTCCGCAGACACCCTGCCGGCGATGTCTGCCGCCGCGCCGGCCATCGGCAGCATGCTGCGTTCGCCGCTGCGGCGCTCCTGCAATTCGAAAGCCTGCTCCTTGAGGCCGCGGGCGCCGACGTTGACGCGCAGAGGGATGCCGAGGAGGTCGGCATCCTTGAACTTGCTGCCCGGACGCTCGTCGCGATCGTCAAGCAGCACCTCGACACCCGCCGCCAGCAGCTCCCGGTAGAGGCTTTCCCCGGCCTCGCGCACCTCGGCGTCGTTCGGATTCACCAGCGTGACGATCACCTGGAACGGCGCCAGCGGCATCGGCCAGACAATGCCGTTTTCGTCGTGGTTCTGTTCGATCGACGCTGCCACCGTGCGACCGACGCCGATGCCGTAGCAGCCCATCACCAGGGTTCGGGCCTGCCCCTCGGCATCGAGGACCGTGGCCTCCATCGCCTCGGAATACTTGGTGCCGAGCTTGAAGACGTGGCCGACCTCGATGCCTCGCCAGCTCTCGAGCCTGCCGCCGGCACAGCGCGGGCAGGGATCGCCGGCCTCTGCCTGGCGCAGGTCGGCGAACCGGTCGACCCGGAAGTCGCGACCGTGGTTCACCCCGGTGACATGCAGGTCGACGGCGTTGCCGCCGACGACGAAATCGGCCATTGCCCGCACCTCGTTATCGGCGATGATGCGCACCTTCAATCCGACCGGGCCGGCGAAACCGGCCGGCGCGCCGGTGGTCTTCTGCACCACGGCGTCATCCGCCATCAACGCCCAGTCAACCCCGAGCAGGTTGGCCAGCTTGATGGCGTTCAGTTCGCGGTCGCCGCGCAGCAGCACCGCCAGGACCTCGTCGGCGGACGTCTGCACGACCAGGGTTTTGACCAGGCGGTCCGGGGTCAGCTTGAGGAAAGCCGCCACCTGCTCGATGGTCTTCTGCCCGGGGGTGGCGACTTCTTTGAGTTCGGCCGTAGCCGGTGGTGTCGCCGCTTCGCCCTGAACCAGTTCGGCCTTCTCGACGTTGGCCGCGTACTCGCAGGCACTGCATGAGACGATGGCATCCTCGCCCGACTCGGCCAGCACCATGAACTCGTGGGAGAAGGAGCCGCCGATCGCACCGCTGTCGGCCTCGACGGCGCGGAAATTCAGCCCGCAGCGACGGAAAATCCGCCGGTAGGCCTGGTACATCTTATCGTAGGAGACATCGGCGCCGGCGTCGTCGAGGTCGAAGGAGTAGGCATCCTTCATGATGAACTCGCGGCCGCGCATCAGGCCGAAACGGGGACGGATCTCGTCGCGGAACTTGGTCTGGATCTGGTAGAGGTTGAGCGGCAGCTGCCGGTAGGATTTGACCGTGTTGCGCACGATATCGGTGACCACCTCCTCGTGGGTCGGACCGACGCAGAAATCGGTCTCCTTGCGGTCCTTGAAGCGCAGCAGCTCCTTGCCGTACTTCTCCCAGCGGCCGGACTCCTGCCAGAGCTCGGCCGGGTTGGCCATCGGCATCAGGCACTCGATCGCCCCGGCGCGGTTCATCTCTTCGCGGATGATCTCCTCCATCTTGCGGATCGAGCGCAGCCCGAGAGGCATGTAATTGTAGATACCGGCCGCGACCTTGCGGATCATGCCGGCACGCATCATCAGCTGGTGGCTGACGATTTCGGCGTCACCGGGGGTTTCCTTGAGGGTCGGGAGAAGATATTGAGAATAACGCATAGATCACCTGGATTGAAGGGAGATAAGGCACGGGGGAAGTCCCTCGTGCCGGATGTGACGAAACCTAACCGATATCAGTCGGAATTGCAAGGTTGTTGGGGGGCTCATTCACCCGCAGGAAAGCCTCCGGAGTGAGACTGCTGCTGTTCTTCCGTTCGATCGCCGCCATGACAGACATGCCGGATGGCGTTCTTGCCGGCGCTCTTGACCTGGTACATCAATTCGTCGGCGA
>JBFHOZ010000225.1:0-1699 GCA_041592975.1 Desulfuromonadales bacterium
CCTAGTGCGGATTACGACTGGAGAGCGTTACCACGGCATGCAGCTTTTGCCGTTTTATGCTGATGAAACGATGGATGTGAAACGCCAGAGATGGTATCTTTGGCCAGTTTACAAGATCGAGGAGATGCATTCCGAGCTGATTGAACGCCGCCGTGACCGGTTGCTGTTTTTCTTGTACTCGGATACGCGTGAATTGAAGCGCGAGACGGACGCATCGATGCGGCGCATCGCCCTCTGGCCGCTTTTCGGCTACAAGCGGTCATCCGGGGTCAGCCATCTGCATGTCCTGGCCCCGGTGGAACCGGTTTTTCCGGACAACGATGCCATTGAGCGTCTCTGGTCGCCGCTGTGGCGTCTTTACCAGCAAAAATGGGATGATCACGGCAACGCAGTCGTCAGCCTGATATGGAACCTGTTCTGGAGTGAACGCCAGGGGGACCGGCTGGCGTGGGAGCTGTTCCCGCTGGTGGAATATCGCCGGCAATCGTCGGAATCCCGGGATTTGAAGCTGTTGAAAGGCCTGATCCGCTACCGTGCTGAAGACGGCGCCAGGTCTCTCAATTTACTGTTCCTCCCCTGGGGTCTCTCCTGGGGGGCAGTCGACCCGACGCCTCACTGAGAAAGCAGGAATGCGCTTGTTTGCCTTGATCGGTCGAAAACTTCTTGATGTAGCGCAGGGTGTCGGCGAAATGCTGGAGCTGCTCTGCGAGACGATTTACTACTTCAAGGAGATTCCGCGCAACCTGAACAGCATCTTCCGCCAGATGAGCGACATAGGTATCGGCACTCTGCCGATTGCGCTGCTGATGGCGCTCTTCGTCGGCATGGTCCTGTCTCTGCAGACAGGTTCGGAGCTGGCCCTGTACGGGACCCAGGAGGCGATCGGCGCGATCGTCGGGCTGTCAATGGTCAAGGAGCTTGGCCCGGTCATGACCAGCCTGCTCGTGGCCGGCAGGATCGGTTCATCGATGGCCGCTGAAGTCGGCGCAATGCAGGTTTACGAGGAAATCGATGCCCTCAAGACCCTCGAGATCAGTCCGGTCCGCTACCTGGCGATGCCGCGCCTCATCGCCTGCCTCATCGCCACCCCGGCGCTGGTGGTCTTCGCCGTGGTCGTCGGCATTCTCGGCGGCGGCGTAATCGCCGAAGTGAACCCGATGATCGACGTGCCCTTCACCGTTTATTACGACAACATGATCCGGGCGCTCAGCTACAAGGAAATATTCAAGGGTTTGTTGAAGGCGATGGTCTTCGGCGGCATCATCGCGCATGTCGGCTGTTACATCGGTTTCAAGACAAAGGGCGGCGCCCGCGGTATCGGCGAATCGACGACCCGCTCGGTCGTCCTGTCTTTCCTGCTCATCATGATCGCGAACTACATGCTGACCCGTTTCATGATCTAGGAGTTCGACGCTGTGGCTGCACCGGAAAAAGATGTGAAAAACGAATCCTCGCGCGGGTTCTGGGCCCGGCTGGCCCACGGTTTCGCGCCGACGATTATCGAAGGGGACAGCTGTATCGCCGGCTACGAGGACTCGCACGGGGTCGGGATTCATATCGAAGGCTTGAACCGGTCTTTCGGCGACAACCATGTCCTGAAAGACGTCGACCTGATGATCGAGCCGGGGGAGACCTTTTCAATTATCGGGCCTTCGGGGACCGGCAAGAGCCTGCTCCTCAAGCATATTGTCAAGCTCGA